>NZ_WLYK01000011.1 GCF_009707545.1 Nakamurella alba | reverse complement strand
AGAGGGCTTGGTGGTGCCACGCCGCTTCGATGAGAAGTCGACGGGCATGACTGTTCCCGGTCTTGATGATTCCACCCTGGACCCGGGACGTCCCGGACGAGGATTCCGACGGCACCAGACCCAGATAGGCACCGATCGAGGAACCGGTCAACCGGTGCCAGTCACCGATCTCCACGGTCAACGCGAACGCGGTCGTGGTCGCGATCCCACGCAGACATCCCAACCGCCGCGCCACCGCGGAGAACTCCGAATCCACCGCCATAACTGCGATCTCGGTATCGAGACGGTTCCGGCGGGCCAGGGCGTGGGCCACCGCGTCGTAGGCATCGTCGAAGGCGATCAACACGCCACCACCGGTGGGCAGAAGATGTTCTTTACGGACCCGCCGCAACCATGCGTCATGCCGTCCGGTCCAGGCGTCATTGTCGTAGATGTGTCCGTGTCGCAGCAGCAACTTCGACAACCGATGCCGCGCCGCCATCAACACCGTCCGGGTGTCTTCCCTGGCCCGGACCAGATCCCGCGCCGATTCCTGCGCCAGGGTCGGAATCGTGACCGCGACGATGTCGCCGTTGCGGGCCAGCCGGGCCAGCAACAACGCGTCCCTGCGGTCGGTCTTGACCCGGTCCCCGGACGGACGCAGCAACTTTCGACGGCGCCGCGATCTGGTACACGTGCCCCGCCGCTTGCAGCGCCCGTGCCAACCCGTATCCGGTCGGGCCGGCCTCAAAGGTCACCACCACCGGGCCGTGCCCGGCGGCGATCTCGTCCACGAAATCGACCACCCGCTCGGT
This sequence comes from Nakamurella alba, assembly GCF_009707545.1. Classification (NCBI taxonomy): domain Bacteria; kingdom Bacillati; phylum Actinomycetota; class Actinomycetes; order Nakamurellales; family Nakamurellaceae; genus Nakamurella; species Nakamurella alba. Next base: position 337,662 of record NZ_WLYK01000011.1, on the reverse strand, counting down.
CAACGGGGACACCACCCGCTCGATCAGCTCACCAGTCAGCGCGTCAATCACCGCCGCCCGCACCGACCGGGCATGAACATCCAGCCCGACACTCGTACGCTGTTCAATCACCGGGGCCTCCTATGCATGTCGGCACCAGCCAGCCACCCTGGCCGGTGATCCACGAATGCTGCATACGCGAGGCCCCGGCCTACACCGCCAAACGGCCCGCGTCCTACATAGGGTCTGAGTCGGCCGGTATTGCCGTCGACCACCCTCGTCCCGGCCGCGCGGACATGGTCCGCGGTCCGGTCAGCCGGACGGATCGCGGTCCGGTCAGGCGGGCGGATCGCGGTCCGGTCGGGCGGACGGGTCGGCGGAGATCATCAGGACGTTGCCGTCAGGGTCATCGACCAGAGCCGAGTAGATTCCGCCGTCCCGCCCCGGGGCCTTGCGTCCGTGATGCCCGGCCCCCGTGAGCGCGAACCACCGCTCGTCGACACCGGTCTCGTCGTCGGCCACGAACTCCAGCAGCATCTGGTAGCTGTTCGTGGTGGGCCGGCGCCACGTCGGATCGTTGGCCGCCGAGAAGTCCTCCAGCAGAACGATGCTGACACCGCTGGCCATCCGGAACAGACAGACCCTGCGGTCCGGGAAGGGATCCGGCAGGTCGAGCCCGAGTCGTCGGTAGAACTCGATCGAGGCGTCCAGGTCGCGGACGTCGAGGACAACCATCCCGAGTTGGATGTTCATGAGTACTCCTTGCCGGTATCAGTGATGTGCTGCCACCTACGATATGCGCCTGCCTACGATCTGTCGAACAGTAGTCTGCGCCCATGTCCGACAGGCCCGACCTCGCTGCGACCGTCGCGCGCCTCGGCCGCGTGCTGATCGCCGCCGAAGGGCCGGTCCTGGAGCGGCATGGTCTGACGATGTGGGCGTATGTGGTGCTGTCGGTGTTGGGCCGGGAGCCGCACACCAGCCAAGGCGCGCTCGCCGACGAGATCCGTGCCGACCGGACACGGATCATCGCCGTGTTGGACGATCTGCAGGAACGTGGTCTGATCACCCGGGAACCAGACCCTGCAGACCGCCGGGTGCGACTGGTCGCGATCACCGCGGCGGGGGAGCGGTCACGGAACGCGGCTCGGCGCGACATCCGGCGGGGGGAGCAGCGCCTCCTCGAATTGCTGCCCACCGAGGAGCGGCAACAGTTCCTCCGCACCGTCGAGTTCCTCGCCGATTCCGCCCCCGACGCCCTCCTCTGAAGGCCACGACGTCCTGTAGCCCGGGAGCTGTTCTTCCGGTTGTTGCAGGACGTCTCCGGGGGTGAAACACGTTGTGCGTCCGTGGAAGTGGTCGCTACTGCGGCCAGTTCCACGGACGCTACGGGCGGCGTCCGAGGATCTCAGAGGCTGTGGGCGAGCTGGCGGGCGTCGGTGTGCAAGGCCTGGGTGCGGGTGAAGACGATCTGGGCCTGGACGGCGATCATGATGGCGATCATGAAGAGGATCTCGCCGAAGCCGGCGCCGTCGTTGATGTGCAGGAAGTAGGCCAGGGTGCCGAGGGCGAACTTGGCGGCGACGAGGGCGAGGAACAGGGCGATGGTCAGGGCGGTGCCCTTGCGCATGGTGCGGCCGTCCTCGGTGATCCAGATTTTGGTGTAGTGGCCGCGAGCCAGTCCGATGACGGCGGAGAGCGCGAAGCCACCGATCAGCAGGGCGGCGGCGCCGGCGGTGTGGGGCATCGCGAAGCCTCCGACTGCGAGGCCGACGGCGGCGTAGATGATGGCCATCTTGAACCGGCCGGAGGCGGTGACCTCGGTGATGACGGTCTGCTTGTAGATGGCCCAGCCGGTGAGGGCGAGCAGGGCGATGAGTTCGATGGGGGACATGGTGTGCTCCTGGTGGGTGTCCGTCCGGGGGCGGTCCCTCGGGCTGTTGACACCTACTTTCCAACGGTTGCGCCTACGCAACATCCGCCAACATACGTAGATCCGGCGATGACTCATCGGCGCCCCTCCCGTCACATGGACGTGACCGGCAGCGGGCCGGAGCAACGACGAGGAGGACGACGATGGCGAAGTTGATCTACTCGATGATCACCTCGCTCGACGGGTACGCCGAGGCGGCGGAGGGCGGGCTGGGCAGGGGAGCGGAGGACGAGGAGGTTCACTCGTTCATCAACGAGGCGTTCCGGGACGTCGGCACGTACCTGTACGGCCGGCGGATGTACGAGACGATGGTGTTCTGGGAGACCGCCGACCAGGACCCGGAGGCACCGGAGTTCGTGAAGGAGTACGCCCGGATCTGGAAAGGCGCCGAGAAGGTCGTGTACTCCACCACTCTCGACACAGTGTCGAGCGGCCGCACCAGGATCGAGCGATCCTTCGATCCCGACGCGGTCGAGCAGCTGAAGGCGGAGTCGGAGCACGACCTCACCGTCGACGGCCCGCACCTTGCGGCCCAGGCGATCCGGGCCGGACTGGTCGATGAGTACCACCTGTTGATGACGACCAGCGTCGTCGGCAGCGGCAAGCGGTTCTTCCCCGACGACGTCCGGCTCGACCTCGAACTGGTCGATCACCGCGCGTTCGGCTCCGGCCTCATCTACACCCGGTACCGCACACCCTGACCGCGTGGTCAGCCGCGCAGGGTCGGGCGGTAGGTGAGCTCGAGGGTGCGGCCGTCGAAGGTGGTCGAGCCGATCAGCTCGAGATCGAAGTCGTCGGCGCCGCCGAAGATCGGAGCCTGCCCGGTGCGGCCGGTGATCACCGGGAACATCGTGACCTGGACGACGTCGACCAGCCCGGCCTTCAGCAACGCCATGTTGAGCTGCAGGCTGCCGTGCGATCGCAGAGGGACGTCCGACTCCTGCTTCATCCGGGTGACGATCTCGACCGCGTCGCCGGAGACGACCTCGGCGTCCGGCCAGTCCAGGGGCGCGCTGAGCGAGCCGGAGATGACGGTGGCGGGCAGCTGCCGCATGCGGGTCACCCACGGATCGAAGACATCGGCGTCGGCGGGCAGCGTGGCGATCATCTCGGCGAACTCGCGGTACGTGGTGGCGCCGAGCACCACGCGCTGATCCGGCGTGTAGAGCCCGAGCCGGTGGTCGAGCAGCTCCGGGCCCTGCTTGCCCCAGTAGCCGCCCCAGTCGCCGCTGGTGGCGCCGAAACCGTCGAGGCTGCTGAAGATGTCGAAGGTGTAGGTCGTGCTCATCGTGGTCTCCTCGTCGATGGTGGGTGTTCATGTCGGTGCTACGAACGGGAACTACCGGATACGACAGCTCCCCGGCGATCGTCTGCCGGTTCCGGCATGATCGGGCAATGGGACGACTGGTGCTTGTTGCAGCGATCACGGCGAACGGGGCTTTCGAGGCTCCGGCGCCGGCTCCGGACGGTTGGCTGGTGCTCGACGACGAGAGCCAACGCGCGTCGCTCGAGATGTGGCGCTCGGCGGCGGCCATGGTGCTCGGGCGGCCCACGTACGAAGGACTGGCGGCCGTCTGGCCCCAGTTGGCCTCCGTGCCCGGGTTCGAGGAGTACGCACACCAGATGAACTCGATGCCCAAGTACGTGGCGTCGCGGACGCTGAGCGCTCCGCTGGACTGGAACGCGACACTGCTGACCGGAGACGCGGTCGCCCGCCTGGCCGAGCTGAAGGCCGAGCACTCCGGCGACCTGATCGTCTCCGGGATGGGTTCCCTAGCAAGGGATCTGCTTACAGCCGGCGTGGTGGACCAGGTCTGGATGAACGTCAATCCGTCGCTCATCGGTGGCGGTCCGCAGGTGTTCGGCACCGGTCCCGACATCCGGATGACCCTGCTCTCGGCGACCACCTACGGCTCCGGCGTCGTCCAGCTGCGCTACCTGGTCGCGCACTGATCAGCTGCCGGCCAGCTGTGCGACCACCGGCGCCAGGGTCCGCGACGAGTTCAACCCGATCACCACGTAGCTGAAGCCGTTCTCGGCCCGCCGGCGCAGGATCTCCTCGGCAGCGGCCGCTGGATCGGACGGCAGGTACGAGAGGGAGTCGGCGGCCCGCAGCGCGGCCGTGTCGATGTCCGGGGGAGCCATGAAGGCGGCCACGGTGTCGCCGACCACGGAGACGTGCAGCGCCAGCTCGACGTCCTTGCCGCGGAACTCCTCCGCCAGGACCGCGACGTCGGCGCGACTGCCGTCCGGACTTCCGGCGAAGGTGACGACGTCGGCGACCTCCGCTGCCAGCGCTCGTGCCTTGGGTCCGCGCACTGCCATCACCACCGGGGTGTGCAGGTCGGTGCCGTCGAGCTCGCGCAGCGTCTTGACCGAGTCGCGCACCTGGGCGACGCGGCCGGTCGCGGCCGCCTCGGGGATACCGAGGGTCCGCAGCTCGTCGATGAGACCCGGACGACCGGTGCCGATGCCCATGTCGAACCTGCCCTCGGTGAGCACCGACAACGAGTGGGACTCCCACGCCAGGTTCCACGGCTGCCGGAACGGCGAGGCGTACACCCAGGTCCCGACCCTGACGTTTGCGATGCTCGCGGCCAGTGCCAGGGTCGGACCCGGGGCCGGCTGCCAACTCGGCACGTCCGGCATCAGGACGGTCGAGTACCCGCTGTCGGCGATCCTGCGCACCTCGTCGCGCCAGGTGTTCACGTCGGTCAGCACCGGGGTGACCACCCCGAATCGCAGGGGCCTGGTTGTCGGATCCGTCATCGTCGTTCCTCTCGCTGTCGATCGGGTCCGGATGGACTCCTGCCTACTCCACGAAGGTGTGGCCCCCGATACGACACCCGGCACGAACAATTTCCGCCCGGTGCGGCGACGGAGGTCCAGGCGCCCGTCCAGCAGTGGGCTCACACGACCTCGCACCTGTCCGGCAGGTATCGACGCCGAGCTGGACATCATCTGAGCCCCGGACGTCGACTCCCTCCCTGCTGTCTGACGATCTGTGTGTCTGACGACCTGGGTCCGACGAGTCGGAACGACGGTTGTACCTCGGAAATGTCCGTTGCGGGGCGTCCTGCCCATGTGCAACCGTGCCGATGACCGTCAACCGACCGAAGGAGGTGACACCCATGTCCGCACCGCCCGTCCTGGGTGCCACCCCGCAGTTGTCGGCCGTCGCCGGCTAGGAAGTCGTGGGTGCGCCCGATCCACAGCTCCGAGAGGCCCCCACCATGACCACTTTGCACTCCAACTCCGGATCAGCCAGCGAGCGCGCGCTCGTCCTGCACGGCGGCGGATCCGCCGGCAACGCCTGGGAGATCGGCGTCGTCGCCGGCTTCCTGGACGCCGGGATGGACGTCACCGCAGCCGATCTCATCGTCGGAACCTCCGCCGGCGCGACGGCGGCCGCGCAGATCACCCATGCACGCCCCGCAGACCTCTTACGCGACATCCTCGATGCGGCGCCGCCGGCGCACCCGCCGACCGGGCGGTCGACGGTCGATCATCTCGACCGCACCAACCGCATCATCGCGGCCTCGAAGGATGCCGCCGACATGCGCCACCGGATCGGCGCCGCTGCTGTCGATCTGGAATCCGCTGATCCCGGCTGGTCCGGTCGCTGGCGCGCGATCGTCGCCGGCAGGTTGCCGGGTGTGGACTGGCCGGACCAGCGGATCCTGATCACTGCCGTGGACGCCCGCAGCGGCGAGATGGTGGCGTTCGACCCGAGCAGCGGTGTCGACCTGGTGGACGCCGTCGCCGCCAGCACCTCGAGTGGCGCGGCCTACCGGATCGGCGACGACCTGTACATCGACGGCGGATACCGCCGGAACGAGAACGCGGACCTGGCCGCCGGATGCCGCCGGGTGCTGATCCTCTCGCCGTTCGGTGGGCGCACCAGGCACCCGCTGGAGTGGGGGATGCAGCTCGACAAGCAGGTTGCAGAACTCCGCGACGCAGGCAGCACCGTGGAGATCGTCGTTCCGGACGAGACGGCGCGAGATGCGTTCGGCAGCAACATGATGGACCCACGGACCCGACCGCCGGCCGCGCGGGCGGGGTATCACCAGGGTCGGGGAGCGGATCCGAAGGTCCAAGAGTTCTGGCGCTGACTGTTCGACGCACGGCCCATCCCCAGCCCGGACATCCGCCGGCCGCATCTGCCCGATCGATCGGATCGGAGGCCCAGCCGATCGGCCAGCGGCACCCCGTTCCCGAGGTCCGGCGGCGAGGACCGGCGACATACCCGGACGAGTGAACTCGGCTCGGACACCAGGAGAGCTGGGCATACCCCGCACTCGCCGTAATCGCTCAGCTACTCTCAGGCAACAGTTGCAGCGATAGGGGCGGTCATGACGGGGCGGTTGTCGGGTATCAGGCGGTCGGGGCGACGTAGCGGCTCGATACTCGCCGTTGCGGGCCTGATCGCGACCGGCCTGTTGGCTCCGGGTACACCGCACCCGGCAGTGGCGGCCGACGTGTGCAACGAGATGAACGCAGTCCGTGCGGTCGTCTTCGACTGTCAGATCCCGGGAAGCACGACAATTCCGGTGCCGGCCGGTTCCACCACGCTGGACATGGAGATAGCCGGCGGCGGTGGCGGAACCGGCCGGGCGGCCGATTGGGGCAAGGTCACCGGGATCGGCGGTCAGTCACGCCGCATTCGTCTCAACCTGCCGATTCCATCCGGCACGACTGCCATCGGCGTGGTCGTCGGTGCGGGTGGCGCAGGTGCCAGCAGGTCGGACATCTACGTCGCCGGTTCCGGGGGCGGGGGATCGGCGGTGGTGGCTCTTGACGCCAACGGCAGCACCCTGATGACACTCGCGGTCGCCGGCGGGGGCGGAGGTGCAGGCACGGGTTATCAGACGAATCCCGCTCTTCGTTCCGGGTCGGGTGACGGCGGCGACGCGGGGGCGGCAAGGGATTCCGGGGCGGACGGCCAGTCGGCCGAAAGCTATTCGACCGACGTCGTGGCGGACGGCGGTAGCGGAGGATCGCAGGGCCGTGGTGGCGTCGGCGGCGGCCCCGACTCGGAGTCGGATATGGCGGCAACTGCCGGCCAAGGGCCGACCAACGGATTCGCAGTAGCGGCCGGAGGCCTCGGTGCCACCCTGCACCAACAAAGAGGTGGCGGCGGAGGTGGCGGGTGGACCGGCGGTGGCGGCGGCGGTGTCGTCTCCCGTGGAGTCGCCGGTGGAGGTGGCGGCTCGTCCTACGCTTCTGACTCAGCGGTGGTGGCGTACGACGTCGCCTACCCGGCCAATGCGCGGGAGCCGTATACCGCCGGACGGGGCGGATATGTCCGCATCGCCTTCGAGTACCGAGCAGCATCTGTGGGTGGCGGCCGGCCGTCGGAGATTCCCTCGGCCACGCCAGGCTCATCAGGTCTCGCGGAGACCGGTTTTCCTGCAGCGACTGTCACCGCGGCCGCACTGCTCGCACTCGCCGGAGGCGGACTGCTGCTCATCGTGCGCCGGCGACACCGGGCACGCCCGACCAGTTGAGAGTTCCGTGCGTCTGCGGCCTCCGCCGGTCGACCCATGGAGCAATTCCGGGCGGGCCGCCGTTCGATGCACAAGCGGCTTGTGGCGACCTGGGTCCATTGTCCGGTTCTGACAGGCGGGGCTAGGTTCGGCCCCACTCGCGGCTGACAGCCTGCGCGCGAGCAGGAGGTCGGAATGCGTCTCGGTGCACATCTGCGTCGGTTCAGCCTTGTCGCGGTTCTCGCCGCATCGGTGACGGCCGGGCTCGGCGGCGTCCCGGCGGCAGCGGCATCCGCCCCGGCGCCGACGATCGTCTGGTCCGAGTGTGACGGCTTCGAGTGCGGCACGGCGGAGGTCCCGCTCGACCATCAGCGGCCGGCAGGGGAGCGGATCTCCCTGGCTCTGATCAAACTGCCCGCCACGGATGCCTCCCACCGCAAGGGATCGCTGTTCCTCAATCCCGGCGGGCCGGGCGGTTCCGGGGTCTCAGCGGTCCGGGACGGAGCTTCGTCATTTCCCGCGGAGCTGCGCAGGGCCTACGACATCATCGGATTCGACCCACGGGGGATCGGGGAGAGCGCCACGTTGCGGTGCTTCACCAACCGCGAGGAGGCCGAAGCAGCGGCACACACGCTGCCGTACCCCCTGACCGCCGTCGAGAAGCAGCAGTGGGTAGCGACGGACGGACTGCTCGCGGACGCCTGTGCTGCGAACGCCGGACCCATCCTGCACCACATGTCGACCGCCGACGTGGCGCGCGACCTCGACCTGCTCCGGATCGCGGTGGGGGACCGGTACCTCAACTACCTGGGCTACTCCTACGGTTCCTACCTGGGCATGACGTACGCCAACTTGTTCCCTGCCACCGTCGGCGCCTTCGTGATCGACGGGGTGCTCGACCCTGTGGCGTGGTCGACCGGCCGTGGCAATCAGGCGCGGACACAGCCGTTCACCGATCGGATCCTGTCCGCTGCGGGTGGTGAGGTGACCCTCGCCGAGTTCTTCCGGCAATGCGACAAGGCGAAGCAGCAGTGTGCCTTCTCCGGGAACGCCCGAGCGCGCTACGAAGCCTTGCTGGTCCGGATGCGCACGAGCCCGGTGGAGTTCCCGGGGATCCCGGGCTTCTTTCTGACCGATCGGAACCTGGTCGCCACCACTTCAGGAGCTCTCTACAATCCGGACTCCTGGAGCGACTTCTCCGAGTTCCTGGCCGATCTCGAAGCCGGCGCGAACGCCGAGGCGGCGGTCGGATACCAGGAACTGGAGGACGAGCTGTCCGATGCAGGAGCCGCAGCGGCCGACTACACCCCGGGCGAGGGCATGCAGGCCGTCACCTGCGCGGACACGGCGAATCCGTCCACAATCACCGCGTGGAGTGTGGCTGCGGACCGATCCGCCCGGCTGGCACCGCATTTCGGCCGACTGTGGACCTGGCAGAGCAGCAGCTGCGCTGACTGGCCGGGCAGCAGCGACTCCCGCTATGCGGGACCCTGGAACCGCCGGACCGCGCATCCTGTGCTCGTCGTCGGCAACCACTTCGACCCCTCGACGCCGTACACCGGAGCGGTGATCGCGTCCTTGCTGATGCCGAACTCCCGGCTGCTGACCTACACCGGATGGGGTCATCTGGCCTACCTCAAGGCCGGCAACAGGTGCATCGACGACAAGGTCACCGCCTACCTGGTGTCCGACACACTGCCGCGGAAGGGAACGGTCTGCCGACCGACCGGGTCGCCTTTCACCGGCACCGGATGAGCCCGACCACCAGCTGCGTTCGCTGCCTCTGTGCCGTTGAGCCGAACTCGCCGCTCCTGACATGTCGTGGCGACGGAACAAGCGACAGCGTCGGCAGCAACGCCGGTGCCGGCGGCATGGACCAACTCGCGACCTCGTCGGCTGCATGAAAGTTCTTGCCGTGCATCAGTCGGTGTCGAGGGCCGCACGGGAAGCAGGGTCGGATGTCGGGGAGCAGAGCCGAGGTCTTAAGAACGTCGGCGGCGCCCCTCGGTGAACTGACATAATGTGCATTATCGGCGATACAGGAAGGAGCTGGTCCGAGGACTGCACCCATGTGGCCGCAAACCCCACTCAGCCCTGATGTCTCCCGCCAACGAGTGGCTGCAGACCTCTGCTGGAGCTGCCGGTCGACCTTCTCGCGCAGGATCGTCGGGCCGCCTCACGTGCGGCGAGCGGCGCGCACCGACGTCGACGGATCCGTCGTCGGCGACAGGTTCACACCGCCGTCCCAGCCGAAGACCTGTGACTCGGCGACAGGTTCACACCGCCGTCCCAGCCGAAGACCTGTGACTCATCTCAGCGGGTCGGACCGTGCATCAGTTCCGGGAAACGTCCCGTCGAGCGTCAGGCGCCGGCGCGGCGGAGCCCCGACATGCTTCCTGTGAGCTGCACAGGACCCACGGCAACGTGATTCGATCCTCCTCACCGCATCCCGGCACCTTGGCCACGATTCGTCACGTGACGTTTCCAACTCGAAGTGCGCCCTCGCGCAGCGCTTCTCGTGCTGTGCGCCAGACACTCTTGTCGTCTCCGACCGGCCCCTCAGCTTCCCGACAGGCTCGGTCGAGCAGTTCGTTCTGTCTGTGGATCCGATGCCGAGACGAGCGTCAGCCGCATCTGTGCCGGAACGCACCCGTTCGGGGCCGTCCGCACACCGCCGGCCTACAGGCCTTGACGGTCGCGAGTGCCGGCGCGAACAGCCTGCTGACAACACCGAATCTCTGCGTCCCACCAGGATGGCCGCGACGAGAGCCGTTGCGGCGCCGGATGAGCCAGCACGTCATCGCCAGTTCCACCATCCGGAACTGATCAACGGACCTCGACCGCCCGAGGCAGTCCCCGGCACCGGACCGCACGACGACTGCCTCCCAAGCGGCCGATTCGTCACGTGACGTTATGCCGCAGGGTCCGCCGACAAGGTCCGGGCCGAAGAACTTCGCCGAAATGTCATCTCACCGCGACCCCACTGCCGGATCACCGCGTATCGCTGCCGCCGTTCGGCCCGGGCGGCGGCAATGAGCGAATGAGGCCAAGTCCTCGGCGACAAAACAGTTGCAGCAGCATTTCTCGACCGGCTGCTGTACAGATCCGTGGTCATCGACATCAACGGCGACTCCTACCGCCTCCGCGACCACCACGCCCGCACCGACCACCTACGCCGCGCCACCAACCCCGGAACAGCTACCATCCGACGGTCACCAAGTGGCCAATTTCGATGAGCGGCCCCGGGGAGATTCGACGAGCGCCATCAATCACAGCTAGGTCAACCACGGCGAGCCGGTGGATGGTGGTTGACCTCCGGCCGCCCGACCCGGGGTCCCGTCTCAGGCCTTGGAGGCACCAGTTCCAGACCTTGCTGATCACTGGCGCCGGTGATGTCGGTCAGCGCGGCGGCGGCGTGCCCGGTCGTGTCGACGACGGTGACGACGGCGGCCTGGTCGCAGACGTCCTCCTCGTCTCGCCACAGTTCGCAGGAGGGCATCGCTCCAACCCTCAGTCGTCGATGTACAGGTCCAGGGCGAGGAGGCCGACGAGGGCCCAGTTCAGCTGGTGCAGCTGCTCACTGGTCAGACTGCCCAGGACGGGCCCCATGCGCTGGATGTCGATCGACCTGATCTGTTCCGGCTGCGTCTTGGACGGCGCGGTCAGACCTGTCTCATCATCTGCGGGCAGCACCGTCTGGTGGAGCAGGACATTGCTGATGTTGCTCGTCAAGGGCACCACGGTGATCATGCCGCGCCCCAGCCGGACGCTGGCTGTGTTGAGGGCGTCATCCGAGACGATGACGACCGGTCGGGTCTTGTTGGCTTCGCTGCCGCGGGTCGGTTCCAGGTCGGCGCGGACGATGTCGCCCCGCCTCATGCCCCGCTGGCCTGCGGTCGCACCGACGACGAACCGTAGACAGGGTCCGCCTCGATGCCGTCGCCGGCGGTGCGATCCCACAGTGCGGCATCGCCACTGTCGATCCACTCGTCGATGGCGATCTCGTAGTCCTGGGCCAGCTGTGCCCGGCGGAACACGGCAATGACGTGGTGGAGGGCGGCGGAGCGGGTCAATCCCTGGTTACGCGCATAGGCGTCGACGGTAGCCAGGTCAAAGCCGGTGAGGCTGACGCTGATCTTCATGCTGGCCAGGGTATACCCTTGTGGTAGCACCATCTGGTCGCACGGTTCTGTTCGTCTGTTCGTCTGTTCGTCTGTTCGTCTGTTCGTCTGTTCGTCTGTTCGTCTGTTCGTCTGGCGCGGTGGCCAGCCGGACTCGACACCTTGGTGCACGGTCGGCGGTCATGCGGTCCGAAGGGACAGCACGGCACACCTACTGTGGTCAGGTCGAAGGCATCTCGGGCACCGTCGACGAGATGATTTCCGCAGGTCAGCGGCCGGTTGACACACTTGATCTCGGCGGGTCGTGCCGCGATCGCCGCGGGCACCGGCACCGTGATCTCCGACCTGACCGCCAACCGCGACCTGACCAAGCTCACCGTCCTGGGCTACCTGCAATCCGTCGGACGCACCCGCGGTACCTACTACACCGCCGGCGGCATCATCACCGAGATCGTTGGTCGGTTGCGTGCCAGGACGACGTGACGATTCCTCCCGGGCCGAGAGGCCACGGTCAGCGCCCCACGTAGGCGGCGAGGTGCTGCCCGGTGAGAGTCTTCTTCTTCGCGACCAGATCCGCCGGCGTGCCCTCGAAGACGACCTTCCCGCCGTCGTGACCGGCGCCCGGACCGATGTCGATGATCCAGTCGGCATGGGCCATGACCGCCTGGTGGTGCTCGATCACGATCACCGACTTCCCGGAATCGACCAGTCGGTCGAGCAGACCGAGCAGTTGCTCGACGTCGGCCAGGTGCAGACCGGTGGTGGGCTCGTCGAGGATGTAGATGCCGCCCTTCTCCCCCATGTGCGTGGCCAGCTTCAGCCGCTGCCGCTCGCCACCGGACAGTGTGGTCAGCGGTTGTCCGATTGTCAGATAGCCGAGCCCGACCTGGGAGAGCCGCTCCAGGATCTTGTGTGCCGCAGGCAGCGCGCCCTTGCCGGCGAAGAACTCCTCCGCCTCGGCCACGGGCATCGCCAGGACCTCGCTGATGTCCTTCCCGCCCAACTTGTAGGTCAGCACCTCGGCCTGGAACCGCTTGCCCTCGCACTCCTCGCACGGGATCGCAACGCCGGCCATGATCCCGAGATCGGTGTAGATGACGCCGTTCCCGTTGCAGACCGGGCACGCCCCCTCGGAATTCGCGCTGAACAGCGCCGGTTTGACGCCGTTCTCCTTGGCGAACGCCTTCCGGATCGGCTCCAGCAACCCGGTGTATGTCGCCGGGTTGCTGCGCCGGGACCCGCGGATCGCCGCCTGGTCGATCGCAACGACACCCTCACGGCCGGCGACCGACCCGTGGATCAGCGAGCTCTTGCCGGATCCAGCCACGCCGGTCACCACCACAAGGACACCTTGCGGGATGTCCACGTCGACGTCCTGCAGGTTGTGGGTCTTCGCGCCGCGGATCTCCAGCACGCCGTCGGCCTCGCGCACCGACTCCTTGAGAGTGGTGCGGTCGTCGAGGTGCCGACCGGTCAGGGTGTCACTCTTCCGCAAACCCTCCACGGTCCCCTCGTACATCACCTGACCGCCGGCGGCGCCCGCGCGAGGACCGAGATCGACCACGTGGTCGGCGATCTGGATGGCCTCTGGCTTGTGCTCGACCACCAGGACGGTGTTGCCCTTGTCCCGCAGCTGCAGCAGCAGCGCGTTCATCCGGTCGATGTCGTGCGGGTGCAGGCCGATGGTCGGCTCGTCGAACACGTAGGTCACGTCGGTCAGCGACGACCCCAGATGCCGGATCATCTTCACCCGCTGCGCCTCACCGCCGGACAGCGTTCCCGACGGACGCTCCAGCGACAGGTAGCCCAGCCCGATCCCGACGAACGAGTCCAGCGTCTGCTGCAGCGATTCCAGCAGCGGCGCCACGCTGCGGTCCTTGACCTTGCGCACCCACTCGGCGAGATCGCTGATCTGCATGGAACACGCATCGGCGATGCTGATGCCCTTGATCTTCGACGACCGGGCACCTTCGCTCAACCGCGTCCCCTGGCACTCCGGACAGGTGGTGAAGGTGACCGCCTTCTCCACGAACGCCCGGATGTGCGGCTGCATCGCGTCGACATCCTTGGACAGGTAGGACTTCTGGATCTGCGGGATCAGACCGAGGTAGGTCAGGTTGATACCGTCGACCTTGATCTTGGTGGCGTCCTTGTACAGGAAGTCGTGCAGCTCCCTCTTGGTGAACTTCTTGATCGGCTTGCTGGTGTCGAAGAACCCGGCACCACGGTAGATGCGGCCGTACCAGCCGTCCATGCTGTAGCCGGGCACGGTGAGAGCACCGTCGTCCAAGGACTTCTCGTCGTCGTACAGGGCGGTGAGATCGATGTCGTTGACCGATCCGCGGCCCTCACAACGCGGGCACATGCCGCCGACAACGTTGAAACTGCGGCGCTCCTTCGTGGTCTGACCGGCCCGCTCGAAGGTCACTGCACCGGCACCGCTGATCGAGGCGACGTTGAACGAGTACGCCTGCGGGCCGCCGATGTGAGGATCGCCGAGCCGGCTGAACAGGATGCGCAGCATGGCGTTCGCGTCTGTTGCGGTGCCGACGGTGGAGCGCGGGTCGGCGCCGATCCGCTCCTGGTCGACGATGATCGCCGTGGTGAGCCCGTCCAGCACGTCGACGTCGGGGCGGGCGAGGGTGGGCATGAATCCCTGGACGAACGCGCTGTAGGTCTCGTTGATCATGCGCTGGGACTCCGCGGCGATGGTCCCGAAGACCAGCGAGCTCTTCCCGGATCCGGACACACCGGTGAACGCGGTGAGGCGGCGCTTCGGCAGCTCGACGCTGACGTCCTTGAGGTTGTTCACCCGGGCACCGGTCACCCGGATCATGTCGTGGGTGTCGGCGACGTGCGAGTCGCCTCCGGCCTTCGCCGACGTGCCGGTCTTCCTGGTGGCCATGCCGTCCCTCTCTCGCACCGATGTCGCCGCCGGAACGGATCCGGGCGGCGACTCGGTGCTGTTCACGTGGTGATGCCTGGTGCTGTCGTCGGACGTTCCTGTAGCCGTGTGCGGTGCTGTGATGCTGCCATTGGTGCCGGTGCCGCGCGCACGGCGGTGCTGTGGCAGGACCTGACCCGGTCCGGTGTTCACCCGAGCCGGCATCCACCCGATCGACCATCTCACCCGCACGCCACCACGGTGAACCGCGCAACGAGACGGAAGGTTCCCCGCTCGCGTCGGACAGAAGGTTCCGACGAGCCACGCGGCTTCCCGTCGTGGCCGGCGGGGTGCATCCGGTGCCGGCCATGTCCGCCGTGGGGCGGCGGTGCCGGTGATGTCCGCCGTGGGACACCTCTGATGATGTGTCTGACGATCAGACATCAATCGGCCACCCCGCGCGGTGCCGGAGCGAAACCGACCTACTTCCGTTCCTGGATCCGCACCATGTTGCCCGAGGGGTCGCGGACGGCGCAGTCGCGCACGCCGTACGGCTGATCGGTCGGCTCCTGGACGATCTCCACGTCCGCGGCCTGCAACTTGTCGAAGGTGGTGTCGAGGTCGGGCGTGGCCAGCAGGATGCTGCCGTAGGTGCCCTTGGCGATCATCTCCGTGATCGTGCGGCGCTCGTCGTCGGTGATGCCGGGGTCGATCGCCGGCGGGTGCAGCACGATCGAGGTCTGCGGCTGGTCGGGCGGACCGACGGTGAGCCACCGCATCCCCTCGTAGCCGACGTCGAGCCGCAGCTCGAAGCCCATGGTGTCCCGCCAGAACGCCAGCGCTGCGTCCGGATCGGTCTGCGGGAGGAAGCTGGAGTAGATGGTGATGTCCATGTCGCTCACGCTAGTTGCGGCTCGGCGACCCGGGCTTCTCGATTCCTGACCGGTCTGGTCACCTTCTTCTCCTCGCACGCCGGCATGCCCTCGGTGATCCCGGCGACCCGGTTGCGGTACACGCTCGGCGGCTCGCCGACGAGCTGGGTGAACCGGCTGCTGAACGTGCCCAGCGAGGAACAGCCGACCGCGAAGCAGACGTCGGTGACGCTCATGTCGCCCCGACGCAGCAGTGCCATGGCCCGCTCGATCCGCCGGGTCATCAGGTACGAGTACGGGGGCTCGCCGTACGCGGCCTTGAACTCGCGGGTCAGGTGACCGGCCGACATGTGCACCCCGCGGGCCAACGCCTCGACATCCAGCGGCTGCGCGTACTCCCGGTCGATCCGGTCGCGGACCCGACGAAGTCGCGCCAGGTCCTGCAGGCGCTGCTGCTCGGGAGTCACGGCCACGGCCCTGATGCTGCCACGCTCCCCTGCGACCGGACCACACCCCTCCCGCGGGCGGACCCCCACCTGGTGCGGGCGATCGTCTGACACCTGGGCAATCCGAGCCCTCTGCTTCCGGGACATTCATGCCACCGCGGGACCGGTCGGTCGTACCACCGGTTGGTCAAGACCCAGGGGTGGCGGATGGTCGTCGATTCGGCCAGAGTGCGGGCATGTATCCGGCAGTGGCACCGACGGTCCCCGTGTCCGACTCATCGGGAATCAGGCAGTCGCATCCAACGGCAGTGGGGCATCCAACGGCAGTGAGGTCTGGAACGGTGTCGACGGATCTGTCGATGCCGCGGCTGCATCCACTGTCGATGCCGCGGCTGCATCCAGGGGGCATCCCATACCCGTCGCTGACAGGACGACCGACGCCGAGCCTCCCGGCCGGCCTCGGTGTCACTCGCGACCTGGAGACCGCCCGGCCATGAGTTTCCTCGAGACCTGGCAGCTGCGTGCGGCTTTCGCGCGGCGGCTGTCCGACCTGTACGGCACCGAGGTGCCCGCCTACGTCACGCTGCTCGAGGTCACCGGCGAGGTGAACCGGGACGTCATGGGCGCCCAGGGTGCTGCGGCCGAGCGCCTGGGCAGCATCGATCGGGTCACCGCGGAACGGCACGGCGCCATCCGGGTCGGTGATCCGCGCGAGCTGCGTCAGGTCGCCACGATCTTCGCCGCCATGGGCATGTACCCGGTCGGCTTCTACGACCTGCGGGAGGCGGCGCCGACCCCGATCCCGGTGGTGTCCACGGCGTTCCGGCCGATTGATGCGGCCGAGCTCGCCCGCAACCCGTTCCGTATGTTCACCTCCATGCTGGTGCCCGAGGACCGGCGGTTCTTCGACGACGACCTGGGCGCCCGCGTCCGCACGTTCGTCGGCGCCCGCCGGCTGTTCCCGGACGAGCTGCTCGACCTGGCCGCCCGGGCCGAGGCGGCCGGTGGACTCGACAACACCGATGCCGACACGTTCCTCGCGTTGGCGACGGGAGCGTTCGCGCTCTCCGGCCAGCCTGTGGACCGGGCCTGGTACGCGGAGTTGACGGCGGTGTCGGCGGTCGCGGCGGACATCGCCGGGGTCGGTTCGACCCACGTCAACCACCTCACGCCCCGGGTCCTCGACATCGACGAGCTCTACCGCCGGATGTCGGACCGTGGCATCACGATGATCGACGAGATCCAGGGGCCGCCGATGTGGGCCGGCCCGGACGTGCTGCTGCGGCAGACGTCCTTCCGCGCGCTCGACGAGTCCCGACGGTTCCTCGAGGCCGACGGCACCACCACCCAGGGACACCTGCGGGTGCGCTTCGGCGAGGTGGAGGCCCGCGGCGTGGCTCCGACCCCGGAGGGCCGGGCACGGTACGAGACGGCCATGCGGCGCACCGCGGAGGCAGCGGCCGACATCGCCGATCGCGCTGCGGTCCTCGCCCGCGAGTGGGCCGCGCTGTTCCCGGACACCGACCTCGGGCTCATCGAGCAGGACCTCGCGTACTTCACGGTGACGGCGACGCCAGGCGCGGCCGCGTCCGACGCTGCAGTTTCTGACGCTGCAGTTTCTGACGCTGCAGTTTGTGACGCTGTGGCTCCCGGCCCTGCGGTTGCCGGCAATACAGGCACCGCCACAACAGGAGCGCACGCCGGGCCGGCGGCACGGGACGGCATGGGTGACCTCGTTGAACTGGTGCGCTCGGGCGTCCTCTCCGTCCGTCCGATCGTCTACGAGGACTTCCTCCTGCAGTCCGCCGCCGGGATCTTCTCCTCGAACCTCACCGGAAAAGGAACCGTGGACGCCGCAGAGGCAGGTGTTCCGCGCGACAGGCAATGGATGGCAGCCGCGATCGACCGTGAGATCCGGGACCCGTTCGAGCTGTACGCCGCGGAGCGTCAGGCGTCCCTGGATGCCGCCGCTACCGTCCTCGGGCTCTCGGGGATCCGACTGCCCGGACGGTGACTGCCCGCGGCTGAGTCCTGAAGCCTCGAGGCCCCCTCATATCTTTCCGACCCGCACCGCTCAGCCCGATGACTCAGTGGATCAGCAGGCCAGGACGGCGTCCGGCCCGTCGGCGGCAGCGATGCCGGCGCACTCGTCCGGGATGTAGATCCGCTCCGGCGCCGCCCCGGGTCCCCACCAGAACACCGAGGACGCACTGCCGTCACCGGTGAACCCGCCGACGATCGGCCGGTAGGTGGCAGGGAGCGGCAGGTTGCCGGTCACGGTGATCGACTGGGTACCGCTCGCGATCTGCCAGACCTCGAGCGAGTCCTCCGGAGCCCAGAGCAGCACGACATCGCGTGGTCCACGCAGGATCAGCTTGTCGGCGATCGGACCGAGGTCGACCGGACGCGAGGCGTGAGCTCCGGCGCTGTCGAAGGTCCACAGGTAGTCGGTCGCGCCGTCGAACAGCACGTCGTCGGCGGCGCCGGCGAACGATCCGGTGGCCACCGCATAGCTGCCGTTGATCCGCTCAGGCTGCATCCGGAACCCGGTACCGCTGCCTGCACCGGTGGTGAACCAGGCGGCGTCGGTCCGGGTGCCGGCACCGTAGAACAGGATGTCGGCGAGCCCGTTGCCGTCGAGATCGCCGACCACCGGTCGAACGTCACCGGTGATCGAGTACGACCGCCCGGTGCGGGTCAGGTCGCCGCCTTGCGGCCAGGTGTAGGTGTCCACGCGGATCGGGTGTGTGGTCCCGCCACCCATGAACATCGAGCGCGACTTGACGTCGGCGGTGGTGCTCGGCAGCGACGCGAAAGTGCTGATGCCGACGGGCACGTCGATCGGCGCGGTCAGGTAGACCCGGCCCGGCTGGTCGAACCGCCACATGGTGGCCCGGCTGCTGCCCGGGGTGACCCAGAGGATCTCGTCGCGGGCATCGCCGACGAAGTCCCCTACCAGCGGTGCGTAGTTGCGCCCGGAGATGCTCAGCGGGAAGGTCACGAAGGTGCCGTCGC
Source organism: Nakamurella alba (assembly GCF_009707545.1). Classification (NCBI taxonomy): domain Bacteria; kingdom Bacillati; phylum Actinomycetota; class Actinomycetes; order Nakamurellales; family Nakamurellaceae; genus Nakamurella; species Nakamurella alba. The sequence continues at coordinate 318,923 of NZ_WLYK01000011.1, read as the reverse complement.
CGTTGGCGCGGAACAGCGAACTCTTCCCGCCCTTGTAGGCGTACCAGAGGATGTCGTCGGTCGGGTTGCCGCCGAAGTCGCCCACGATTGGCAGGTAATTGGTGCCGGACACGTTGTTCGTCGGGATGTCGCTGAAGTAGGGCGGTACCGCGGACGCCGGGCCGGCAGCAACCAGTGGCAGCAGGACCGCCGCCATGACCGCCGTTGCCACGGATGTCGCAATTCGCCGGAAAGTCCTCGAACGGTGCATGTTCGCCTCCTGGTCGACCGGGAGGTACCCCGCTGCTTGTCATCTCACACGTGCAGACCCCGGAGCTGCTGCACCGCAGCCACCGCCGAACCGACACTCCGAGCAGGGGCCGCGTCGGGCGGGGTGTCCCCCGGTCGGTCCGCACCGAGGCCGTGGAGGCCCACCCGGCCGTGCACCGCGAGGTCACGCTCGGCGGCGAGCCCGGCTATCACTTGGGTCAGGGCCTCCGACGCGGCCGGCACCCGCGCGAGCTGGTCGGCGAAGCCGTGGGTCAGGGTCGGGAACTCCAGCAGCTGCGTGCGCACGCCGGCTGCGGCGAGCCGCTCCGCGTAGTCGTTGCCCTCGTCGCGCAGTGGATCGAACCCGGCCGTGGCGACCACCGCCGGCGCCAGCCCCCGCAGATCGTCGGCCGACGACGGGGCACAGTAGGGCCGGCGTTCGTGTCCCGCACCGTAGCTGTCCCAGTAGTAGCGCAACGCGGTGCGGGTCAGCAGGTAGCCGTCGGCGAACCGCTGCTGCGACGCGGAGGCCATCGTCGGGTCGAGAGCCGGGTAGATCAGCAGCTGGGCGTCCACGGCCGGTGACCCTGCGTCCCGGGCGGCCATCGCGACCACGGCGGCCAGGTTGCCACCCGCACTGTCGCCGCCCACCGCCAGCCAACGGTGCGGCACGGTGTCGGCGACAGCCTGCACCACTGCGAAACAGTCGTCGAAGGCAGCGGGGAACGGATTCTCCGGGGCGAGCCGGTAGTCGACCGACACGACGGTGGCTCCCAGCCCGGACGCCAGGGCCCGGGCGATCGGATCGGCGGTCGCCGGGCTCCCGACCACCCATCCCCCGCCGTGGATGTACACGACCACGTCGACGTCCGCGCCGTGACCGCCCACGGTCTCGGCAGCAGCCCGATCGACCGCCGTCGGCGCGGTCGCGGCAGGGACCCTCACCGGGGACCGGTCGGCACGGTCGGTGCCGGGCACTCCACCCGGGCCCACTGCGGGCGCCACCGGTCGGTACCACCGCACCGGCACCCTCCCCGAGGAGGTCACCACCTCACCGTCCTCGACCAGCAGATCAGGCGCGGTGCCGGCGGGAACCGGCCCCGGCCGGTCGGAACCGACGTCGTGCAGGTACTCGATCATCGTGTCGAAGTCCGCCCGGATCATGTCAGGGTCCGCGAGACCAGTGACGGTGAGTCGTGTTTCGAGCTCGGTCAGCAACGAACGGACGGCCGGGTCGAGCCCCGGACTCGGCTCGGTCATGGGTGAACCCCCTACAGGGAATGGTGAACGGAGGAGATGGCAGGAGATGGGATGGCGGGAGATGGGATGGCGGGAGATCGAGGCGTCAGGGGGACGGAGCGTCAGGAATGGCGGGAGGTGAGCACTGCAGGTGGGCACAGCCGGTGCCGGACCCGCCGGGATCCGGTGACGAGCACCCGACAACCGGCCCCGGCGGGCAGGTCTCGCTGTGTGCGGGACCGCCGACGATCGGTCCCGTGCGCCGGGACCTAGACGAGGGCCTGACGGAGCGCGCCGGCCTGCAGGTCCAGACACCGGCGGCCCAGCCGGCTGGCGCCGAAGGAGTCGAAGGCGTGGAACCCGCGGGCGAAGTGGACCAGATCCACCGCGACCCCGGCGGACAGCAACCGGCCGGCGTACTCGATCGCCTCGTCCCGCAGCGGATCGAACTGCGCCGCCACCACCAACGCCGGCGGCGCACCGGACAGGTCCTCCACCAGCGCCGGGGACGCCAACGGCGGAAAGGCGCCGGCGAACGGATGGCCGTTGGCACCAGCAGCGACACCAACACCAGCGCCAGCACCGACAGCTGCTCCGTAGACGTTCGCCCTGCCGTCCTCCCCGGTCGCACCGCTGCCCGCCGCGTGCCCACCGGACTCCGACGCACCGGCCGGACCGTCTGATCCACTCCACCCGCCGGCTCCGACGAGCGGGTACAGCTCGCCCAGGTACAGCGGCCACAGCTGCCGCACCGTCCGGGCGATCAGGATCGGGGTGTCCTCGAACTCGGCGACGGACCCGGTCCGGAGCCGGGCATCCAGCACCGGGAACAGCAGCATCTGCAGCAGCAGTGGCGGTCCGGAGGTCCGGGACCGCAACGCGACCCCGGCGGCCAGGCAGCCGCCGGCACTCAGCCCGCCGACGGCCATCCGGTCCGGGTCGACACCCAGGTCACCGGCATGGCCGGCCACCCAGTCCAACGCATCGCAGCAGTCGTCGAACCCGGCCGGGAACGGGTGTTCCGGCGCGAGCCGGTAGTCGACCGCCACCACTGCGCAGCCTGCCTCCCGGGCGTAGAACTCGCACCGGTTGTCCTCGCTGTGCAGACCACCGGTGACGAACGAGCCGCCGTGCAGGAAGACCAGGACCGGCAGGATCCGGCCCTCGTGTCCTTCCGGCCGGTACAGCCGCAGCGACAGCGGCGAACCGTCCCGCCGCGTGGCGGTCACCTGCCGGGTCCGTACCCCGACCGGCTGGTCCCTGGTCTGCTCGGCAAGTGTCGTCTCCAGCACCCGCGCGGCGGCGACGTCGTCGAGGGTGATCCGCGGCGCGAGTACCTGCAGGGCCGCCAGCTCCGGGTCCATCATCCGGTGGCGGTGCGCCACGCCGGTCACCGTGCCCGGTACAGCCGGCGGCGGCGCAGGTGGTCGATGCCGACCGCACCGATGAGGATCGCGCCGATCACGATGTTGTTGTACAGCGGCGGGATCTGGGCGACGATCAACGCGTTGTCGATGGTGGACAACAGGATTGCGCCGACCGCGACACCGGTGATCGTGCCGAGGCCGCCGAACAGGCTCACCCCGCCGATCAGCACCGCGGTGATCACCACCAGTGTCGTCGACGACCCGCCGGCCTGCACCTGCCCGGCGCCGACCCGGGCCGCGTAGACGATGCCGGCCAGCGCCGCGGTGAGCCCGGCGATCACGTACAGCGCGAGATCGAGCCGGACGACCCGGAGGCCGTTGCCGATCGCCGCCTGCCGGTTGCCGCCCAGCGCGCGCACGTTGATGCCGAACCTGGTGCGCTCCAACAGGAACCAGAAGAAGACACCGATGATCAGTGCGTACCAGACGATGTTCGGCAGCCCCAGCGAGGTGCCCTGGCCGAGTACGGTGAACGCGTCCGGCAGCGGCAGCACGTCGACGCCCTCGGAGATCTGGTTGTTCACCCCGAGCAGGATGAAGAACGTGCCCAGCGTGGCGATGATCGGTGGCACGTGCCAGTAGGTGATCACCAGGTGGTTCAGCACCCCGATGGCGGCGCCGACCGCCAGGCCGACGACGGTCGCGATCGGCCACGGCACGTCGCGGACCAGCAGCAGACAGGTGGTCAGCGCTCCGATGGTGAAGATCGCGCCGACCGAGAAGTCCAGCCCGCCACCGATCACCAGAAGGGCCGCACCGCAACCCATCACGAAGTAGATGACGGAGCTGCGCAGGATCTCGGTGATGTTGGTCCAGGTCAGGAAGTCGGGATTGCGGATGGTGGCGACCACCGCGATGAGCACCACGACCAGGATGAGCGTCGTCTCCTGCCGCAGCAGGACCCTGCCCATCGCCGCCCGTAGGCGGCCGGCTTCTGCCGGCTGTTCCTCGGAGATCGTCGTCGTGACAACCGGTTCCGTCATGGTCATGCCGCTCCCACTCCTTCGGCGGCGCGGCCGGGGACCGGGTCCCGCGGGATCGCGCCGGTGATCATGCCGATGATCTCGTCGCGGTCGACGTCCGCCACCCGGCGGGTACCGACGCTGTGACCGAGCCGCAGCACGGTGACCCGGTCCGCGTGCTCGAAGACGAACTCCAGGTCGTGACTGATGCAGATGACCGCCTTGCCGGCGGTGCGCAGCCGGTCCAGGATCCCACCGACCTTCGCCGACTCCTGCACTCCCAGTGCGGCTGTCGGCTCGTCGAGCAGGATGATCGGCTTGTCCATCCGGACCGCCCGGGCGATCGCGATGATCTGTCGTTGCCCGCCGGACAGCAGCCCGACCGGGGTGCGGACGTCGCCGACCCGGACCTTCAGGTCGCGGAGCACGGCGGCCGCGTCACGCTCCATCCGCCGGCGGTCCAGAACGCCCCACTTCGTCGGCAAGTTGCCCAGCGACAGGTTGGCCGCGATGTCCAGGCACTCGACGAGCGCGAGATCCTGGTAGACGACCGCGATCCCGCGGTCCTGGACGTCGGCGGCGTCGTGCCGGAGATCCAGCGGTGCACCCGCGACGAAGATCTCGCCGTCGTCGCCGCGGTGGATGCCGGTGACGATCTTGACCATGGTCGACTTGCCGGCGCCGTTGTCACCGACGATGGCATGGATCTCGCCGGGGTAGGCGGTGAAGTCGACGTGCTCGAGGGCTCGGACGGACCCGAAGTACTTCCTGATGGCGCGTAGTTCCAGCGCCGGTGCGGGACTCATCCCCAGCCCTCCCCGAGCAGCTTCTCCAGGTCGTCGTCGCCGGCCATGATCGTCTGGGTGTCGATCTGCGGCGCCACGGTCTGGTCATTGGCGAGGTCCGCGACCGCATCCAGGGCGTCCTTGCCCTCCTGGCAGAGGCCCTGCAGCAGGATGCGGTAGGCACTGCCGTCGGCGAGGGCCTCCTTGCCGCCGTTGTCCGGTCCGTTGCCGACCAGAACGACCTTGCCGAGCAGTCCCTTGGACTTGATCGCGGCCACCGCACCCGGGGTCACCGTGCCCATGTGGGTGGCGATCACGTTGACGTCGGGATGCGCGGTGAGCAGGGCGTTCGACTGGTCGAGCGCCTTCGCGGCGTCGTCGCCGGTGTAGACCTCGCCGACCACGGTGACGTTGTCAGTCTCCGCCGCGGCTGCCTTGACGCCGTCCATCCAGGCCTTGCCGGTGCCGGTCGGGGCCTGGGCGATCAGGCCGACCTTCTGCGGTCCTTCGCGCTCCGCGATGGCCTCGACGTACATCTTGCCCAGGGCGCCCCAGTCGACGCCGATGTTGACGTCCGCGCCGCTGTCCGCGCCACCGCCGCCGTACATCGTGGCGGTGATGATCCCGGCGGCCTGCGCCTGCTGCAGAACCGGGGCGAACCCGTCGCTGGCCGGGAAGGTGATGACCGCGCCCTTGGCATTCGCAATCGCCTGCTGGACCTGCTGCACCATGACGGTCGCGTCGAGACCCGAACCGCTGGGCCCGCTCTCGGTGAAGTCGATGCCGCGCTCCTCGGCCCGCTGCGCCATGCAGTCACCGATGGTGCGCCAGGCCGGGTACTGCGGCAGCGGGTTGATGAACTGCGCCGAGGTCAGCTTCTCCCCACCCGCCGCGGAGGACTCCCCCGATGCCGAGGAGCCGGCCGAGGACGAACCCGCCGACGACCCGGCCGCGGTGGAGGCGCTGGTCGTCGCCTGTGCCGCTGTGGTGGTCGGCGCGGATGTGGCGGAGGTGGCGTTGGGGTTGGCGGCGCAGGCGCTCACGGCCAGGACTGCTGCGGCAACGGCGGCGAGTCCCGCACCGGAGCGCAACCGGGCCGGTGAACGACGGTGTTCAGGCATGTCAGGGGTCCCTTCTGCGGCACTGGGCCGGCAGGTGAGGTGCGGTGGACCGGACGAACGTAGGACTGGGACGCCTCCGTCCGATACGCACATGCGGCTGAGATCCTCGGCCGTTCTTCCGCCGGATGGCGGACAGATCGCCACGAGGCAGAAGGTTCGACGACCGCGCCACCGGCGTGCATCGCACGCGCACCGCGCGACACCAGGGTCGGCTCCCGGGCGGCCTGGCGTACCAGCCACACCCGACGCATGGCGCGTCCCTGGACCAGGTCTCGGACACTCGTTGCCCGACCTGGTGACGGCCGTGGTGCAGGACCGACGGACCGTCCGCCCGATCGGACGAGCCCGATGACGCCGGGAGCGCTCAGCGGGCGACGTGCAACCGCCAGAGCAGCAGCGCCGTGCGGGCACGGTACCGGGCGGTGGCGGAACCGAGGTCGAAACCCAGGATCTCGCTCATCGCGCGCATCCGGTACGACACGCTGCTGTGGTGCATCGTGGCGAGCGTCGCTGCCTCGCGCACCGACGAGGAGGCGCACACGACGTCGAGCAGCGCGAGGTCCTCGGCGCCGTTGCGGCGGGCGGCGATCGCTCCGATCGCCCGGACGTCGCCCAGGGCCGCGATCCCGTCCTCGTCGCGCCCGTCGAGCGCGATCAGGCACCCGAGATCGGCCGCGTCCAGCCAGTTCGGCCAGCCCAGTGACAGTCCGGCGAAACGCACGCCGCGGCGGGCGATCGCCCACGACCGGGCGGCGTGCTCCACCGGCGCGGCCGGTCCCACGCAGGCACGGATACCGGCCGGCAGCGGTGGCGGGTCGGCCGGCGCATGGGCCAGCAGCAGTGCCGCGGTGGTACCGGTCAATGCGGCGAGGACGGTGTGGCCGGTGCTGCTGCCCAGGGCCGAACGGGTCTCGGCCAGCGCGCCGGCGACCTCGCCTCCTTCGACGGCGACGGCCCGGATCCGCTGCCCCACCGCGAATCCCAGCAGCAGCGCGGCCCTGGCCGCATCCGGTTCGGAGGCCTCCCCGCCCAGCAGGTACTGCACGATCGCCGGGTCGGCCATGCCGGACACCGGCGGGCGTGCCACGGTCCGACGACGGCTGTGCGCCGCGGCGACGGCCATCGACATGCGCTCGACGATCAACTCGTCCCAGTCCTTGCTGTCGGCCGGCACGGCGCGGTGCAGCCAGACCCGGCCGACCGTGCGATCGCCGACCTGGACGTCATGGCAGAGCAAACCGTTGTCGGGCACCTCCGCGTCGGCCCCGGTCGGTGCGATCGCCGCGTGCCGGCCGTGCACATCGTCCTCCGCACCGACGGTGGCCTCGGCGAGCACCGCGGTGGCCCGGGTGATCGCCTCGATGTCGGCACCGTGCACCACGAGCTGGTCGAAGAACTCGATGATCCGCAGGGCGCGCTCGGCCGCGGAATCGATCGACGAGATGCGCCGCAGCAGCCCTTGCACGGGCCGAGGTTACGTCGTGGCAGGGGTTTCCGCTCGCACGGTGTCGGAACGAACGGTGGATCGCGACCGGTCGTCATCCGTCCCGGACCGTGCCGCTTTCGTTCCGGCATCGACCGGTACCGTCGGCCCGCCGGCCACCCGGACTCAGATCGGCAGCGGCGAGTCGTAGAAGGCGGCGGGGTCGTCGGCGAGGCTGCGCTTGACGAACCTGGACCAGTCGTCGACCAGCACCTCGATCTGCCCGGCCTCGATCCCGTCGAGCGCGATCCGCGCCACCTCGGCCGGGTCGACCATCGCACCCTCGTAGCCGGCCATGATGTCGGTGTCCGCGGCCCCGAGGTGCAGCCCGGTGACCAGGGTGCCCTGGTCGGCGAGTTCGAGCCGGATCCCGTTCGTCAACGCCCATTCCGCGGCCTTGGCGGCGGAGTAGGCATTCGCCCCGCGGTAGGAGAACCAGGACAGCGCCGACAACACGTTCAGCATCGCGCCACCTCCGTTGGCGCCCAGGATCGGCGCGAAAGCCCTTGCCATCGAGAGGGTTCCGTAGAAGTGGGTGTCCATTTCCAACCGGATCGCCGCCGGATCACCGGTGAGCAGGTCGGTGCCGGTGGCGATGCCGGCATTGTTGATCAGGATCGTGACATCCCGGGCGGCGAGAGCAGCTGCTGCCACCGATGTCTCGTCGGTGATGTCGAGCCGGAGCACCTCGACCCCGGGCAGGTCGATCGTCTCCGGTCGGCGGGCGGTCGCATAGACCTTGGCCGCGCCTCGGTCGAGCAGCTGTGCGGCGAAGCGCCGGCCGATCCCCCGGTTCGCTCCGGTGACCAGCGCGACGGCGCCTGAGATCTCCATGATGGTCCTGCCTCTGCAACGTCGGGATGTCTCTCGGGTGCGACTCCGCGGAACGGATCCGACGAGGGTCGCGCGCCCGGTTCGGGCGGTACCACCACGCTAGGACCTGACACTGACGTCAGAGGCAAGGAGTTGAGACGGGCGTCACCGACGTGCCGCTCCGGTGGTGGGTCAGGCCTGCGGGGTGCGGGCGTACGGCATGGGGGTCGACCTCCTCGGGTGTCCCCCGGGTGTGTCGACCCGGGGTGCTCTGACGGCTGTTGTCCTGAAGTCCCGGCCGGCCCGCAGCAGCGGTCGACCGGAACATGGAGAAGCCTCGCCCGGGGACCTTGTCGTCCACTTGTCCCCGTCTTGTCCTGTTCGGGGACAAGTGGGCCACCGACCTTGCGATGCCTGGCGTCGGTGGTGTGCGGGCGCCGACAGCGGCGACGATCGATCGGCGGAGGTGCGATTCGGGCGGTACGACCGGCCGGTTCCTGCGATCACTCCGCCGACTCCAGGCTCCTCAAGTCCGGTTCCTGCGGTCCGAAACAGCCGGTATCCGGAGGTTCCGGGCAGGACTTCCTCTACCCTCGGTCGTTCAGGAGCAGGTCCGGGCAGCAGCGCGCGGGGTACCGGCGGACGAGGGGATGCAGCTGGTGGCGACGTTCGGGGTGCTGGGGCCGCTCGACGCCCGGATCGACGGCGCCGCCGTCGACCTCGGCCCACCGCAGCACCGCACGGTGCTGGCCGCACTGCTCGTGGACGCCGGTCGCGTCGTGCCGACCGACGTGATCCTGGAACGGGTGTGGGGCACCGAGGTGTCCGACGTACCGGCGAGTGCACTGCCCGGCCTGCACGCGGTCATCTCCCGACTGCGCGGGCGGCTGGGCAAGGACCTGCTGGTCACCCGGTCGCCCGGCTACCGGCTGGCCGTCGAACCCACGGACGTCGATGCCGGCCGGTTCCGCGCCGATGTCGCCGAGGCCCGGCGGCTCGCTGCACAGGGTGCCACCAGGCAGGCGCGGTCGCTCGTGGTCGGCGCCCTGGAACTCTGGCGCTCGGACCCCTATGCCGACATCACCGCCGACTTCGCCGTCCGCGAGGCGGAGCGCCTCCTCGAGGCCCGGATGTCCGCGGTGGAGTTCGCCGTCGAGCTCGATCTCGCCCTGGGCCTGCACCGTGCCCTGGCCGACCGACTGCCGGAGCTGGTCGATCAGCATCCGCTGCGCGAGGGCCTGCGCGCCTCGCTGATGCTGGCCCTCTACCGCAGCGGCCGTCAGGCAGAGGCGCTCTCCCGGTTCGAGCAGGGACGGGAACTGCTGGCCGAGGAGCTCGGCATCGACCCCGGCCCGGACCTGCGGGCACTGCACGAGGCGATCCTCCGACAGGATCCGGAGCTGACCGCCGCCGACGCCCTCGACGACGCCGGCGCGGCCGCGGACGCTGCGGGGACCGCCACCACCGCCTCCCGGGATGCCGGACCCATTGCGCTGCACAACATTCCGGCCGCTCTCACCCCGCTGATCGGCCGACAGGACGTGCTCCTCGAGCTGGACGCGGCGTTCGCAGCGCATCGACTGGTCACCGTCCTCGGCGCGGGCGGCATGGGCAAGACCACTGTCGCCGTCGAGTACGCGCGGCGCCGGTTGACCGACGGCGTCCCGGGCGATGTTTCCGGCCAGGACCCGGACAGCAACCCCGGCCGCGAGGTGGCCGGCCGGCCATCGACACCGGCGGACACCACGGCGGATACCACAGCAGCGGAGCGGACTCCCACTCCGGGAGCGGCACCGGCAGCACCGGACGGACCGTGGCTGGTCGAACTGGCGGGCGTCCGCACCCACGACATGCTGATCTCCGCCGTCCGGGACGCGATGGGCATCGCCTCGCTGCCCGACATCACCGCGCTGACGGGCGTTCTCGGCAGCAGAGAAACCCTGCTGGTCCTGGACAACTGCGAACAGTTCACCGACGTGGTGGCCGGCGTGAGTCGCGAGTTGCTGACCCGCTGCCCCGGACTGCGCATCCTGGCGACCAGCCGCGAGCGCCTCGGCGTCGCCGGTGAACGCACCGTCGAGCTGGGCCCACTGGACGCCGCCGACGCCCGGTCGCTGTTCCTCGCCCGGGCGGATGCCGCCGGGGTGGATCTGTCCGACGATCCGACCGAGCTGGCGGAGGTCGGCCCGCTCTGCGACCGGCTCGACCGGTTGCCACTGGCCATCGAACTGGCCGCCGCACAGTTGCGCGTCTTCTCGACCGAGGAACTCGCAGGGATGCTCCGCCACCGGTGGGACGTGCTGTCCGGCGGACCGTCGCACAACCTCCGGCACGCCAGCATGGACGCCGCGGTGGCGTGGACCTTCGACCAGCTGTCCGACGACGAACGCACCGCCTACCTGGCGCTGGCGGTGCTGGACGGCCCGTTCGACCTGGAGTCGGCGCGGGCGGTCACCGGCACCGACGGCGCGCATCTGCTGGTCCGTGCCCTCGCCGACAAGTCGGTGATCACCGTGCTGCCCGGCCGGCCACGCCGCTACCGGATGCTCGAGACCCTGCGCACCTTCGCCGGATCACGTCGCTCCGACGAGTTGACCTCGGCCGTCCGGACACGCGTGGTGGCATGGGTTCTCGCACTCGCGGGCGACGCCGACGACGAGCTGCGCGGACCGGACGGACGGTCCTGGATGCAGCTGCTCGGTCGCAACGACGCGGCGATCACCGCCGCGATCGACTGGGCACCGGACGATCTCACCCGCTTGCAGATCGCCACCGGGGTCTTCTGGTACTGGTACCGGGCCGGTCACGCGGCGGCCGGCCTGTCGGCATTCGCCGGCATCGACCCGGAGGCCACCGGCGCCCCGTCGCGCCTGGCCATCCGGTCGGCGGTGGCCGACGCCCTGCTGCACTACCTGGCCGGCGACCTGGCCGCCATCGCCCCGGCGCTCCAGCGGGCGGGCGCACTCACCGCGGTGAGCGACGACCCGGCCGCCCAGGCGTACGCGCTGTGCACCATCTCGTACTTCGAGGCCTCCACCGGTGCCGTCGCCGACGCCCTGGCCCATGCCGGGGTCGCCCAGCAGATCGCGATGGCGATCGGGTCACCGCAGCGCGCTGCCGAGGCACTGCAGTCGATCGGCACCGCACACCTGCGGGCGGGTGACACCGACGCCGCAGCCGCGGCGCTGGACGAGGCGATCGCCCAGGCCGATGCCTGCGGCTACCGGTGGTGCGCGAGTTCGGCGCGCTGGATCCGGGCGAAGGCGGCCATCGCCGCGGGCGACCACGGCCCGGCCACCCGCGCACTGCTGGTCGTTGCGTTGGCCGATTGCATCGCCGACGCCGACTGGACCTCGTGGGTGGTGTGCGCCGTCGCCCTGGCCCGGGTGCTCGACGGGGCCGGCGACGCCACCGGGGCGGCGACCGCGCTCGGCGCGGCACTCCGGCGCGGCGAGCAGATCGGCTACGACCCGGGGGCCATGGACCCGATCGACACCGGTGTCTACCTGGCCGGTCTCGACGGACACGGCGACCCCGATGAGTGGGCGGCCGGTCTGGAGCGCGGCCGGTCCGTGGACCCTGCCCGGCTGGTCGATCTGCTGGACACGTCGTCCATGGCCTGATGCGGCGGGAACCGATGCGGCAGGACCGATGTGACACCGGCGGACACGACACGGGCGTGACGCGGCAGGAACCGTCGCAACGACGGCCGGTGTGACACAGGGTCGGTGTCGACCTGACGCGACAAGGTGCTGACAAGGTCGGCGCGGGACGGTGGTGACAGATCCGGGGAGAACCCTGCCCCGGGGACGACCCCCGATCGGACCATCACCCGAGGAGCGCCGATGACGGACGAGGAACGCCGGCTGCTGCCCGCCCCTGACCGGTTCGCGTACCTGTCAGCCGTGCGGCCCCAGGGGCCCGCGGTGCCGGCCCGGAATCCGCCCGGCGAACCCCGCCACCCGGGGGACGCCCCTGAGGACCCGGCGGGTCATCCCGACGGGACCTCGTCGCCTGCACCCGGGGATGCGGACGGACGCACCGCCGGCTGACCGCGCCCGGGGCAACCCTGGGCCTCCGGCAGCACCCACCCAACCGGGTCACCGGCACCGCCACCCGGTGTCGTGCACGAAGCGCCGCCGGCCGACCGCCGTAAACCCCGGCCGTGCGCCGTGCACCCCGGCCGTGCGCCCGTCCCCGGACATCGTCCCCGGTCAGCGTCCTCGGACATGGCAGTGCCCCGCTCCGCGCGGTGGCGGAGCGGGGCACCAGGAAGTCAGCCGATCAGCGGCCGAGCACGTTGTCCGCGGCGTCCTTGAGCTTGTCGCCGGCCTGCTTGACGTTGGCCTTCGACTGCTCGCCGCGGCCTTCCGCCTCCATGTCCTCGTTGTCGGTGGCGGAACCGAGCTTCTCCTTGACCTTCCCGGCCGCCTCTTCCGCTGCGTGCTGGATCTTGTCGCCGATACCCATGTCGCACCTCCGTGTTGCTGGAACGAGAATTGAGACCGGTACCGACGAGCGTCGCCAGCACCTGCTGGCGGACCGCTGTGACCGGTTCCGGCATCCGGTCGGACCTCTGTGCACCCGATCCGGACACCACGCCTGTGCCCACGGCGCGAATCGGGCAAACCCGTCCCCACACCCTTCACACACTGCCCACACCCGATCGTGATGTGATGGGAACCCGCCGATCGGCGGGCACCGGACCGTGCCGCGCCCGGAGCGCGCCGACGTACCAGGGGTTTTCGTTGCGTTTGTCCCGATCTCTCGCTCCCGCGCTGATCCTCGCCCTGGCCGCGTCGGCCCTGCTGGCCGTCTCCTCGGCCTCCACGGCCGCCGCCTACCCGGTGCCGACCGCAGTGGTCACCACCGTCCCGGCCGGGGCCAAGTCGTTCGACAACATCAGCGCGGACAGTGAGTCGGTGCTGCGCTGCCTGCAGACACACGCCTTCACCCATGACGTCGTCGACGTGAACACCGGCGCCGACGACAAGGTGCGGGCCGGCTGGGAGGACGAGTACTCGACCGCGCTGGGTCTCGGCTACAGCGTGAGTCTGTTCCAGGGCTACCTGACCTCGGCCTGGAAGACCCCGGCCCGCGGCACCACCCGGGCGAACGCGGTGGTCGGTGCGGCGAAGGCGCAGGGCTACCCGGCCGGGGCGACGATCTTCCTCAACGTCGAGGACACGAAGATCGCCGGGCAGACCAGCGTGCAGAACCGGGCGACGATCATCCAGTGGATCCGCAACTGGACCAAGGTGGTCGCGGCGGCCGGCTACAAGCCTGGCCTGTACATCGGCGTGCCGCAGGCGCTCACCGCCGCCGACATCGCCAACGTCGGCGCCCAGGTGTTCTGGCGATCGGCCAGCTCGTCCGCACCGCAGGCCGCCCAGGGCTTCGTGATCCAGCAGAGCGCCGCCCAGTTCGACATCACGCTGTGCGGCACCCGGATCGACGTGGACACCACCTCGACCGACAACCGCGGCAACAACCTCACCGGCGCCGTGCGTCCGCGACCGGGCGTCGCCGGCATGTACGGCGTCATCCCGACCGCCCGGTTCTACGACTCCGGGGTGCAGTTGGCGCCCGGCGCGACCGCCACCGTCAAGGTGCTCGGCCGCGGCACCGTGCCGACCTCCGGCGTGTCCGCCGTCGCCGTCAACACCAGCGCGATCGGCGCCACCTCGACCGGCTACCTGACCGTCTACCCGGCCGGCACCGCCCGGCCGTCGATCTCCAGCATGCAGGTGCCGGCCGGCCGCACCGTGTCGAACCTGTCGATCACCCGGCCCGGATCCGGTGGTGCCGTGAACGTCTACAACGGGACCGGCAGTGCCGTACGGGTGGTGCTCGACGTGCAGGGCTACTACGTGGGCGGCGCGACCGCACATCCCGGCGCGTTCACCCCGATCGCCCCTGGCCGGTTCCTCGACTCCGGGGCGACGGTCGCCCCCGGCACCGCAGTCACCGTGAAGATGGCCGGGCGGGGCGGCATCCCCGCGACCGGCGCCGGGACGGTGGCGATCAACCTGACCGCCGTCTCCCCCGCGAGCTCCGGCTACCTCACCGTCTACCCGACCGGCAGCAACCGGCCGGCCGCCTCCAGCATGCAGTTCGGCGCCGGCCAGTCCCGGTCGGCGCTCTCGCTGGTCCGTACCGGTACCGACGGCTCGATCACCGTCTTCAACGGCTCGGCCGGCGCGGTCCGGATCATCGTCGACGGTCAGGGCTGGTACCGCGCCGGCGCCGGCACCCGGGTCGGGTCGTTCACCCCGATCGCGCCGGTCCGGTTCCTGGACACCGGGACCTCGCTCACCGCCGGCGCCTCGGTCACCGTCAGGATCGCCGGCCGCGGCGGGGTCCCGGCCACCGGCGCCTCGGTGGCCGCGGTCAATGTCACCGCGGTGAATCCCGGTGTCACCGGCTACCTCACGGTCTACCCGGCCGGCACCTCCCGCCCGGCCACCTCGACCATGCAGTTCTGGTCCGGGGCGAGCAGCGCCGGGCAGATCCTGGTCCCGATCGGGGCGAACGGGTCGGTCACGCTGTTCAACGGGTCGGGCGGGACCGTGCGCGTGGTGCTGGACGTGCAGGGCTACAGTCGCTGAGGCACCCGGGACCCCACCGGTTGCGACAGGCCGGCACCCGAAGAGAGAGCCGACATCGTGCGCGACATCGCAGTGTTCAGCGGCAGCGCCCATCCGCAACTGGCCGCCGAGGTCTGCGCCCAGCTCGGGATCCCGCTGCTCCCGGTGCGGACGCAGCGCTTCGCCAACGACTGCCTCGAGGTGCAGCTGCAGGCGAACTGCCGGGAGCGGGACGTCTTCCTGGTGCAGCCGCTGGTCACCCCGGTGCAGGAACACCTGGTCGAGCTGCTGCTGATGGTGGACGCCGCCCGCGGCGCCTCGGCCGGCCGGGTCACCGTCGTCATGCCGCACTACGCCTACGCCCGGTCGGACAAGAAGGACGCGCCCCGCATCTCCATCGGTGGCCGGCTGATGGCCGACCTGATGGTCACCGCCGGCGCCGACCGGGTGCTGGTGATGACCCTGCACTCCCCGCAGATCCACGGGTTCTTCAGTGTGCCGGTGGACCACCTGCACGCGCTGCGTGAGTTGGCCCGGCACTTCGCCGGTGACGACCTGTCGCGGACCACCGTCGTCTCCCCCGACCTCGGCAACGCCAAGGAGGCGGCCTCCTTCGCGCGGCTGCTCGGGGTGCCGGTCGCGGCCGGTGCGAAGCAGCGGTTCGCCGACGACCGGGTGGCGATCACCTCGGTGATCGGCGAGGTGGCCGGCCGCGATGTCATCGTGCTGGACGACGAGATCGCCAAGGGCTCCACCGTCGTCGAGCTGGTCCGGCACCTCAACGACCTCGGCGCCCGGTCCATCCGGGTGGCCTGCACCCACGGGCTGTTCGCCGACGGTGCGGTCAAGCGGATCGCCGCACTGCCGAACGTCCGCGAGATCGTCTGTACCAACACGGTTCCGATCGCCGCCGAGTCGATGATCCCGGAGCTGACGGTGCTCTCGATCGCCCCGGCGCTGGCCGAGGCGATGCGCCGGATCCACGACGGCGAGTCGGTCTCCGCCCTCTTCGACTCGGTGGAGCCGGTGGTCGGCCAGGGCCTGTTCTGAGCCCTGACGGTGCCGGGCCTGCCCCGGGAGCCGTACTCGCGCCGGCGGTGACCGGCCCGGCGGGTACTCCATCGGGCGCGCCCCGAACCGACCCGGACGTGGTCCGCCGCCCGGCGTGCGCCTCCGGCGCAGTCGGGCACCCGACGGCGTCGCAGGGCTCAGACCCCGCCCTCCTCCAGCATCTGCCGGCGGGCGAGATCGGCGAACAGGCCGGGGGTGTCGATCAGCTCGTGGTAGCTGCCGGCCTGCACCACGCGTCCGCCGTCCAGCACCAGGATGCGGTCCGCGTCGCGCACCGTGGAGAGCCGGTGCGCGATCACCACGCGGGTGACGTCGAGCGCGCTCAGCGACTCGGCGACCGCGGCCTGCGTGATGTTGTCCAGCGCCGAGGTGGCCTCGTCCAGGTAGAGCATCGACGGGGCGCCGGCCAGCGCGCGGGCGATGATCAGCCGCTGCCGCTGACCGCCGGACAGCGTGGCCGCGCCCTCCACCACGAAGGTGTGCAGGCCCATCGGCATCCGCCGGATGTCCGCACCCACCTGGGCGGCGTCGGCCGCCTGCCAGATCTCGTCAGAGGTGAGAGGCCGCCCACCCTTGATGTTGTCGGCCAGGCTGCCGGGGAACAGACCGCCGTGCTGGAGCACGGTGCCGATCTGCCGGCGCACCGCGCGGACGTCGAGGCGGTCCAGCGGGGTGCCGTCGTAGCTGACCACACCGGTGCCGGGCTGCTCGAAGCCGAGCAGCAGCCGCAGCAGGGTGGACTTGCCGGAACCGGAGGGCCCGACGATCGCGACGAACTCCCCCGGACGGACGGCGATCGAGACGTCGTCCAGCACCAGCGGGCCGTCCGCCGCGTAGCGGAACGACACCGACGACAGTTCCACCCCACCGCGGAGTTCCGGCACGGCGACGGCGACACCACCGGTGGCACCGGTGGCACCGGCGGTCCCGTCGGGCTCCGGATCCGCGGACTGCTCCGGGATCTCGTCCAGGATCGGCCGCAGCTGGTCCAGCTGCGGCTTGACCAGCATCAGCGACAGGGCCGTCGTGGTCAGCGTTCCCACCCCGGCCAGCACCTGGCCGAGCGCGGTGGTGAGCACGATGTAGCCGGCCGGGTCGGAGCTGTCGCCCAGGGTCAGGCCGACGGTGACGGCGAGCACGCCGATGGTGGACCAGGCGGCGAGCATCGTGGTCAGCACGGTCGACCACCACGCGTCGCGGGCGCCGAGCCGGCTCACCGTCGCGAAGGCACCGGCCACCCGCTCCATCACCCGCTCCTCGGCGGCGAACGCCCGGATCCGGTTGACACCCTTCATGGTCTCCAGGGTCAGACCGGCGAGATCCTGTGAGGCGCGGGCACTCTCCTCCAGCAACGGCCGGCGCTTCCGCACGACCACAGCCACCACCAGCACCTGCACCACGACCAGTCCGAGGGTCAGCAGGCCCGCGGCGGTGCTGTGGGCGAGGATCAGTCCCACGCTGAACAGCGCGGTGACGCCGCCGACCAGGCCGCCGACGAACGAGTCGCCGACGATCTGCCGGAGATGGTCGACCACGCCGGCCCGGGTGAGCAGTTTACCGGCGCCGTGCCGGGCGAAAAAGGTGGCAGGCAGCCGGAGCAGCCGGGCGAAGACGGCATTGCCCGCCGACGCATCGACCCGGGTCCGGATCCGGGTGGCCAGATGCCCCTGGGCGACACCGATCAGCGCGGTGGCGACCAGCACGCCGATCAACGCGGCGACCAGCGCGGCCAGCCGGGTGTGATCGCGGGCCGGGGCGATCGAGGAGAAGATCGCGCCACCGGCCTGGGGCAGCAGCAGGGCCAGCAGTCCGGCGGCCAGCGCCAGGGCGCCGGCGAGCGCCAGGTCCCGGCCGCTGCCGCGGACCGCGAGCCGTCCCAGCTCGCGCAGTCCGGTCCGGCGCGGGAGCTCGACGATCCCGACCAGTCCCTCGGATCCCAGGGCGGGCAGGTCCGCCGATCGCAGCCGGCGGGCGGCGCCGGTGGCCGGATCGACCACCCGTGCGCCGATCCCGGCCGGTACCAGCACCACGAGCCGGCCCGCCAGCAGCGTGGCCGTCGGAGCGGCGAGGTCCTTCCGCGGATCGCCGACCAGCTGGACCCGCCGGACCACCCGGCGGCCACGATCGGCCCGCTGTTCCAGGTCGTCGAGCGGGTCGGGGCCGGGGGCGATGTCCTGCTGTCCGCGCCCGGCTTCGACCGGCACACCGAGCAGCACCAGCGCAGCGGCGATCGGGTCGACGACCGTCCCGGCGCCCGCACGACGCAGCTGCGGGACGGCGTCGGCGAGGACACCGACCGCGGCCCGGTCCGTGTGTCCGGCGGCGCCGCGCACGGCCGCTGCCATCCGCTCCGACCTGGACCGTTCCTCGGATGCGGCAGCCACCGCGACGGCGTCGAGCAGGGTGTCGGTCCGGGAGATCAGGTCGAGCGCGGACAGACTGTCGGCGCCGCCACCGGACGACCCGACCGTGTCCAGGTGCAGTTCGCGATCGGTGTCGGACTCGACCGCGGACCGTCCCGCCTGACCACCGGCCGCATCCGCGAGATGCCCGAACCAGCTGCGCAGTCCGGCGACGGTGTCCGGCTCGCAGAGGGTCTCGAAATCGGCCGGGTCCAGCGGCAGCACCTCCGCGCTGCCGACCGGGTCGAGCAGCAGGGTGTGCCGTCCCGCGGCCACCACCACCTCGCCGGCCTGCAGGACCGCGACCCCGGGAGCACCTGGGTCGTCGACGGGCCGGACCACCACGGCGCCGGACAGCACCCGGTACCAGTCACCGCCCGGCGGCACCGGCAGCGGGGTGGACACCTGCATCGTGCGTACCTCCGCGGCCGTCATGCCGACACCAGCCTCGCGTAGTGACCACCGAGAGCGAGAAGGTCGTCGTGCCGACCTCTCTCGACGATCCGGCCCCGTTCCAGCACGACGATCTCGTCCGCGTCCCGGACGGTGGACAGCCGGTGCGCGACGATCAGGCAGGTGCAGCCCCGCCGGCGCAGGGCCAGGTCGATGTGCCGTTCGGTGACGGCGTCCAGGGCGCTGGTCGCCTCGTCCAGCACCAGCACCCGCGGGTTCCGGACCAGGGCCCGGGCGATCTCCAGTCGTTGCCGCTGGCCGCCGGACAGCCCCCGGCCGCCCTCGCCGATCAGCGAGTCGTACCCACCGGGCCGGGCGGTGACGACCGATTCCAGGCCGGCGTCACGGACCGCGGCGACCACGGCCTCGTCGGGCACGGTCGGATCCCACAGCGTGAGGTTGTCGCGGATGCTGCCGGCGAACAGTGCGACGTCCTGGTCGACGAAGGCCAGGCCGTCGGCGAGCACGGTGCGCCCCAGCTGTTCCCGGGTGCGGCCGTCCAGCAGGATCTCCCCGGCCGACGGCCGCAGCAGTCCGACGACGAGCCGGGCCAGCGTGGACTTCCCGCTGCCGCTGCCGCCGACCACCGCGACCCGGCTGCCCGGGGTGAAGGTGAGATCGATGTCCTGGAGCAGTGGTTCGTCCAGCGGGCTGTAGCCGAAGGCCACCCCGCGCACGTCCACCTGCCCGGTCAGCGGGGCCGTGTGCAGGTCGCCGTCGGCGGGATCCCGGGTCAGCGCGGCGCGGATCTCCGGGTCGACCACCGCGCGCTCGACGTCCTGCAGCCGGTCGACGGTGGCGCTGATCATCTGCACCTGACTGCCCAGGGTCGCGAGTAGCCCGAGCGGGGCCAGCACGGATCCCATCAGCAGCTGGACGGCGAGCATGGCACCGAGCGACATGCTGCCGTCCATCACCATCAGCGCGCCCATGGCCAGGATGGCCAGCGTGGTCAGGCCGGTCAGCGCCGACGGCAGCACCTGCAGGGGCAGCATCGACACCTCCTGCGACTGGCGGACGGCGAGCAACCGGGACCGTGCGGCGGCGATGGACCGCAGCGACTGGTCCTCGCTGCCCTGCGCCTTGATCGTCTCGATCAGGTTGACGGTGGCGGATTCGGTGACGGCGGCGTCGATCTGGTCACGCATGGCCCGGGTGCCGAGATCCCGCTGCTTGCGCCCGGTCTGCCGGAGCAGCAACACGATGACCGCGGCGGCGCCGAGGATCACCAGCGCCAGCGGCCAGCTGATGATCGCGATCACCGCGAGATACACCACGGCGACGGTGGATCCGAGCACGGCGGCGACCAGCGGACCACTGAGCAGGGAGGCCAGCGAGCCGCCGAGGCCGGCCCGGACGGCGACGTCGGAGGCCGCGCGCTGGGAGAAGAAGCGCAGCGCGAGCCGCAGGATGCGTTGCGTCTGCCCGGCGAAGATGCCGGTGGTGACGGCGATCCGCAGCCGGTTGATGACCGACTGCTGGCTCCAGGTGAGCACCAGCTGCAACAGCGCGGCGACGGCCATGCCGCCGAGCACGATCGGCAGACCGGTCTCCCGGCCCGCGACGAGGTAGCCGTCGACGAAGGCCCGGGACAGCGCCGGAACCGCGAGACCCGGCACCAGCAGGGCGAGCCCGGCCAGCACCACGTAGGCCAGCGCGCTGCGGTACGGTCGGAGCCGGGACCAGAGGTGGGCCCACGGCCGTGGCCGCTCGCCGCCGGTGACGAACTCGGGGCCGGGGCTGCATTCCATCGCGATGCCGGAGAAGCTGCGGTCGAACTCGGCGTCGTCGACCTCGCGCGGGCCGGTGGCCGGGTCGTTGAGGTACCAGGTACCTGGCTTCCAGCCCTCGACGACCAGGAAGTGGTTCATCTGCCAGAACACGATGATCGGCAGCTCGAGCTTGCGCAGGCTGGCCGGGGTGCGGCGGAAGGCCCGGACGGTGAGTCCGTAGGCGCGGCCGGCGCGCAGCACCGACCGGGCGTTGCTGCCGTCCCGGCTGACGCCGGTCATCTCGCGCAGCTCCTCCAGCGGGACCCAGCGGCCGAAGTGGGCGAGCACGATGCCCAGCGCAGCGGCACCGCACTCGACGGCCTCCATCTGCAGCACCGTCGGGCAGTGGATGCGGGCGGCCTTCTTCTCCTCCGGCTGCGGTGTGGCAGCGGCGGGTGCGGGCGGTGGTGCAGCGGTGGTGGTCATGTGGTCAGCCCCCCAGCAGGTAGCTGATCGGGCTGCGGCTGCCGATCTGCACCGAGCCGGTCAGCACGGTGGTCGGATCGATCCCGAAGGGCGGACCCTGCGCCGAGGTCCAGGCGAAACCGGAAGGCGTGTCGGCGGTCTGCAGCTCCACCTCGACGCGCAGTGTGCCGAGGCGACCCATCTCGGCGGCGAGGGCCACGTTGCCACCGGCCAGCAGGGTCAGATCGGATTCCGTGGACGGCAGGATCCCGACCGAGCGCACCGTGCCGAGCATCTCGCCGTAGGCGCTGGACGGCGCCGTCGCCGGCGACAGGTGGACCGTCATGCCCGGCGCGATGGCCGGGGCGGCCGAGGGGTCGACGAACAGCAGCGCACTGGAGTCCTGGTCCAGCGGCAACAGCTGGGCGATCGGGGTGCCCGCCACCAGCTGGGTGCCTGCCGCGAGCGGTGCGCGGTTGACCAGCACCGAGTCGGTCGGCGCGCTGATCGACCACTCCTCGCCCTCGATGGTCGACATGGTCAGGAGCACGTCGCCGGCGTCCAGCTGCACCGGCTCGCCCGGCGCGGCGCCGGTGTCCAGCACCGGGACGGAGGTGACGGTGCCGGAGAACGGCGAGGTCATGGACAACAGACCCTCCGGCGGCAGGAACGCCCCGGCCCCGTCGACCGTGACCTGGGTCCGGCCGAAGACCGCCCAGCCGGTGCCGGACAGCACCAGCACCAGTGCAGCCACCAGGACGATCCAGCTGCGCGGCCCGGTGATCCGGAGCCGCTTCTCCAGCTGGCTCCCGGCGTCGAGCTCGGCGATCGCCTCGGGACGGAACAGTCCCGGCGCGGGTGACGGGGCGGGCGCGGTCATGGGGCAACCTCGGGGTGTCGGTGACGACGGACGGGGAGCGGTGGCACTAACTGCACGGACTGCACGAACGAGGAGCGCGGCGTGGTGATGTACCGGGCGGATCGGGCGGACGAGTGACGGTCCCCACCGACCTGCCGTGACCCCGGCTACGCACTGCTCATAGCATAGGCACTGTGAGTGACGGTCTCCAAGCTTCCGGGGCAACTCCGGCCCACCTGCTGGTGCAACCGCGGGTTGACGCCGCTGTGGCCGACTTGTCGCTCCGGCTACGGGATGTCGATCCCGGGCTCGCGGACTCCGTGCTCGCGGACCTCGCTGCCACACTCACGGGTCGGTTGGTCGACCTGTGGACGCCGACCGTGCACGCGGAGTATCTGGCAGCGGTCCGGGTACGCCACCCGTTCGGGGCGACCGAGGGCGAGATCGCCGCGCTCCTGCCGTCCTTCGTGGCACAGCTCACGGCCCGGATGCCGGTCGCCTATCCCGAGGGCGAGCGGATCGGCGGCGTGCTGGTCCGGCACTGGGCGGACGCCGCGGTGGAACTGCTGGGGCGGCTGCGGTCAGCGCGTCGACGCCTGGTGGCCGCCGGGCTGGTTCCGGCCGCGGCGACGCTCACCGGGCTGGCCGGCACCGGCGACCCGCACCACGGCGGTCGCACGGTCACGGTGCTGACCTTCGACGACGGGCGGCAGGTCGTGGCCAAACCCCGTTCGGTGCTGCCCGAGCTGCTGCTCGGCGGACTGTACGGGGTCGTCGCGATTGCCTGCGGTGAGCCCGCCACCGGGTGGCCGACGGTCGTGGATCTCGGCGACCACGGCTTCGTCGGGTTCGTCCGCGCGGACGGGCCCCGACCTCCCGGCTCCCCCGCCTTCGCGCGGCGCGGCGGGATCCTGCTGGCTGTCGCCCGCCATCTCGGAGCCGGGGACCTGCACGTGGAGAACGTGTTCCGGGTCGACGACGGACCGGTGGTGATCGATGCAGAGGTGCTGCTGCCGGGCCGGACCGCCGTCACCGCGCGGCACCCGGATCCGGCGGAGTCGGCCTTCGAGACGTCGGTCTGGGCGACCGCGCTGCTGCCGACCGCAGTGCCGCTCGGACGCTCGCGGATCACCGCAGGGGTGGCCCATCTCGGCGGCCTCGGCGTCGCCGGCACCCTCGACACGGACGCTCTCCTGGACGGCTACCGCGCGGCGACCGAGGTGCTGCTGGGCGGTCACCCGGAGGTCACGTCCGCGGTACAGGCAGCCAGGAGAACGCCGGGTCGACAGATCCTGCGGCACACCAGTACCTACGCCGCGGCGCTGACCGCCTCCACCTCCCCGGCGTCGCTGCGGTCGGCGGACCACCGGCGGACGGTGCTGCTCGGGCGGCTCCCCGACCCGGTGGAACCCCGGCAGCTCGACACGGAGCTGTCCGCGCTGTGGGATCTCGACATCCCGCTGTTCACCGGCATTCCGGAGGAGATCCCGGTCGCGGATCCGCGTGGTCCGTCGATGGCGGCGGCGGCACTCGCGGTGCCCTACCCCGCGGTGACGGACCGGGCGGAAGACCCGGGCCGCCCGTCGGCGGCAAAGGCCGCAGGCGCGTTCCCGGACCCGTCGTCCGCGGTACGCGCCCCCGATCCCGCCGCACCGGACCGTTCCGGCACCGATGCCAGGACGGCGACAAGGACCGGGACCGTTTCCGACGGGCAACCGCAGCCGACCGTCGTGCCCGACCGCGAGACGATCCTCGGCCGGGTCGCCGACCTTGTCGCTCTCGTCGCCACGGCCGCGTACCGCCGCGGCGATGCCGCCGGGTGGCTGGGCGTCCGGCGGGACCCGTTGTCCGGCACCACCTCCACCGGCGCGATCGGCCCCGGACTGCTGACCGGCGCTGCCGGGATCGCGGTGTTCCTGGCCGAGGCGGCGCGGGTGTACGGAGATGCGGACGCTGCCGATCTGGCTCGTTCCGCCATCCGTACGGCGACGCGGATCGATGCGTACCGCGCCGGACAACCCGGCTCCCCCACCGATCCCGGCCTGTCCGCCGGGTCCGGTGGCCTGGTCTGGGCCCTGTCCCGGCTGTCGGTGCTGCTCGACGACACCGATCTCGCGGAGTCGGCGCTGCAACTGGTGACCCGCACCCTCGACCGGCTGGGACGGCGGCCGGTGCGACTCGATCTGGACGGCGGCCTCGCGGGTCTGCTCGTCGGTGTCCGGGCGCTGACCGACATCCGCCACGATGCGGTCGATCTCGTTCCAGCGGTCGTGGAACGGATGATGGTTCCGCCACCCATGTCGTGGGCCGACCTCACCCTGGTGCCCGGGGCGGCCTACGGCGCCATCGGTGTGGCAGCGGCGGCCGGCGGGGATCCACGGGTACTCGACCGCCTCGACCTGACCGGCCCGCTGCACTCCGGCGGTGACGGATGGGAAACCGGATCCACCGGGTTGATGGCAGCCGTACGCCGGTGCCCGGAACTGTCGGTGCTGCAGGCAGGGTCGTTGCAAGCAGAGCCGTCGCAGGCAGGGTCGGCACTTGCGGAGCTACCGGATCCGGGGCCGGCGGGACGGCAGCTGATGGTGCACGGCCTGCGCAGGGGTGTGGCCGGCCGGGTGGTGGTGCTGGGGGGTGAGGATCCCGGGGACCTGCTGCAGCCGCCGGGTCACCTGCGGCTGCTCGGTCCCGGTGTCGAGCCGCAGTGGTGTCCGGAGCTGGGCGACGGCGCCGCCGGGGTCGGGCTGGCACTGCTGGCGGCGCTGGATCCGGCCGTCCGGACCCCGCTGGTGTTCCGCTGACCCTCTCGTCGTTCCCGGGGTCAGACCGACTTCTTGCGTCCGTCCGGCAACGACCACACGGCGCCGAGGGTGCCGGCGACGACGACGCCGACGTACAGGAAGGCCGGGGTGAATCCGCCGGAGGCGCCGGCCAGCGCGTCCTCGTCGAGCTCGGCTTCAGGGTCGATCGCCGGCGGCAGGGCGAGAACGAACTCGTCCGCGGCCGATTCCTCGATCCGGATCGAGATCTGCTCCGGCACCTCGATGCCGGACTTTCGCAACGTGGTTCGCGGGTCGGACATCAGCGCGGACCGGAACTCCGGCTCGACGGCCGCACGCAGCTGGATCTGCTCCAATGGGGACGTTGCCGCGGTGGTGATGTCGCTCATGATCGCTCCGGTTGCTGTGGTTCGTCGGTAGGGACGGCTACTGCTGCGGGATGACCTCGGCCGGTGGACAAGGCCGGAAAACTGCTCATCGCACGGGGATCCGTTGGGCCCGGTTCTTCGGGTCGTCGGTCAGGTTGATCGCTGCCCACAGCCCGACGAATCCGACTCCGAAGACGATTCCGGGGGTGAGGCCGCCGGAGGCGCCCGCGAGGACGTCCTCCTCGAGCTCGCCCCCCGGAGCGATCGCCGGCGGCAGCGTCAGTACGAATTCGTCAGCACCGGATTCCTCGATCCGGATCGAGATCTGTTCCGGCACAGCGATGCCGGACTCGCGCAGGGTGGTCCGCGGATCGGCCAGCAGGGCCGACCGGAACTCCGGCTCCACAGCAGCACGGAGCTGGACCTGTTCGACAACGGACACCTGCGGCGCGACGGACTCGGTCATCTTCTTGTCCTTGCTCGGCCGTGGATCAGGGATCCGGTCTGCGGGTGGTCATCGTACGGGCGGGGGCCGCCACACCGGAGAGGAGATGTCAGTACTTGGTGGCGGTGGGGAACGCGCTGTTCGGACCGCCGAACTTGTAGCCGAGGTAGCCGACCACGGCGAAGCCCGCGAGGAACGGGCTGAGACCGCCGGAGGTCCCGGCGAGCTGGTCCTCGTCGAGCTCGACATCGGCGGACACGTCGATCGCCGGCGGCAGGGTGAGGACGAACTCCTCGGCCGTCGACTCCTCGATGCGCACCGCGACCGAGTCGGGCACCTCGATGCCCGCCTCGCGCAGGGTGGCGTGCGGGTCGCTCAGCAGCGCGGCCCGGAAGGCCGGGTCGGTGGCGGCACGCACCTGGACCTCGGTCATCGGGCTGGTGGTGGGGATGGACGTGGTCATGGGGAATTCCGTTCTTCTGCGGGGCTGTGGCGGATCTTCTGCGGCTGGAGCGAGCACATGGACGCGTGGGGACAACCGACCGCGCCGGTGGACCGAGTGGTTCAGCCGGCGAGGGTGATCCGGGTCGGATTCGACACCGGCCCCTCGGGCGGGAAGGACCACGGCCACCGGTCCTGGTTCTGCACCCGGTAGCCACCGGCCACACCATGGAGGGCGTCGTCGGTGAGCGGGGCTGTCCCGTCGGGCAGGCCGTGCTCCGGCGCAGGGTGACGATCGTCCATGACAGTCCTCCATGTGTTGTGGGGCGGTGACGAGCCGGTGGCTCGGTGCGGGAAGGTGTGGTGGGGCTCAGGTTTCGTCGACGATGTAGTGGATGACCCGGGGACCGGTCCGCTTGATGTGCAGTCCGATGTTCGGGTCCTTGCCACCGCGATCGAACGTGGGCATACCGACGAACCCGCCGGTGACTGCAGCGAGATCGTGCTCCTCCAGTTGGGTGTCGTCCGGCGGGACCGACGACGGAACGGCCGTCATTCGTCCACCGCCGAGGTGCTGCGCACCCGCAGCTCGTACTTCAGCCGATCCATCGCCGTCATACCGTTGAT
The DNA here is from genome assembly GCF_009707545.1 of Nakamurella alba. Classification (NCBI taxonomy): domain Bacteria; kingdom Bacillati; phylum Actinomycetota; class Actinomycetes; order Nakamurellales; family Nakamurellaceae; genus Nakamurella; species Nakamurella alba. The sequence goes on along the minus strand of NZ_WLYK01000011.1, from coordinate 292,634 downwards.
GACGCCGGCGAAGGGGTGCTCGTCCAGGCGGAGTGGGCGATCCCGGGGGATGGTGAACCCGCCGGCGACAGCGCCCAGTTCGTCGTCGGTCAGCTCGACATCAGCTGATGCGAAGTGGTTGTCGTGCACGTTCAGTTCCTTCCGGGAGTTGGCGGCGCCCGCCTGGACGGTCAGGCCGGGTCGGTGGTGTCGAAGTACCGGATCACCGGTGCCGCGCCGGGCGTCGGTGGCCGGAGCCGGCCGCCGAACTCCCAGCCGGGTCCGGTGAGGAACCCGCCGTTGCCCGCACCGGTCACCTCCGCGAACGCCTCGTCGGGCAGTTCGTCGTCCGCGCCGGCCGGATCGTCGGCGCGATCAGCGGAGTGCGGCACCGGTCTCGCTCAGCAGCGCGGTGTTGATGGTGCCGGTGACGCCGCCGGTGTGGCCGGTGACGATGCTCGGCGCGCCGAGCGGAATGCCGAACAGGCCGAGGATCCCGGGCATCGGGAAGGGCATGTAGAGACCGCCGCTGGCACCCTCGAGATCGTCCTCCGACAGCTCCACGTCCGCGGCGGCGCCGGCGAACGGCGGGAGGGTCAGCACCAGCGTCTCGGTGGTGGACGGGTGCACCTCGACGGCAACGCCCTCGGGGATCTCGACGCCCTGCTCGGCGAGCACCGCGGCCGGGTCGGCGATCAGGGCGTCGCGGAAGTCCTTGTCGGTGGCGGAGCGGGTCTGCAGGTCGGTCAGGGTGATGGTCACTGGGTTCTCCTCAGGAGTTGTCCGGATCTGGGGGCGAAACACCTGAGCGCCGGGTTTCGCGGCGGTCAGGAGGGTGGCGTCGTTCGGGGTCAGGGCAGGCGTCCGCCCCACCGCGATCAGTTCTCAGAGCTGGTAGGCACCGGGTGGAACGATCGACGGGAGGTACTTGAAGTCGGGTCCGTCGGACCCTCCCTTGCCCTGGATGACGGCGTAGGCCGGCGGCATCGGCGCGATTCCGCCGGTTGCGCTCTCGAGATCTGCTTCTGCGATCCCGGTGTCGGCACCGACGACGTCGACCTCGGCCTCCGGAGCGGTGCTCCGGATGTGATGGTTGTCGGCGGAGGGGACCTGCGTGATCGTCATCGTGGGCCGATCCCGCCCGGCGGGACGGGCGAGAACGGCAGGAACGAGCCGAGGTGCCCGGCGATGCCGCCCGGGATCTGCCCGACGAGCCCGCCGATCGGCGCACCGATGACCGGGCCGAGCCCGCCGATCAGGTTGCCGAAGAAGCCCGAGGGCACCCATTGGTTGCCGCCGTCGACCCGCCCGAGAGCTGCGTCATCGAGCTCGATGTCGCCGTCGTGTCCGAGGAAGGGTGGCAGGGTCAGCACCAGGGTCTGCGTCGTGGAGGGGTGCACCTCGACGGTGATCCCGTCCGGGACCTCGACCCCGTGCTCCGCGAGAACCTGTGCCGGGTCGGCGATCAGGTTCTCGCGGAAGAGCCGGTCGGTGGCCGACCGCGTCTGCAGTTCGGCAAGGGTGATCGTCATCGGTCGGCCGGGCCGCTCAGCTGACCAGGTTCTTGATGCCCTTGGCGCCGTAGTAGCCGCCGGTCGCACCGACGAGCCCACCACCGACGGCGGCCAGGCCCCAGATGGCCTCGCACATGTACCCGGCGGCCACGAAGGCCAGCGGCAGCATGCCGCCGTTGGCGGATTCCAGGTCGCCCTCGGCGATCTCGGCGTTCTCGTCGACGAAGGGCGGCAGGTCCAGCTTCAGCACGGTCGGGGTGGACTCCTGGACCTCGACGGACATGCCGTCGGGCAGCTCGATGCCGGCCTCACGCAGGGTGGCCTGGGGATCGGCGATCAGTGCGGCGCGGAACTCGGCGTCGTGGGCGGCGCGGAGCTGGATGTCGGACAGGACGGGCACGGGAAACTCCTGGTCTCTTCGGGTGTCGTGGTGCTGGGCGTGGTTGATGTGCTGCAGGGCGCCGGTACCGCCGGATCGTCGGCTTGTCCGACAATCAGCGGCAGCGGCTGTGATCCGACTCAGGACGTGGCGCCGATGATGGCGCCGGTGACAGCACCCATCACCGCGGTGGCACCGACGATGACGCCACCGTTGGCCGCGGTCAGCGCCATGATGCCGGGGATGAAGGCGAACGGGCTCAGACCACCGGAGGTGCCGGCCAGGGCGTCCTCGGACAGCTCCCCGTCGACGTCCACCGCGGCAGGGATCGCCAGCACGAACTCCTCGGCCCCCGACTCGACGGTGCGCACGGCGACGGCCTCCGGGATCTGCACGCCGTACTCGGCGAACACCGCACGCGGATCCGCGAGGACCGCGGCGCGGAACTCCGGCTCCACCGCGGCGCGCAGCTGGATCTGCTCGACGACGGACAGCTCGGGGGCGATGGTCGGCTGGTCGACGGTCTGGGTCATGGGTGAGTTCCTGCTTCCGTGAGCATGTCGGGGCCGGCTGGTCCGGCCCGATCCGGGTGGCACTGCGAAGGGGACGATCCGGGCATTGCGTGATCACGCGGTTTCGCAGAGTCATCACGCTGGTGCTGCACCGGGCTGTGGTTCGAAAGGACCAGTCGATCACCCGATCAGCCCTGTACCAGCATTCCATCACACTGTGATCAGCTGGTCACTCACCGTAGAGAGCGACTTTCGCCCGCAGGTCACGACCGCTGAGTGAGCACCGGACCGCGCGGATCCCGGCTGTGCCGCGATCGTGTGGCAGATCGAGCCGACGCGTTCCGCAGGTACCGTCGAGCCGTGCTACGCAGGCGTCTTCCGGTGCTGCTGATGGTCACGGTGGTGCTCCTGCTGCTCCACGGCGTGCCCTGGTGGCTGCTCGTCCTTGCCCCGACTCCGCCGACCTGGCTGATCGTCGCGGGCACCGTGCTGTTCGGTGGTGCGGTCGTCCTCTTCCCGCTGCTGATGGTGCGCGGCCACGGTCGGCACCACGACGACCGCGCCGCGCGGCTCGCCGACACCTGGCTCGGGTTGCTCTGGCAGCTCTTCAGCTGGAGCGTGATCGGCTCGGTCGTCTCCGCCGTGCTGGCGGTCGCCGGGGTGGGCGACCCTGGCCGGTCCCGCTGGATCGCCGCGATCGTCGCCGGATGGGTCGCCGTACAGGCGTCGTGGGGTGGCTACCAGGCCATGCGGGTCCCGCGGGTGCGGACCACCGAGGTCCGGATCCCGCGACTGCCGGCGGCTCTCGACGGACTGCGGCTGGTCGCGATCGCCGACACCCACTTCGGTCCGATCGACCGCAGCCGTTGGTCGTCCCGGGTGGTCGACGTGGTGAACGGCCTCTCCCCCGACCTTGTCGTCCACGTCGGGGACTTCGCCGACGGGTCGACCGAGGCCCGCGCGTCGCAGTCGGAGCCGCTCGGCAGGGTGTCCGCGCCGCTCGGACGCTTCGCGATCACCGGGAACCACGAGTACATGTCCGGCGCCGTGGCCTGGAGCGAGCGGATGACCGGGCTCGGCTGGACGATGCTGCACAACGCGCACGTCGTCCTCGAGAGCTCCGGCGCCCGGTTGGTGCTGGCCGGTGTCGACGACCGCACCGCGGCCCGCTCGGGGGTGTCCGGCCACGGGGCCGACCATCGGAAGGCCCTGTCCGGCGTCGATCCGGCGTTGCCCGTCGTGCTGCTCGCCCACCAGCCGCGCCAGGTCGCCGACGCCGTGGCGCACGGCGTCGACCTGCAGATCTCCGGGCACACCCACGGCGGCCAGATCTGGCCGTTCCACCTGATCGTCCGCGCCGAGCAGAAGGCGTTGCAAGGGCTGTCCCGGGTCTCCGACCGCACCCAGCTCTACGTGTCGAGGGGTACCGGGTTCTGGGGTCCGCCGTTCCGGGTCTTCGCCCCCAGCGAGATCACCGTGCTGGTGCTGCGCAGCGCCTGATCCCGGGAGCCGTCCTGCCCCGTGGCCGCTGACTCCGGGACCAAAGGCCCTGCCGCAGCGCTCAGCAGAGTGGTAGACCGGCAGCAGAACCCTCGGATCGACGAACGGAGTCCGTCATGTGGATCGACACCTTCGTACTCGCAGGCGCTCTCGTATTGCTGTGCGCGGTCATCCTGCCCGGGCGGCTGCCGGATCCGCGTGGCTCGTCGTCCGTGGCCGTCGCCGGCGCCGTGGTCGGCGTCCTCGTCCTGTCGTTGATCGGTGCCTGGGCGATGAACGTGCTGTCCTCCCAGGCCCAGCCCGGCTGATCCCCGGCATCGCGTCTCGCTGCGGTCGTCGACCGGCGCCCGGGGATGAACGCACTGTCTGCGCAGACCGGGTCCCGGATTGATCGCCGGCGTCGTGGCTGGACCCGGTGCTGTCGGTCGCCGGCGCGGGGCGGTGAACGCGCTGTCCGCCGGACCGGCGCGGGGAGGACGCTCCGGCGCTCAGCGCCCTGAACCCCGCTGCTGCCGGTCCCGCACGGCCTGCTCGAGTGCGGCGGCCAGGTCCGGATGGCCCAGGTGCGCGGCCCAGCCCGCGGGCGTCGCGGAGAACCTGCGGTCCGTGAGGGTCGGATCGGCGCCGAGCGCCAGCAGGTGCCGGGCCAGGTCTGCCTTGCCCTCCCCCGCCGCGTGGTGCAGTGCCGTCTCCCACTTCTCCTCGATCGGCGCGTCCTGGCGCCCGTAGGCGTTCACGTCCCAGCCGAGTCCGACCAGGGCCGTGACGACGTCCGGGCGGTCGTTGACCGCGGCCCGCAGCACCAGCGAGGGATGGGTGCGCCGGAGCCCGGTCACCACCGCGGGATCCAGTGCAGCGATGGCAGTCCCGTCGCCGTCGAGCAGGACGGCGAGTGCTGTCGACACGGGGTCGTCCGAGGCGGGCGCGCCGAGGTCGACCAGCAGTCGCACCATGCCGGGGTCACCGATCCGCGCGGCGAGCTGCACCGGGGTCAGGTTCCCGGCGCCGTACCCACGCCGGAGCGGCCGGTCGATCGGGACGCCGTGCCCGGCCAGCAGCCGCACGCGATCGGGCATCCGGTGGGTGACGGCCCAGGCGAGCTGCACCTCGAGCAGCCCGGCCGGGTCGTCGGTGACCTCCGGCAGCCGCCGGTGCCAGGAGCCGCCGTCGCCGGTGCCGAGCCCGAACTCGAACAGCAGCTGCAGGTGGTCGTCGGACGGCCGGAACATCCTGTTGTACAACACCTGTCCGTCGTTCGGGTCGGCACCGGCGGTCAGCAGCCGGCGCGCCAGGGCGAATGCCGCCGGATGTTCCGGCTGGTTGACCGCGCCCTGCTCGCCCTCGCCGAACAGGCCGGTGAGAGCGGTGAACGGGGTGCCCAGACCCTGCCAGAGGTAGCCGTCGTCCGGGTCCGCACCGGCGTCGAGCAGGGCGTCGAGGGTGCCGGACCAGTCCGCGTCCGGCACTCCGACCCGGGAGTAGCACAGGTGCAGCAGCGGCGAGAGCCGCCAGGGACCGGCCGGCCGGGTGGGATCCGGGTCGACCGCGAGATGCCGCCGGACCGCTGCAGCATCGCCGGTGGCGGCGGCGACGTGCAGCGACCGCCCGGGCAGGTCCGGATGGTGCGCGAGCAGTTCCGCGGCGCGCTGCCGCTGATCGGGGCGGTCGTGCTCGGTGTAGGACAGCAGCGCGAGCCGGAGGAACTGATCGACGGGATCGGCCCGGCCGTCGGTGCCGCGGGTCGGGCCGGGGTCGGGGTCCCGGCGCAGGACGGACACCAGGTCGAGGTGACGGACCAGGCGGGGCCAGCCGGAGAAGCCGTAGGCGCGGGCGAGCGCGAGCTGTGCGAGGTGCAGTGGAACGGCAGAGCCGGGGACGTGGCCGGCGAGCTCGCGCAGCAGCTCCAGCGCATCGACGCTGCCGTCCCGGGCCCGCTGTTGCAGGTCCTTGGCCTGGGCGCGCAGCTTCGACATCGACGGTCGTTCGGGGAGGAAGAAACGAGGGGTCGGCACGGCGACCTCCTTTCCGTAGGAGCCCGGGTCCGCGTCGCAGGGCCGAAAAGGAGTCGGTGGTGCTGAGGTCTTGCTGCTGCTCGATCAGGTGGACTGAGCCCTGCCCGCGGACCGGAGGCGTCCTGCACGCCGGTTCGAGAGTAACCCTGGCGCGACCGGGCGGCGAGACCTCCTTGCGCGGCCAGCGACGAGACCCGCAACCGCAAGAACCAGCAGACGATCCGCCCGGAAAGGTCGGTCCGGTGCAGGCAGCCCCGCGGCGTCGCCGGTCCGGGCTTCGGGCGGCGGGGCGCACGTCAGCGCAGCCGCTCGGCCGCCTTCGCCGCGTCCATCAACGTCTCCACCAGGTCGGCGAGCTCGGCCTTTCCTGCGGACTCCTGCAGGGCCGTGGCGACGTCCTCGGCGGCGCAGCGCACCTGGAAGAGCCGATCGGCGAGGTCGTCCCGCTCCTCCGTCGAGAGCACCACGGCGTCCTCGGGCAGCACCCCGCGCTCGACGGCATTGCGCTGCTCGTAGGCGCGCTGCCGACAGGCCTGGCCGCAGTAGCGGCGACGCCGGCCGACACCCTCCTGCACCGGCAGTTCCCGGCCACACCACTCGCACCGCACGGGAGCACCCCGCCGGCGCGTCCCGGCACGCACCGGGCCGGCCGGCGTGCTCCCGGCGGGAGCGGTCACGGTACGGGCGGGGGCCATGGCCGCACGGTAGCCCCGGGCGGGGCGGGCACGGCCCGGCTGCCGTCCGACGCGCCGGGCGGTTCGGGCAGACTGGCCCGGTGACGGCCTTCCTCGACGGATCCGGACCGCGGGCGTTCGCGCACCGCGGGTGGCACTGCGACGAGCTGGCGGGCTGCGAGAACAGCATGGCCGCATTCCGTCGGGCGGTCGACGAGGGCTTCCGTTATCTGGAGACCGACGTGCACGTCACCGCCGACGGCACCCTCATCGCCTTCCACGACCTGGTGCTGGACCGGGTCACCGACCAGCGCGGGCTCGTCGCGCACACCCCCGACCCGGTGATCGAGCGGGCCCGGATCGGCGGACGGCAGCCGATCCCGCTGTTCGCGGAGGTGCTGGACCTGATGCGGGAGCACCCGCAGGTGCGGGTGAACGTCGATCCGAAGACCGACGCCGCGGTCGGTCCGCTGCTGGACGCCCTGCGCGGTTCCGGTCTGGTCGACCGCATCTGCGTGGGTTCCTTCTCCGATGCCCGGTTGAAGGTGCTACGACAGGCACTGGGACCGGATCTCGCCACCTCCACCGGACCGAGGGAGGTGGCCCGGCTGGTCGGTCGCGCCCGCTGGATGCCGGGCCGGAGTCGGCCGCCCCGGCCGCGGGGGGCGTTCACCCGACCGGTGGCCACCCAGGTCCCGATCCGGTTCGGCAAGGTGCCCGTGCTGGACCGGCGGTTCGTCGAGCGCGCCCACCTGGAGGGTCTCGAGGTGCACGTCTGGACGATCGACGACCCGGCGGAGATGCACCGGCTGCTGGACCTGGGCGTCGACGGCCTGATGACCGACCGGCCGGATGTCCTGCGGGACGTGCTGCGCGCCCGCGGGTCCTGGGACTGACCCGGACGGTCGTCGAGCACCGTCCGGCGACTGCCTGACTCGTCGTGGGTCCGGCGGCCGCCGGACCCGGCCACCCGTCGGAACCAGGTGCGGTGCGCCGGGACTCAGCCCGCGGCGGCCAGGGTGAACGCGGCGAGCCGATCGGCCATCGGCCCGGGCTCCCAGGCGTGCTGTGCGCCGGGCATCTCCTCGACCGACGTGCCGGGGATCGCCGCCGCGATACGTGCGGCGGCGACGGGCATCTCGGGGAAGGTCTCGGTGCCGTACATACTCAGCACCGGGATCCCCAGGGCCGGAAGCGCCCCCTCGCCTGCCATCGCGGCCTCCAGCGCAGCGGTGGCCCAGGCGAGCGACTGCGCATCGGCCCGCTTGGCCACCACCGACGCGGCGATGACACCCCACTCCGGCGACGCCTTCGCCCCGGCCAGCCACTCCGGCGGCATGTCCCGCATGTAGAGCTCGGTGGCACCCTCGAGATCCCCGGCGTCGATGAGGCTCTCGATCCCGTCCGACCAGGAGGCGGTGTCGGCGGCGGAGCCGGCCAACGGCGCCTCCCACAGCGCCAGGCCGTTCACCGGCAGCCAGGCGGCCGCGGCGCGCAGCACGATCGAGCAACCGGAACTGTGTCCGCACAGCACCGCCGGGCCCCCGGCGACGTCGATGACGGCCCGGATCGTGTCGAGTTCACGATCCAGGTCGAGTCTGCCCCCGGCGGGGCTGTCGCCCCGGCCGGTCCGGTCGAAGACCAGCGTGGTCAGTCCGAGACCCGCCGCCTTCTCAGCGGTCTCGGTGGTCCACGGATCCATCGCGCGGAACGGGCCGGCACCGGCGACGAACACCAGGGCCGGACCGCTGCCGCGTAGGTCGTAGCCGATCCGGTCGCCGCGGGCGGTGGTCACGTACTCGGTCATCAGCGTTCTCCTGTCGTGGGTGAGGTGCAGGTGGTGAACAAGATCTCGGCGCGACGGCCGGCAGGGAGGCGGACAGCCGGACAGGCCGTCGGCGATCGACGTCCGGCGGTCCCGCCGCCCCCGCGATCGACAGCGGAGCGGTGCCTCCGGGAACTCAGGCGCGGCGCAGGGCGACCCGGACGTCGGCACCGTCGGACTTGCCGACTGCTCGCCGCAACGCGGCACGCACCGGGAGCATGTGCGTCCCGTCGCCCATCGGCAGCAGGGTCGCCCGGAACTCGTGGCCGTCCAGCGTCCCCCGCACCTTCACCGGCTTCCGGGTGCCGAAGGTCTCGGACGATCCGGCCAGGTACACCACGGTCCAGCCACCCGGGGTGTTGTCGCAGGTCAGCGTAGCGGTGACGGCGAGCTCCGGATCGACGGGAGCGGTGGCGGGCGAAGTGCTGGTCATGACGTCTCCTTAACTGGACTGGTCAGTTCCGACTTCCACAAACTAGACTGCCCAGTACTGAGCCGCAACCCCCGGAGGCGATCGATGACCGAACGGACCGTGTCCCGCCGCCCCGGCGGCCGGACCGCGGAGAAGGAACGCGCGATCCTGGCGGCCGCCGAGGAGGTGTTCCTCCGGGACGGGTACGCCGACGCGTCGATGGACGAGATCGCCTCCCTGGCCGGTGCTTCCAAGCAGACGGTGTACGCCCACTTCGGGAACAAGGAGCTGCTGTTCGTCGAGTTGGTGAGTGCGATGACGAAGGCCGCCGGCGCCGGCCTGCACGACGAGCCCGCCGATCCCACGGATCCGGAGGATCTCGAGGAGTTCCTGGTGGGTTACGGACTCGCCCAACTGCACCGGGTGCTGTCGCCGCGGATCGTCCGGCTGCGCCGCCTGGTCATCGGCGAGGTGGGCCGCTTCCCGGCACTGGCGAAGGTGCTGTGGGACGCAGGGCCCGCGCTGGCGATGGCGGCCATGGCCGAGCGCTTCGGCCGGCTCGACCGGGCCGGGCTGCTGCTCGTGCCGGACCCACCGGCGGCCGCCCGCAGCTTCAACTGGATGGTGATGGGCGAGCCGCTCAACCGGGCGATGCTGCTGGAGGCCCCGCCGCCCACCCGGACCTGGCTGCGGCAGCACGTTGCCGAGTCGGTGCGGGTGTTCCTCGCCGGGTACGCCCGCGGGCACTGACCACCAACGTCTCGCCCTCGGATCCCTTCCACTTCCTCCGCTCCCCCTCCACCACCCCGATCTGCGAGTGCCGCCCGCGGATCCCGATCCAGGTCGCCCACGGCACCAGTCGTCCGCGGCACAGCCCGCGACGACAGTGTTGGCGACGACACTGTTGGCGACGAGCCGTGGGCGTCGGCAATTGGCGGCCGCACCGGGGGGCGTCCCGGCTGCGCGAGCTGGCGCGGCCGATCGGTGCCGTTCGTCCGCGATCTCCGCGGTTGGACGGCACGGATGGGGCGCAGTGGCCGGTGAGGTGATCCGGGAGGGGTGTCTGGCCGGCGGCGGCGACACCGAAGTGCCGGGGCCCGGGATGAGCGGGTGGTGGGCGGCGGTCCTCGATCGGTGCCGTTGGGTCGCGGATTGCGCGGGTGGACGGCGCGGATCGGGCGCAGTCAGCAGACGGACACGGGACATGGTCCTCCCGGACGACTGGCGTGAGCGCCTTCCCCGGCAGCTGGGTGAGCGGGACCGCGATCCGGGGTTCCTGCGCATCCGCCGGGCGCCGATAGAGTGGCCGGTCGTGACGGACGACGGCAGCACCGCGGACCCACGCCGGCCGGACACCCTGTCGACGGTTCCGGCCTCCGGTGACCGGCGGGCGCTGTCGGCCGGTGGCGTGGTCAAGTTCTTCTACGGCCCGATGGACTGCGGGAAGTCGACGCTGGCCCTGCAGCTCGACCACAACCACAGCCGACAGGGCCGGCACGGACTGCTGCTGACGAAGCTGGACCGCTCGCACACCGCCCAGATCACCTCCCGGATGGGCATCGCCCGCCCGGCGGTGGAGGTCGACGACTCGATGGATCTGGCCGACCTGGTCCGCCAATCCTGGGCCCGCGGGCGCCGGGTCGACTACCTGATCGTGGACGAAGCGCAGTTCTTCACCCCCGAGCAGATCGACCAGCTGGCGCTGCTGGCCGACGACACGCAGGTCGACGTGTACGCCTTCGGCATCGCCACCGACTTCCGCGGTCGCATGTTCCCCGGCTCCACCCGGCTCTTCGAGCTCGCCGACGAGGTGCTCCCGCTGCAGGTGGAGGTGCTCTGCTGGTGCGGCCGCCCGGGCCGGTTCAACGCCCGGATCGTCGACGGCACGGTCGTCCGTGAAGGCGCCCAGGTCGTCGTGGCCGATACCGACAACGATGCCACCGCAACAGAATCCGCCGCCTCCGCTCCGGCCGTGCACTACCGCGTGCTGTGCCGGCGGCACCACCGGTCGGGGGATCTCGGCCCGGCCGCCGGGGACGGCACCCTGCCGCTGCAGGGTTGACGCGGAATCGAAAACCGCCACTGCGCAGCACCCTGCGGCCACCGCTGCTGACCGGGCCGTGGTCCCGCTGCCGGAAGTCCGCAACCCTGCCAGACTCGGCAGTACGAGCTGTGCGACGGCTGTACGACGCCGCTGGTCCGGTGGCAGCGGAGGGAACGAGAGCGCTGGGAGGGCCGATGACCCCGTCGAGCGAGGCAGCAGAAGGCTGGGACCCGGAGTTGCTGGCGGCGCTGGCCCGGGCGGTCGAGGTCGACGTCACCACCCGACGGCCCGACGGCACGCTCCGGGCGTGGGTGCCGATCTGGCTGGTCGGGGTCGGGGACCGGCTGTACGCACGCTCGTGGAAGGGCACGCGCGGTGCCTGGTACCGGCACGCGAGCCGGCTGGGCGAGGGCCTGCTGCGGCTGGACGGCACCGAGACGGTGGTGCACTTCCACAACACCGGTGCGGACATCGCCGACCGGTCGGCGATCGACGACGGCTACCGGGCCAAGTACGGCGATCACGGCGCCGCGTACATCGAGGCGATGACCGGCGAGCAGGCCACCGCGACCACGCTGCTGATCTCCCCGGGCTGATCCACCCTGCCGGAATCCACCTGTCCGATCCCCCGTCCGATCGGTACCCGGCACGGACCGACCGGTCCGGCGGACCCGCGGGTGCCCTGTGCGGAGTCACAAACTCCCGCTCCTGCACGGTGTCGGGGTCGGGCCGCCCGGTGGGACCGTCGGCCGGTGATCTTCGACAATCGCGTCACCCGCGACCTCGGTGTCCCGATCCCGATCCTGTCCGCACCGATGGGCTGGGTGGCCCGGGCCGAACTGGTGGCGGCGGTGTCGAACGCGGGCGGCATGGGACTGGTGCCGGGCTCGCTGGCACCGGACATCGTCCGGGAGGAGATCCGCCGCACCCGGGACCTCACCGACCGGCCGTTCGGGGTGAACGTGCCGCTGCTCTTCGCCAAGGATCCGCGCGTCGTGGAGATGATCATCGAGGAGGGCATCCGGTTCGTCACCACCTCGGCCGGATCACCGGCGAAGTTGACACCGGTGTTCAAGGAGGCCGGACTGGTCGTCTACCACGTGGTTCCGTCGCTGACGGCGGCGCTCAAGGCCGTCGCCGCCGGGGTGGACGGCCTGGTGGTGGAGGGCAACGAGGGCGCAGGGTTCAAGAACCCGCGCGAGGTGTCGACCACGGTGCTGGTCCCGCTGGTCGCGTCCCGGGTCGACGTCCCGGTGATCGCCGCCGGCGGCGTCGTCGACGGCCGGTCGCTGGCCTCGGTGTTCGCGCTCGGCGCGGAGGGCGCGCAGATGGGCACCCGGATGCTGGCCTCCGCCGAGTCCGCCGTGCACGACAACCTCAAGGCGGCGGTGGTGGCCGCCACCGAGACCGACACCCTGCTGATCAACCGGGCCGTCGGCCGGCCGATGCGGGTGCTGCGCACGGAGTTGTCCACCCGTCTGGAGACGGCCCTCGCCGGCGAACCCGACTCCGACGTCGCCACCTGGCTGGCCGAGGTGACCACCCTGTACTACGGCGGTGAGATCGAGGCGAGCCTGGCCCAGCTCGGGCAGGTGGCCGGGCGGATCGACGAGATCCTGCCGGTGGCAGAGATCTTCGAGCGCACGCTGACCGAGTTCCGCGACGTCGCCAAAGATCTGGCGTCGCTCGCCGGGTCCTGAGCGGTCAGCGGGTCAGCGGGTCAGCGGGTCGGCGGGTCAGCGGGTCAGCGGGTCAGCGGGTCAGCGGGTCAGCGGGTCAGCGGGTCAGCGGGTCAGTGCGAGTTTCACCCCGAAGCCGACGAGCACCGCTCCTGTCCCGCCATCGATGGTCCGTTGCGCCGACCTGCGGGTGAGCCACCTGCGCACCGAGGACGCGCCGAGGATCACCCCGGTGAACCAGATCATCCCCAGCACGGTGTGCACGAAGGCGAGCAGCAGCCCCATCCACAGGTGCGGCACGTCGGGCGGCAGGAACTGCGGGAGCACCGCGACGTAGAAGGCGCCGACCTTCGGGTTGAGCAGGTTGGTCAACATGCCGCGGCGCCACCCCGTCCAGGCGGAGCGGGCAACGGGTCCCGCGTCGACCGGGGCCGGGTCCGCCGTTCCGCGCACCGCCGCCCACAGCAGGCGGCCGCCCAGGAAGAGCATGTAGGCCGCGCCCACGATCTTGAGGATGGTGAAGGCGACGGTCCAGGCGGTCAGCAGCGCGGACACTCCGACAGCGGCTGCCGCGCCCCAGATCAGTGCGCCGGTACCGACTCCCAGCGCGGTCGCGAAGGCCGGGGCGCGTCCCTGGGTCAGCGCCGACCGCAGCACCAGTGCGGTGTCCAGACCCGGGGTGATGGTGAGCAGGCCCGCCACCACGGCGAAGGACAGGACCGCGTCGAGCAGGGTCATCTGCACCTCCGGTCCGTCGCCGGGGATCCACCCGGCGGCGGGAACACCGTAGCGGGCGCCGACCCGCTCCGGGCATCGAGGGCATCCGGGTTGTTCTCGTCACACCCGGTCGGACCACCTCGCCGCCGGACCGTGCGGTGCGCTAACCTTCTGCGCTGCGTTCCGGCGGGTGAAGGCCCGAGCCGGACGTGACACAGATTCTCCGGGACGTCCCCGGCGAGCCATCCGGTCCCGTGCGGGGAACGAACGCACATCAGATGGCGTTGTCAGGTCTGGGTATCCATCAGGTACCCGAACCCGGACGCCGGAACGATCGTCCGGACCGGTTCGGCGGGATCCGCCTCGAACCACGAGTTGCCGCTTCCGGTTCTCCGGATGCCAGAAAGGACCATCATGGCCGACCGCGTTCTCCGCGGTTCACGGCTCGGCAGCACCAGCTACGAGGCCGACCGCAATCACGACCTGGCACCGCGTCGCACCGCGACCTACCACTGCCCGCGTGACCACGAGTTCACCGTCCCGCTCGCGGACGATGCCGAGGTCCCCGCGGTGTGGGACTGCCGCATGCACGGTGTCGAGTCGACCCTTGTCGACGGTTCCGTCCCCGAGGGCAAGGCGGTCAAGCCGCCGCGCACCCACTGGGACATGCTGCTGGAGCGTCGCTCCATCGCCGAACTCGAGGAGATCCTCAACGAGCGGCTGGCGGAGCTGAAGGCGCGCCGCACCGCCTCCTGAACGGAACCCGCCACGGCGGGATCGCACCAGCGGGACGGGAAGGGCCCCGGAACCATACGGTTCCGGGGCCCTTCTCGCGTTCCTGGTGCGTGCGGCGGACCGACAGATCAGCGTTTGCCGAGCCCGACGAGCGATTTCGCCTGGTCCACCCGGTGCTTCAGTCCCCAGACAGTGACCTTCAGCAGCGCCTCGCGGACGATGTTGCCGCTCATCTTGGAGACGCCGATCTCCCGCTCGGTGAAGGTGATCGGCACCTCCACGACCCGGAAGCCGGCCTGCAGCGAGCGCCAGGCCAGGTCGACCTGGAAGCAGTAACCGTGCGACTCGATGCCGGACAGGTCGATGCCCTTGAGCACCTCGGCCCGGTAGGCCCGGAACCCGGCGGTGATGTCCTTGACCCCCACACCCAGGGCGAGCCGGCAGTACAGGTTGCCGCCGCGGGAGAGCACCTCGCGGCTCTTCGGCCAGTTCACGACGCTGCCGCCCGGGACGTAGCGGGAACCGATGACGAGGTCGGCGCGGTCCAGCGCGTCCAGCAGCCGGGGCAGCTGCTCCGGCGGGTGCGAGCCGTCGGCGTCCATCTCGACCAGCACCTGGTAGCCACGGTCGAGTCCCCAACCGAACCCGGCGATGTACGCGCCGCCCAGGCCGTTCTTCTCCGTGCGGTGCAGGACGTGCAGGCGCTCGTCCTCCGCGGCCCGGGCATCCGCGATGTCGCCGGTGCCGTCGGGCGAGTTGTCGTCGACGACCAGCACGGACACGTCGGGCAGGGTGGCACGCAGCCGGTCCAGGATGCGCGGCAGGTTCTCCCGCTCGTCGTAGGTCGGGATGATCACCAGGACCCGGTCCGTGGCCACGGGGTCGCGCGGTGCGTCAGCCTCGCGGGAGCTCTTCACTGCCGGGTGTCCTCCTGTGGATCCGATGCGGTCGTACTGGTCAGGGCGCTCGACGACCCCGCGTCGGGCGTCGCGGTGGTGCCGGTGGTGCTGCTCGATCCCCCGTCGGCGGTGCGCCGCCGCTGGTGGCGGGCGACAACGGTGACCGCTCCCAGCACCACGATGACGCCGATGGTGAGGGTCCACTCGATCGGCGCTCCGAGCACTGTACCGGGGGTGGTGGCCGTGATCAGCGGAACCGATGGTGTCATCACTCCTGGGGTGAACAGCCCGACCGAGGACTCGACGCTGCCGTCCGGCCGGATGACCGCGGAGACGCCACTGGTCGCGGAGATCAGTACGGAGCGGCCGTGTTCGACGGCGCGGACCCGGCTCATCGCCTGCTGCTGGTAGGTCTCGTTGGTGTAGCCGAAGGTGGCGTTATTTGTCTGCACCACCAGTACCTGCGCGCCGCCGTCGACGACGTCCTTCACCAGGTGGTCGTAGACGACCTCGAAGCAGATGACGTCACCGATGTTGACCCCGGCCATGTCCAGGTTGCCGACGGTGGTGCCCGGAATGAAGTAGCCGGCCGAGTCGACCCAGTGCGTGAACAGCCGGAAGAACGAGCGGTAGGGCATGTACTCGGCGAACGGCACCGGGTGCCGCTTCGTGTACGTCTCCCCCGGGCCGGTCACCGGGTCCCAGACGATGCCCATGTTGTACGTGCCGCGCTCGCCGGGCGGTCCGGACACCACGGCGCCGATCAGCACCGGGACGCCGATGTCCTTCACCGCGGAATCGATGACGTTGTACGCGTCCTGGTTGGTGTACGGGTCGATGTCCGAGGAGTTCTCCGGCCAGATCACCAGGTCGGGCGCGGGCGCCGTCCCGGCCCGCACCTGCTCGGCCAGCAGGTGGGTCTCCTGCGCGTGCATGTCGGTGACCGCGCGGCGGCGGGCGTTGAACTCCAGGCCGGGCTCCGGCACGTTGCCCTGGATCACCGCGATGGTGCGGGTGGGCGCGCCCTCGCCGGACTGCTCGGTGCTCAGCCCGATCAGGCCGACGCCGAACGGCAGCAGCAGCGCGATCACCGGGCCGATGACCAGCGCGGGACGCAGTGCCGACCGCAGCGGGGTCCTGGCCGGCCCGGGCCCGCCGGTCGCGGTGGTGGTGGTCGCTGTCGCGCCCTGCGCGCCGGTGCCGGTCGCAGACGTGGCCGGCGCCGCTGTGCCGGTGGCTCTGATCGTGGCGGCGCCCGCCGGGATCGCCGGCCGCCGGTGCCGGAACACCACCAGGACCAGCGCGGACAGGCCGAAACCGGCCAGGGCGGTGAGGAACCCGAGGCCGGGAGCGCCGATCAGCGAAGCGGCCGGAAGCAGTGGGCCGTCCGGCTGGGAGAACGCGATCGCGCCCCAGGGGAACCCACCGAACGGTGCCCGGGCGCGCAGTGCCTCCCCGGCGATCCAGGCCGCGGCGGCCCAGAACGGCCAGCCGGGCAATCGTCTCGAGGCCGCTGCCATCAGCGCGCCGACCGGCGCCGTGAGCAGGGCCTCTGCGATCGCGAGTGCGGTGGCGATCCCGCCGACGTAGACGGTGGTCCACCAGAGCAACGGCAGGTAGAAGGCCAGCCCGAAGACCAGCGCCAGCCCCATGGCCGGCCACATCCGCCGACCGTGGACACTCACCCCGAGCATCGCCAGGCCGAGGATCGCGGCCCACCACCAGGTGGACGGCGCGAAGGACAACTGCAGGACGTAGCCACCGACTGCGGCACCGAGGATCCGCAGGCCGCCGGCGCCCCGGAGCGACCGCCATCGGTCCGGCCACCTGCTCGCCTTCGGTGCGCGGGAGCCGTTGCGGCGCAGCGACTTCCGGGTGCGTCGCAGCAGGTCGGCGGACGCCGGCTCGCCCGGGTCCACCGTCCCGGCGTCCACCGCAGGCGAGGTCACCGGATCAGCCTAGTGTCCGGCGGGTGAACACCGTGCGTGCCCGGTGCGCCACCTTGGAGGTCCTGCAATCAGTGAGCTATTGCTCACCGGTTGCAGGACCTCCGAGGCCAGGCTGTCCGGTGTGACGGCCTCGGGTCAGCCGGTGAACAGACCGGCGTCGAAGACGGGGCGGCCGGCCACCAGGGTCGCGACGGTCTCCGGCAGGTCGTTGCCCGGTCCGAGGTCGGGCAGTAGCGGCACCCGGGACCGCGGATCGGTCGACCAGCGGGCGACCGCGGCGTCGGCGATCGGTCGGATCAGTTCCCCGGCACGGACGATGGCCAGGTGCGCCGGCGCGCCGACCACGATGCTGCCGATCCCCCGGTCGATCCGGCCGGCGGCGCGGTGACCGCCCCGGGTGTGCGCAGTGAAGGCCGCCCGCGGGGAGATCCCGGCGCCGGCGGTCCGGTGATGAACGGCGGCCCGGACCGCCCGCCATGGGTCGACCGGAGTGACGGGGGCGTCGGATCCGAGGGCCAGTGGGACACCCGCGGAGGCCAGTGCGGCGAACGGGTTCATCGGAGTCCACCGCTCCCCCAGCCGCTCGGCGTACATGCCGTCCGGCCCACCCCACAACTCGTCGAACACCGACTGCACGGATGCAACCGCCCCGGTCGCGGCGAGCGCAGCGATGGCGGCGGCATCGATCATCTCGGCGTGCTCGATCCGAGGCGTGACCGCGGCGAGTGCCACGGTGCCGCCGAGCCGTTCGGCGGCCCGGGTGAGTCCGGCCGCCACCGCGCTCACCGCGTCGTCGCCAATCGCATGGAAGCCCGGCTGGATCCCGGCGCGGGCGCAGGCGACCAGGTGCTCGAGGATCTCCTCGTCCGACAGGTAGCGGGTGCCGTGGATGTGCGCGGCGTCGGTGTACGGCGCGGACAGCGACGCGGTGCGGGACCCGATCGCACCGTCAACGGACAGGTCGCCGCCGAGGGCGTGCGCGCCGGTGGCGGCGAGCAGCGCGGTGGCTTCCGCCGGGTCGGTGACCGCCGCGGCCAGGTACCCGCGGACCGGGATCGGGCCGTCCAGCGCGAGCAGCGCCGCGAGGTCGGCCCGGCCGGTGTCGTCACCGGCCGCGCACTCGTGCACCTCGACGATGCCCTGCGCGGCGGCCTTCTCGAGCAGCGCGAGCTGGGCCGAGCGTCGCTGCTCGGTGGTGAGCAGCTCTTTCGCCCGGTTCCGGACCAGGTGGTGCGCCGCCATGGTGACAGGGAGGTCGGGATGATGACCGGCCGCGTCGTCCAGGCCTCGCGTGTCCGCGCGGAGCACCGAGGATGCGAGGGCGCTGTGCACGTCGCGCCGAGACAGGTAGGCGGCGCGGCGCCCGACTGCGGCGTCGAGTTCGGCGGTGGTCGGCGTGCGCCGCTCGGGCCAGGTGGACTCGTCCCAGCCGTGGCCCCACAGCACGCCGTCGGGATGGGCCGCCGCGAACCGGGATACGGCTGTCAGACAATCTGCGAGCGAGGTAGTGCCGGTGAGGTCGAGTCCGGTGATCGCCAGCCCAGCGTCGGTGGCGTGCACGTGCGCGTCGACGAATCCCGGGACCACGAGCAGCCCGTCGAGGTCGATGACCTGGTCAGCATGGCCCGCGGCGGCGATGCCGTGCTCCCCTCCGATCCAGCTGATCTGGCCGTCGGTGACGGCGATCGCAGTGGCATCGGGATCGGCGGGCGTGTGGACACGTCCGCCGCGCAGCAGCACGGTGGTCACGTCTGTCAGTCAAACACTTCCTGGAGCGGCTCCTTTCCCGGCGGCATTCACCGCTGGCAATTTTCCGGAGCGGCCCCACCCCGCCGGCGCGCGCCGGTGTAGTAGGGGTGTGACGACGGTGTGGGGCACGGGGCGGGAGGACTTCTTGGCGGAGCCGGCAGCGGGTGGCGATCCCGGCACGGCCGTGCCGGCGGCGACTCCGGGTGCGGCCGTGTCCGAGCTGCCCGGCTCCTTCGCCGCCTGGGTCACCCCGCACCTCACGGTGCTCGCCGCACTCGGTCGCCGGGTGGTCGCGGCCGGGGATGCCGAGGACGTGGTGCAGGAGGCGCTGCTCCGGGCATGGCGACGCCGGTCGACCTTCGATCCGGCGCGCGGCAGTGCCCGCGCCTGGCTGGTGGCGATCCTGCTGGACCGGGCACGACGGCACCGGGTCCGGTCGCGCCCCGATCAGCCGTTCGCCGGCGAGGAGTGGACCTCGCCGCACGAGAACATCGCCGCCGGCATGGATGTCGGACGCGCGGTCGACACGCTGCCGCTACGGCAACGCCAGGTCGTCGTCCTCTACTACCTCGTCGACCTGCCCGTCGCCGAGATCGCCGAGGTGCTGGGCATCGGCGAAGGCTCGGTCAAATCCCATCTGCGCGACGCCCGTGCCGGTCTGCGGACCCGGCTCGGCACCCCGGACGGAGAATCCTGATGCCCGAACACGATCCGCTCGACGACAGCCTGCGTCAGTGGGCGCGCGACGAGATCGCCGCGACCCCGGTGCCCGAACTGCCGGCCGAGACCCGCCACGACCGCCGACCCCGCCGGCTCGGGGCCATGCTGGCCGTCGCCGCGGTGGTGGTGCTGCTCGCCGTGGGCATCCCGGTGTGGAACGGCCTCCGCCCAGCTCCGGCCGACGGCACCAACGGCCCGGCGACCGGCTCCGCCCCATCGATCACCACCTCCAGCACGTACAGGGTGCCGACGGTGCCCGGGCTCGATGAGAGCACGCCGAGCGGATCCACCGGTTCCACGCCCAGCACTCCGACATCGAACGACCCGACGCCGACCGGACTGCAGACGATGACGGTCAACGGGCTCAGCGTCCAGGTGCCGTCCGACTGGCCGGTCGGAGCGACCAGGTGCGGTACTCCCACCGAGAACACCGTGACCCGGATGCCCGACGGACTCGCGTGTCTGATGCAGCGCGCGCCAGGCATCAGCTCGGTCATGTTCCACCGGCAGCTGTGGGAGGGCGTCACCGCGCCGATCGCCATCCCGGGCGACACCCCGGTGACGGGGGTGAAGATCGAACAATCAACGGCAGATCTCTACTCGATCTCCGTCGTAGTACCGGCGCTCGACATCGCTGTGCTGATCGAGGCGCCGACGAAGGTCGAAGCTCAGACGATCGCGGCGACACTGCGGCAGACGAACATCGACGAGAACGGCTGCGCGACGACGGATTCCTACGACGAGACCCGCCCGGAGGGCGGCGGTCGGGTGGCCGGATCCGGCACGTCGCTGGCTCCGGGTGCACCGACGGAGATCGTGGCCTGTCGCTACTACCGTGGCCACCTCGGCCAGGGTGCGACTGTGACGGGGACCGACATGACCGACCTGCTGGCAGCGCTGAACTCGCTCCCCGCCGGATTGTCGGTCGCGAATCCTGCCGATTACGCGGTAGGGCTCTGTCCCGAGGACACCCGGCCCGGGAAGCGGATCGTTCGGGATCCGAGCGACGAGTACAGCGACTACTACCGCCTTCGCCTGCGCTACCCCGAAGGCGACGAATTGCTGATCGACGCCCGGCTGGGGATGTGTGGACTCCTCGGCGCGTCCAACGGGTCCGTCACCGGTCAGCGGGACGACGCGCTGCAGAAGGCATTGTGGAGCGTCGTCGGCAGCAGCACCGGGATGCCGGGACGGGTCCTGCCGTACTCCGGCAACGAGCCGAGCGACGCCGGGTCGACCACCACGAGCCGGCCGCCGACCTCCACCAGTTCGCCTTCGACCACCGGCTGAACCGGAGCCCGACCACCGCCGGTACGACGGTCGGGGCGGTATCACCGTCACGCTGCGTCGCTCTTCCACCACGTCCGCCGACCCGACGGGCGAACTTGTCGTGCGAACGGGCCGCTCGGCGGCCCTGGTCTGAGAGAGTGATCCTGTGGCAAACCCCTCCGGCCCGTCCCTGGCACAGGCTCCCGACCCGACCGGTGACCCGCAATTCGTGACCCCCGAGACCGGGCTGACCGCGGCGCAGGTCGCCGAGCGCGTCGCCTCCGGCCGGACGAACGACACCGGCTCGGCGACCTCCCGCTCCGTGTGGGAGATCGTCAAGGCGAACGTCTTCACCCGGTTCAACGCGATCCTGGGCGCCCTGTTCGTCCTCATCCTGGCGACCGGATCACTGGCCGACGGCCTGTTCGGCGTCGTCCTGGTGGTCAACTCCGGGATCGGCATCGTGCAGGAGTACCTGGCCAAGCGGAAGCTGGACCGGCTCGCCCTGCTCAACGCGCCGACCACCCGCGTCGTCCGCGACGGGCAGGTCGTCGAGATCCCGACGATCGAGGTGGTCGCCGACGACCTGATCGAACTCCGCACCGGCGACCAGGTCCCGGCGGACGGCGAACTGCTGGCCGCCACCGGTCTGGAGATCAACGAGTCGAACCTGACCGGCGAGTCGGACTCGATCCCGAAGGCCGCCGGCGACAAGGTCATGTCCGGCACCAGCGTGGTGGCCGGCACCGGCCGCTTCCCCGCCGCCGCGGTCGGCCCGCACGCCTACGCCAACAAGATCGCCGCCGAGGCGAAGAAATTCACCAAGACCCATTCCGAGATCCAGTCCTCGGTCAACACCCTGCTGAAATACATCACCTGGGTGGTGATCATCGCCCTGCCGCTGCAGATCTGGTCGCAGTACCGGGTGATCGGCGACCAGGGCTGGCGCGAGGTGGTCATCCGTTCCACCGGCGGCCTGGTCGGCCTCGTCCCAGAGGGTCTGGTGCTGCTGACCTCGGTCGCCTTCCTGCTGGCCGCGGTGCAGCTGACCCGGCAGCAGGTGCTGGTGCAGGAGTTGCCGGCCGTCGAGGGCCTGGCCCGGGTCGACGTCGTCTGCCTGGACAAGACCGGCACGCTGACCGTCGGCGACATCATCTTCGAGGACCTGCTGCCGCTGGACGCCTACGACGAGAACGATCTGCGGGCCGCGCTCGGCGCGCTGGCCGACGACCCCAACGCCAACGGCACGCTGAAGGCCGTCGCGGACGCCGTGCCGGCCCCGTCCGGCTGGAACCGCCGCACCACCATCGCCTTCAACTCCGCCCGGAAATGGAGCGCGGCGACCTTCGAGGACGCCCGCGGGACCTGGGTGATGGGCGCGCCGGACGTGCTGCTGTCCGACGACGACCCGATCCGCGGCAAGGTGTCCGAGCTGGCCGCGACCGGCCGCCGGGTGCTCCTGCTGTCCAACACGGACGCCGCCCTGTCCGGTCAGGAACTACCGGCCGGGATGGTGCCACGCGCCCTCGTGGTGCTCGCCGAGCAGGTCCGACCGGATGCCAAGGACACCCTCGACTACTTCAAGGAGCAGGGTGTCGCGATCAAGATCATCTCGGGAGACAACCCGACGACGGTCGCCGCGATCGCCCGCCGGGTCGGCCTGGAGTTCGACGACGACGGCTTCGTCGATGCCCGCACCATCGGCGAGGACGCCGAGGAACTGCGCGAGATCGTCGAGAAGACCACCGTTTTCGGCCGGGTGTCACCGGAGCAGAAACGGGCCCTCGTCAACGCGCTGAAGATGAACGGGCACGTCGCGGCGATGACCGGCGACGGCGTGAACGACGCGCTCGCCCTCAAGGACGCCGACATCGGCGTCGCGATGAACAACGGCGCCCAGGCCACCAAGGCGGTCGCCCAGCTGGTCCTGCTGGACGGGAAGTTCTCGCACCTGCCGAGCGTGCTCGCCGAAGGCCGCCGGGTCATCGGCAACGTCGAGCGGGTCGCGAACCTGTTCGTCGCGAAGAACGTCATGAGCCTCATCGCCATCGTCTCGGCGGCAGTCGCGTCGATGCCGTTCCCGTTCCTGCCGCGGCACCTGACCCTGGTGTCCGCGCTGACCATCGGCATCCCTGCGTTCTTCCTGGCGCTGGGCCCGAACAAGCGGCGCTACGTGCCCGGGTTCCTCAAGCGGGTGCTGCGGTTCGCCGTGCCGTCCGGGGTGATCGCCGGTGTGGTGGTGCTCGTCTCCTATCTGCTCGCCAAGAACGAACCCGCGTTGAAGGCCCTCGAGGCGTCCGGCCAGTGCCGGGCACCGGAGGGCGGCACGGCGATCCTCAACACGGTCTGCTGGCACCCGGGCACCGCAGCGACCATCGCCCTGATGACGACGTTCTTCTGGATCCTCATCGTGCTGGCCCGGCCGTTCCGGATGTGGAAGGCCGGCCTGATCGCCGCGTTGATCCTGCTGACGATCCTGGCCTTCTGGCTGCCGATGGCGCGGGAGTTCTTCAACTTCGAGATCTCCTCGACCCTGCTCTGGGAGTCGCTGCTGGTCGGCGCGGTCGGCGCGGTGCTCGTGGAGATCGTCTACCGCACCGCCCCGGCGATGCGGGCCGCGCAGAACGCCTGACCGCCGCTCTCTCCCGCCGCGCGATTCAGTCGCCGCGGCGGGAGAAGGTCAGGTGGATCACGCCGCTCGGCGAGGTGATCGACTCGATCACGAAGCGGTCCTCCATGCCCTCCAGCCCGTCCCACAGCCGTTCGCCCCGGCCGAGCAGGATCGGCGCGACGACGATGTGCAGCTCGTCGATCAGGTCGGCCTGCAGGAACTCCCGGACTGTGGTCGCGCCGCCGCCGATCCGGATGTCCAGGCCGCCGGCCAGCTCGCGGGCCAGTTCCAGCGCTTCGACCGGGGTGGCGTCGACGAAGTGGAAGGTGGTGCCGCCCTCCAGTTCCAGCGGCGGCCGCGGGTGGTGGGTCAGCACGACGACGGGGGTGTGGAACGGCGGGTTCTCGCCCCACCAGCCGCGCCAGTCGTCGGTGAGCGGGCCGCGGGTCGGCGCGAACTTGTTGCGTCCCATGATCTCCGCGCCGATGCCGGTCGCCCACCTGCCCGCGAAGGTCTCGTCGATGCCGGTGGATCCCGTGCCTTCGCCGTGCAGACCCATGTCCATGAACGTGCAGGTCGGGAACGCCCACTGCAGCAGCCGGCTGCCGGCGTGCCCGAACGGCTCCTCCAGCCGTTGCCCCTCGCCGGTGCCGAACCCGTCGAGCGAGACCGTGAAGTTGTGGACGCGGACGCGGGACATGTGACCTCCGGTGTCGGGCGCTGGCGCGCCGGGTGCGTCAGGCGTTCGCGCGCTCGACGGTGTCCGCCCGCTTCGGCAGACCGAAGGCGGACACCAGCATGATCACCGCGAAGATCGCGACCAGCAACAGCACCGTCCAGGTGGCGTCGGCGACCGCGGGCCCGTCCGTGCGTCCGTCCAGCACCGAGTTCGCGGCCGCCCCGAAGATCGCCACGCCGATCGCCGAACCCAGCGAGCGGGCGAACATGTTGGTACCCGTGACGACGCCGCGGTCCGACCAGCCGACGCTGTTCTGCGCGGAGATCAGCGTCGGGTTGGCGACCCAGCCGAGGCCGAGACCGATGACGAAGCAGAAGGCGGCGATGTGCCAGAGCGACGCGTCGATGTCCAGGGTCAGCGTCAGCCCGGTGCCGATCACCGCGATGGTGGCGCCGATCAGCGCGGTCACCCGGAACCCGAGCCGCAGGTACATCCGGCCGGCAAGGGATGCGGCGATCGGCCAACCGATGGTCAGGGTCGCCAGCGCGAACCCGGCGGCCAGCGGCCCGGCGCCGAGCGAGGTCTGGGCGAAGGTCGGGATGTAGGAGGAGAAGCCGAGGGTGACCGCGCCCAGCACCAGCGAGGTCATGCCGGCGCTGACCAGCAGCGGCCGCCGGATCACCCAGAGCGGCAGTACCGGGTCCGCGGCATGCCGCTCGACGATCCCGAACACGACCAGCAGCACCGCCCCGACGACGAAGACGCCGATCCCGACCGGGGATCCCCAGGCCCAGGACTGCCCGCCCTCGAGCAGGCCGAGCACGATCAGTCCGCAGCCGATGGTCAGCAGGAACGCCCCGCCCAGGTCGACGGGTTTGCGGTCACGCGGCTGCACCTTCTCGTGCAACCGGGCCCAGAGCATCCACCCGGCGAGCAGGCAGAGCGGGATGTTGATCAGGAAGATCCAGCGCCAGGACACCCACTCGGAGAAGACGCCGCCGAGGGCCGGCCCGACGACCGCCGACATGCCCCAGACACTGGCCAGGTAGCCCTGCACCTTCGCGCGCTCGCGCAAGGTGTAGAGGTCGCCGACGATCGTCATGCTCATCGGCTGGACCGCACCGGCGCCGAGTCCCTGGACCGCGCGGAAGACGATCAGCGCGGTCATGTCCCAGGCCACACCGGCACCGATCGAGCCGATCAGGAACAGAGCAATGCCGGTGAGCACGATCGGTTTGCGGCCGATGACATCTGCGTACTTGCCGTAGATCGGGATCGAGATCGCCTGCGCCAGCAGGTACGCCGAGAACAGCCACGGGAACTGGGACAGCCCGCCGAGGCTGGCGACGACCGACGGCACCGCGGTGGCGATGATCGTCGAGTCGAGTGCGACCACCGACATCGCAACCATCAACGAGAGCAGGACGGGGCCCCGCTCGGAGCGCAGTCCGACTGACGCCCGGTCCACCGGCACGGCCTTCGACGGCGCTGACATCCTCGACGGTCCCTCTCCCTGATCCACTTTTCCTTCGACAGCCTAACGGTGGTTGCCGACAGCCCCGCTGTCACACCCCCGATGACCGGCTCGAACCGGACATATCGCTGTTTTCGTCCGGCTGGCCGATTGTCGGCTGTCGGTGGCCTGGTGCAGGGTGTCGTCATCGGCGGACGGGGCGCCGGTGTGTGCCAACTTTCGAGGGGGATGTCGATGGTGACGAGGTTCCGGCGGTCCGGATCCGCACTGGTGGCGCTGCTCATGCTGGTCCCGGTCCTGGTCGGGCTGCCGACCGGTTCGGCGGGAGCCGATCCACTGCCCATCGACCCCGGATCCCCTCCCCCTGCGACCGCAATCGTGACGCCCTTCTCGCCATCCGAGTCGGGAACGGACGACACGGACTCCGCCGACGACGACCTGACGCCATGGCTCACGGCGCACGACCCCGAGGCCGTGCCCTCGGAATCCGGTCGGGTCGCTGCCGCGCCGGCAGCGGTGCCCGGCGGGTTCGTCCCGGTGACTGCCACCCGTATCGGCGACACCCGGACCGGGGTCGGCCTGACCCGGGCGCGGGTCGGCGGGTACGGCACGGTCGTGCTGACCGTGGCCGGGCGTGGCGGACTTCCTGCGGCATCGGCGATCTCGGCCGTCTCGCTGACCGTGACGGCGGTCGATCCGACCGGCGCCGGCAATGTGGTGGTCTACGCGGACGGAACTTCCCGGCCGGCCACCACCAACCTCAGCTTTGATCGCGCCTCATCAGGCAACACCGTGATCACAGCGCTGGGTACCGGTGGTCGGGTCCGGCTGACGAACCTGTCCGCCGGCAGCACGCACCTGGTGGTGGAGGTGACCGGTTTCTATGTCGCCGGCACCCCGGTGGCCGGCGGCACGCTGCAGCCGCTGATTCCGGTGCGGACCCTTGACACCCGCACCGGTCTCGGTGCACCGAGAGCCGCGGTGGCAGCGGGTTCGTCGGTCGCATTGCAGGTCAGCGCCCGAGGTGGCGTGCCGACGGTGTCGAAGGTCGCCGCCGTGGTGCTGAACGTGACCGCACTGTCCGCGACGGCGACCGGCAGCGTGCGGGTGACGGCGGATGGCGGTGCGCCCTCCGGCGAACCGGACGTCAGCTTCGTCCCGGGCCGAACCGTGGCAAACCTGGTGATCGTGAAGGTCGGGGCGAACGGCAAGGTGCGGCTGACCAACTCCTCCGCCGGGTCCGTGCAACTGATCGCCGAGGTCTCCGGCTACCTGCTGGCCGGGTCCACCGCATCTGTCGGAGCCATCACCGTGCTCGCGCCCGGGCGGATCCTGGACAGCCGGGTCGGCAACGGGATCTCGGCCGGGGTTCTGGTCGCTGGCGAGTCGGTGCCGGTGCAGGTCAGTACCCGCGGCGGTGCACCGACGGTGGGTGCGGTCTCGGCGGTCGTGCTCGAGGTCAGCGTGCTGTCTGCCGCGAGATCCGGCGCGCTGACGGTGTTCCCGGACAGCACCTCGCTACCTGCAGTGGCATCGGTGTCGGTGGCCGCCGGCCGGACTGTGACCACCAGGGTCGTCGTACCGATCGGCCCGAACGGGAAGGTGCAGTTCGCCAACCTCACCGGCGGCAGCCTGCACGTGGTCGCCGCCGTGACCGGGTGGGTGCGCGCAGGGACCGGTGCCACCGGCATCTCCGGGACCGTCACCGACACCTCCGGCCGGCCGTTGACGGGGGTGGCGGTGTCGTTGATGGACGACGAGTTCTTGGAGATCGGAGTCGCCGCAACCTCTTCCACCGGCACCTACTCCTTCGCCGGGTTGGGTGCGGGCCTCTACCGGATCTGTTTCCACGACGATGGTGACATCACGGGCGGCACCTCGGACGGAGGGTATGTCGCCGACTGCTGGAACGGTCGAACCCAGGACGACACCACCTTCGCCCGCCCTGATCGAGTGGCTGTGGTGAACGGGCGGACGACTGCCGGCGTCAACGGCCGTCTGCAGCCCGGCGGGGCGGTCGAAGGTGTCGTTCGGACCACCAGCGGCACTTTGGTTCCCGGTGCGGTCGTCGATCTGAACACCAACGAGCGGTACCGAACGGTCACAGACGCTGCCGGTCGGTACCGATTGGCAGGTCTCCTGGCCCGCCAACGAAACCTCTGCGTATCCATGGCAACCTCACCACCGGCGGGAACCCCGTCGACGGGACTCGTTCCCAACTGCTTCTCCGACGACGCGGAGGAGGTCGTTGTCACGCCGCTCGCAGGCGCGACCACCCGGTTGGACCTCGAGGTCGAGATCGGTGCTGCGATCAGCGGTGTCGTGGTCGATCCAGCAGGGCAGGGGATCCCGGGAGTCAACGTCCACGCGGGGGGTTCGTCGGCGACCACCGGCCCAACAGGCGCCTATCGATTGTTGGAGTGATTCCAGGACTGGTCACTCCGTGCACGGGCACGTGGTACAACATCAGCGCAATTCCCAGTGCGACCGGCTTCGTGCCCGGGTGCGGGCAGGAAGTCCAGGCCACGTCCGGTCGCACGACCACCGCTGCTCGCATCCGGCTGGAGGTGGGCGGCTCGATCACCGGCACGATTCGGGACACCCGAGGACAGCCCTTGGCGGGCATCCAGGTGTTCGCCGAGTCCGATTCCGACTTTAGAACGGGACGCACGGCGGCTGATGGGACCTATGCGCTCCGCGGACTTCTCGGCGGCACGTACACGGTCTGCGCCCGCAACGACGGGAATGCGACAGGCGGGCGGTCGGCGGCTGGTTGGGTCGAACGCTGCCGTGCCACGGAACCCGGCACAGATCCCGCCCGGGACAAGGTCGTGGTCGAGCGAGGCACAGTCACGGCCGGAGCTGATCTGTCACTTCCCTTCGGCGCAGCCATCGAAGGTCGCGTGACCAACGACAGAGGGCTTGGACTTGGCTTGGTCGACGTCCAAGTCATCGGCTTCGGAAGTTCTGGCACGGTCCTGACCTTCGTCACCACCGATCAGGACGGCCGATACCGGATCGACAATCTCCCTGCCGGCCAATTGGCCGTCTGCTTCGACAACGACCGGCGGCGCGAGGAGCTGGACCTTCGTGATTCGGGAGCGTTGGACGCCTGCTGGAAGAACGTGAACGGCGAGTTCGTCGAGGGAACGGTGACGCCGGTGACCACCGTCGCCGGCCGCACGACGAGCGGCATCAGCCCTGTGCTGAGGACCGGAGGTGCGGTCGCCGGGAAGGTGACAACACCTGGCGGTGACCCGATGGGCCTCGTCGGAGTACTCGCGACTGACGTGACCGGCAAACAGGTCCATTCGCTCACAGGACCCGATGGCAGATACCAGTTCATTGGCCTCACCCCAGGAGCCGCCACCATCTGCTTCGACCCACCCGGGATCTCCGGCAGTAAATGCTGGAAGGACGTCGAAGTCGACGGCACCCCGACGCCGGTCACCGTCACCGCCGGGGTGGTGACCCGGAACATCAGTGCCGTCCTGGACGCCGACTGACGGTTCGGCGGTGGGCCGATCGGGCAAACACCCTGGGTTCACCTACGGCCGGTTGTGCGAATGCGCCCCGATCGGTCACAGTGTCACCACAGGATCCCGGGCGGCCGGGTGGGGGAAGAGAGTCGGACACAGATGTCGATGCGTCGTACCTTGACGGCCCTGCTGATCCCGGTGCTCGCCGCCGGCACGCTCACCGCGGCGACCAGCGCCTCCGCAGCTCCTGCCCGGACACCCGCAACGGTGACCAGCGGGGTAGTCCCCCCGGCTCCGGCGACGACGTCCTCGGCGCCCACGACCTCGGCCGCACCCGCCGTTCCGGCGGCCGGCGGGTTCGTCCCGGTCACCGCGGCGCGGGTCGCCGACACCCGGGTCGGCATCGGCACTCCCCGCACCCGGATCCCGGCGGGCGGCGCCATCACCGTGCAGATGTCCACCCGCGGCGGCCTGCCCACCATCGGCAACATCTCCGCCGTCCTCGTCTCGATCACAGCACTCACCCCGGCCGCGACCGGCAGCATCGTCGCCTACCCGTCCGGCACCGGCCGCCCCGGTGTCTCCCACCTCAGCTTCACCGCCGGCAGCGGCGCGACCACCACCAGCGCGGTGGCCCGGATCGGCGCCGACGGCAAGATCACCTTCGCCAACAACTCCCCCGCCACCACGGATCTCGCCGTCGACGTCGCCGGCTACTGGAGGTCCGGCGCCGCCACCGCAGCCGGCGCATTCACCCCGGTCCCGGCCATCCGCACCCTCGACACCCGCACCGGGCTGGGAGCCCCGAAGACCGCGGTCCCGGCCAACGGTTCCATCGAGCTGCAGGTCAGCGGCCGTGGCGGTGTACCCACCATCTCGAGGGTCGGTGCAATCGCGCTGACCATCACCGCCGTCGGGCCCACCGCCGCCGGCAACCTCCAGGTCCGTCCCGACGGCGGCGCCCGCACCGGCGACCCGGACATCAGCTACATCCCGGGCCGCAACACGGCCAACCTGGTCATCGTCAAGCCCGGTGCCAACGGAAAGATCCGGCTGTTCAACACCTCCGGCGGCACCGTCCACCTGGTCGCCGATGTCGCCGGCTACTACCTCGCCGGCACCGCGACCGCGCCCGGCACCTCCACGACCCTGATCCCGAGCCGTGTTCTCGACTCCCGTGCCGGCAAGGGCATCACCGCCGGTCCGGTCACAGCCGGCGAGTCGGTCGCACTCCAGGTGAGCGCCAACGGCGGCGTTCCGCCGCTGACCTCGGTCGGAGCGGTGGTCCTCGAAGTGAGCGTCGTCGGTGCCTCCCGCAGTGGCACCGTTCAGGTGTTCCCGGACATGTCGTCGGAGCCGGCCACGACGGCCGTGAGCGTCGCTGCCGGCACCACCACGTCGACCCGGGTGGTCGTCGCGCCGGGCCCGAACGGCAAGGTGCGGTTCACCAATTCCACCGGAGCCAACGTGCAGTTGGTGGCCGCCGTGACCGGGTGGAGCCGGATCGTCCCCGCTGCACCGGGGATCACCGGCAAGGTCACTGCACCGTCCGGGGGTGGTATCGGCGGCCTGCTGGTCACGGTCACCCCCTACGACCCTGGTTCGACCAGCATCATCATCGAGCCGTCGACCTCCGCGGAGCGGGCGGCCACCACGCCCGACGATCCGCGGCGGTACGCGGCCGGACCCGACGGGCAACTCCGGACGATCGCCCCGGGAAGCCGACCGGCGGCGACCGCCGACATGATCGAAGGCATCCGGCGTGTCCGGACCGCTGCGGACGGCACCTACCGCGTCACCGGTCTGTCGACCGGGGCCTATGAAGTGTGCTTCTCGGACACCCGCTCCGTGACGTACGGGTACGCCTCCGCCTGCTGGAACGGCAAGTCGGGCACTTCGCTCTGGAACCGCGCCGACCAGGTGCGGGTCAACGCCGATCGGGTGTCATCCGGGATCGACGCTTCGCTCGTGCCCACCGGCCGGATCACCGGGACCGTCACCACGCCGGCAGGCGTCCCGGCCGGTGGCATCGTGGTCATGCCCAGCCGCATGGACTTCATGTCCTTCTACAACACGGTGACGACCGAGAGCGACGGAAGCTTCGTCATCGAGGGTCTGGCACCGGGCTCCTACGGGCTGTGCGCGGGCAACCCCTTCTTCTCGGGCGAGACCCTGCCCACCGGGACAGGCGTCGCAGAGCAGTGCCTCGACGGGGTCAATCCGGCCCTGCAACCGGCAGCCCCCGAGGTCGTGCCGGTGCGCAGCGGCACCACGACCTCCGGTGTCGACTTCGTGCTCGGGGCGGGCGGACAGATCTCCGGCCGGGTCGTCACCTACTCGAGCGGCGCGGCGCTGGGCGGGATCAACGTGACGGTACAGACCGTGGACGGTGTCGCCCGGGGCTACACGACGACGGCCTCCGACGGGCGCTACCACGTCCCGAACCTGCCCGCCGCCGACTACGTCGTCTGCTTCGCCCAGTACGAGCCCCCGGCAGCCGGGACCGGCTACCTCCCGAGCTGCGAGATCAACGAGGAGATCGAGGTGACCGTCGCGGCGGGCGCATCGGTCACGGCCCCGCAGTACCGGATGGCGACCGCGTCGGGCATCACCGGAACCGTCCGCGGGAGCGACGGGCGCCCGTTGGCGAACGTCGAGGTGGTCGCCACCGAGCTCGTCTCCGGCGATGTGATGCCGCAACCGCGGGTCCACTACGGCATCACCGGGAGCAACGGCGTCTACAAGATCAACAGGATCACCAATCGCAGTGTGCGCGTGTGCTTCTACCCGGAGGGACCCACGGGACCGACCTTCGGGTCGGCCGGGGAGTGCTACCGGGACGCGCCGGTCGGCAGCGGCAGCGCCCTCCAGGTCTACATCCCGGCGGAGGGCTACGCGAAGAACATCGACGCGACCCTCGGCGTCGGCGGCGCTGCGACCGGGCGGATCACCGACGCTGCCGGACGCGGCGTCCCGGACGTCACGGTGCTCGCGATGACCGGACGCGGCACCGGGACCGTCGTCGGATCCGCCTCCACCGATGCGAGTGGTGGCTACCGGATGGGTGGGCTGCCCGCCGGGTCGTTCGTATTCTGCAGTTATCCGATCGACACAGAGGTCAATGCGACACCGGCGACCGGCTTCACCTTCTCGTGCAGGCCCGCGCCGTCGAGCACCACGCCGGTGGTGATCCGCAACGGCCAGGTGACCGCCGGTGTCGACATCGCCATGGGCACCGGCGGCGCGATCGCCGGCCGGATCACCGACAGCTCCGGCAGACCTGTCGAGGGGGCGTGGGTGACGATCGCCGAGGCCGATGCACCGATGCCCGAGTACGGCATGGTCCCGACCGGCAGCGACGGCCGTTATCTCCTCACCGGCCTGCAGGCCGGGATCTGGAAGGTCTGCGTCCTGGCCGATCCGTTCGACCAGCGGGCACCGAGCCAGTCCTACGCCGACCGGTGCTACACCCAGGCCGCCACCCCGTCGGCAGGCACCGGTGTCGGGGTACGGACCGGGACGATCACGCGCAACATCGACGTGGAGTTGCCGCCCCTGACCTGACAGACCGGGACCGGATTGACCCTGACCAGACAGACCCTGACCGGACAAACCCGACCGGACATCGACCTGCTGGGATCATGAGGCATGGACACCCTCGCCACCCCCGCCCTCCGGTCCGCAGCCCTGGACGCGATCCCGGCCCCGGACTTCGCGGACGTCGCGATCCGGGTGCTGCCGGAGGGCGCGCCGGCGGACCCGGAGCTGTGGGCGCGCACCGTCTTCGGCCGGCCCGGGGTGCCGGTCTGGGTGGGCGCCGCGCTGGCGCTGCGGCAGCTGGTGGTCCCGCTGATCGGGGTGAACCGGGCGCCGCGCAACGTCTTCGACGTCGAGCGGGTGGTCGGTGAGGAGGCGCTGATCCTTGCGCGGGACACCCATCTCGACTTCGCCTGCGCCATCGGCGTCGACACCGAGCAACGGTTGGTGCGGGTCACCACGGCGGTCCGGCTGCACGGGATGCGCGGGCGGATCTACTTCGCGCCGGTCCGCCTCGCGCACCCGATTGTCGTGCAGTCGATGCTGGCCAAGGCAGCTCGCCACCTGGCCGGCACCGTGGATCCGGCGGTCACCGGCTGATCACCCGCCTTGCTGCGACCGGGCGCCAGTTCCGCAGCAACCCACGAGTCAGCTGACGACCAGTCCTGTGTGGTGCGCGGCGAACGCGAGCTGGTCCGCGTACTCCAGGGCCAGCGCCCGGGCCGGCTTCCCCATGCCGTGCCCGGCGCGGGTGTCGACGCGCAACAGCACCGGGGCCTCACTTGCCTGGCAGAACTGCAGCTGCGCACCGAACTTCAGCGAATGCGCCGGCACCACGCGGTCGTCGTGGTCGCCGGTGCAGATCAGCGTCGGCGGGTAGCTGGTGCCCGGCATCAGCCGGTGCAGCGGTGAGTAGTCCAGCAGCACCCGGAACATCGCCTCGTCGTCGGGTGAGCCGTACTCGGTGGTCCACGCCCAGCCGATGGTGAAGAGGTGGAAGCGCAGCATGTCCAGCACACCGACCGTCGGCAGTGCCGCCGCCCACAGCTCGGGCCGCTGGGTCATCGCCGCGCCGACCAGCAGGCCGCCGTTGGACCGGCCGTGCACCGCCAACTGCCCGGTGGTGGTCCACCCCTGCGCCACCAGATGCTCGGCGCAGCCGTACAGGTCGTCGAAGACCCGCTGCTTGTGCTCCAGCATCCCCGCCTCGTGCCAGGCCTGGCCGAACTCACCGCCGCCGCGCAGGTTGGCCACCGCCAGCACCCCGCCGGCCGCGACCCAGGACGCGAACATCGCCGAGAACGACGGCAGCACCGGCACGTCGAACCCGCCGTAGCCGTAGAGCAGGGTCGGGTGCGGGCCGGGTCCGAGGTCTGCCCGGTGCACCACGGACATCGGCACCTGGGTGCCGTCGGCCGAGGTCGCACGCAGCCGGAGTGCGGTGACGGCCGCCTGGTCCGATTGCCCGTCAGGTGCCGGCAGCTCGTCGACGGCGCCGGACGTGGTCAACCGGAACACCCGGTGCCGGAAGGCGAAAGAGGTGAGCCCGACGAAGATCTCGTCGGACGTGGGCCGGGACTGCCAGGCCGTCACCGACGCCGGACCGGGCAGCTCGGGTGCGCGGGCCGCCCCGCCGGACCGGTCGGTGATCACCACCCGGTGGGCCGCATCCACCGACCACAGGACGAGCAGCGAATCGGCCGCCATCCGCACCCCGGCCAGCACCCGCTCGTCGTCACCGGCCAGCAGGGTGACCCAGTCGGCGGCCGGGTCGGCCAGGTCGACGGTCACCAGCCGACCGGTCGGCGCGTCCCGCTCGGTGCGCAGGAACAGCAGGTCGCCATCACTGCCCACCACCGACTGCGCGTCGGCCAGCTCGCCGACAACGGTGATCACCTCGGACCCGACCACGCTCCGGCCGTCGGCGTCGGTCGACAGCCGGCGTGCCTCGACGGTGGACCGGCTGTCGGTGCCCGGTTCGGCGGTCAGCACCAGCCATCGACCGTCGTCGCTCACCCACGGGTCGGCCATCCATTCCTTGTCCTCCGGGCGCGACCACACCAACTCGTCCTGGTCCTGCGGTGTGCCCAGCCGGTGCAGCACCAGCTCGCCCGCGCCCATGGCGGCGGTGTCCTCGGCGGACACCGGTGCGGGGTAGCGCCAGTAGAGGAAGGACCGGCCGTCCGGCAGCCACGTCGGATCGACCCACTTGGTCCAGATCAGGTGCTCGTCCAGCACCTCCCCGGTCGCGGTGTCGAGGACGCCGATGGTGCGCCAGTCGGACCCGGCGTCCGCACGGGCCCAGGCCAGCAGACCCGACGCCTTGCTGATGGACAGCCCGGTGAGGGCGGCGGTCCCATCTGCGGACCAGTCGTTGGGGTCGAGCAGCAGCCGGCCGCCGGCCAACAGGTCGTCCAGGGTGTCGGCGACGAAGAGCTGGTCCTGGTCCTTCTCCCCCGGGTTCGCGATGACGAAGTACCGCCCGCCGCGCTCCCACGGCACGCCCCGGCGCGGCGCGGTGAGCAGCGACGTCGTCATCGCCAGGAGCGTCTCGCGTGCTGGCAGCCCGTCGAGATACGGTGTGGTGACTGCATTCTGGGCGTCGACGAAGGCCCGGGTCCGGTCGGCGTCGGGGTCCTCCAGGTACCGGTAGGGGTCGATGACCTGCACACCGTGCAGGGTGTCCACCACGTCGTCGCGCTCGACCACCGGGTACCGGACCGGGGCACGCCCCGGGTTGTCACTGCCCGCCACTGGTTCCATCCCCCGATCCCACCACGCCGTCGCCGGTCCGCTCGACTCAGCCCCGTGGCGCGATGCCGGGGTACTCCAGGATGCGCAGGGTCTCCAGGTTGTACGGGTTGGGTCCGTCGGTCGGGACGGTGGTGATCACCGCCGCGCCCTCCACCGTGGTGGCCGCGCCGGGGAAGAAGCGCTCGTCGCGGTCGGGATCGGACCAGACCTGCGAGATCACCGCGGCTGCTTGCTCCGCGGCAGCGTCGTCGGCGTACACCGTGACGAAGGTGGTGATCCCGTCCGTGCCTTGCAGCGTAGGCGCCCACCCGACGCCGGCGAACCGTGGTCGTGGCAGCGTGGTGCCGCTGCGCTGCTCCGCAGCGGTGATCAACTCGGCGGCGCGATCCCCGGCGGGGCCGTAGGGTGGCCGGTCGATGACCAGGAAGGTGCCCATGGTCACCGTCGCCGCGGTGCCCAGTTGGTCGAGAACCGTTGCCACATCCGGGTCATCGGCCAGCGATGCGGTCACCGGTGCACCACCGACCAACCCCTCGGCCAGGGAATCCGGGGCCTCGTCACCGATGGCGAACAGGTGGCGGTCGGACTCCCGGTACCCGAACCAGGTGCCGCTGTCCTCGACGCCGCTGACACCCTGGATGGTCGAGGAGGACCCGCTCTCCGGCTCGAACTCCGGGTTCTTCTCGTACGGGCCGACGCAGACGCCGAGCGAGGGCCCGGGCGAGAAGGATTCCGCCGTCTGCACGTTCACCAAGAAGTCCAGCGAGCCGGTCCGTGCCCACTGCCCGGCACGCAGCGACATCTCCGGTGTGACACAGGCCGCCATGGTCAGCGCGTAGCGCGACCACGCCATCTCCGAGATCGGGCGGATGCCGGGCGGGGCCGTCGGATTGGTGGTCGGCAGCAGCGACTGCTCACGGGCGTTGAGCGCGTTCAGCGGTGCGACCGACACCAGGTCGATCTAGCTGCGGGTCCCGGCGGTGGCCGGGATCGACTGGAGCACCTGGTACAGGGGTGTCGACGACCATCCGCCGACAACAGCGGTGGAAACGGATATTTCGGACGAGCAACCGCCGATCAGCAGTCCCGCCAGTGCGAGTGCACCAGCCCGTGCCACCAGTCTCCGCACCGCACCAGCTTGGCAGGTCGCAGAGCACCGCACCGCCGAATCGGAGGATCAGTCCTGGTCGAGGATCGCCGCCGGTGCGATCGGCGGTGTCACCGGGCGGTCCTCGTAGGGCGTCGACAGCACGACGGTGGTCCGGGTCGAGACGTTCGCGGTGGCCCGGATCTGCGCGAGCAGCGCTTCCAGCTGCGACGGCGAGGCGACGCGCACCTTCACGATGTACGACTCCACGCCGGCCACCGAGTAGCACGCCTCGATCTGGCTCAGGCCCTTGAGCCGCTCCGGGTAGTCGTCCGGTTCGGCCGGGTCGATCGGGGTGAGCGAGACGAAGGCGGTGAGCGGCAGGCCGAGCTGCTCGACGTCGATCCGCGCGGAGTAGCCGCGGATCACCCCGCGCTGCTCCAGCCGGCGCACGCGCTGGTGCACCGCCGACACCGACAGGCCGACCTTCTCGGCGAGATCCGTGTAACTGCAACGTCCGTCGTCGGCCAGCACGGCCGCGATGCGCGCGTCGATGTCCTCGAGCACGTCAGCCCACCACCTTCAGCATCCGATCGGCCCGGTTCATCAGCACCGGCCCGTCCTCCCCGACCACCACGATGTCCTCGATCCGGATGCCGAACCGACCCTCCAGGTAGATGCCCGGCTCGACCGAGAACGCCATCCCGGGTTCGAGGACACGGTCGTTCCCCTCGACCATGTACGGGTGCTCGTGCACCTCGAGGCCGATCCCGTGCCCGGTGCGGGTGAGGAAGCGATCGCCGTACCCGGCCTCGGCGATGATCGCCCGCGCGGTGCGGTCCACGGTCTCCGCGGTGATGCCCGGACGGACCACCTGGACCGCGGCCTGCTGGGCGCGACGAACGATCTCGTAGACCTCGGCGAAACCGTCGGGGGCGGTCCCGGCCACCTGGTAGGTGCGGGTGCAGTCCGAGAAGTAGCCGGTGGATTCGGGTCCGCCGATGTCGATCACCACCGGGTCACCGGGCTGGATCACCCGGTCTGAGGCCTCGTGGTGCGGACTGGCACCGTTCGGGCCGGAGGCGACGATCACGAAATCCGCGCGGGTGTGGCCCTCCTCGATCAGCGCCGCGGCGATGTCCGCCGCCACCTCGCGCTCGGTGCGGCCGGCCAGCAACCACTCGCCGATCCGGCCCTGTACCCGGTCGATCGCCGCACCGACCCGGGCGAGATGCGCGATCTCCTCGGATCCCTTGCGCATCCGGAGTTCTCCGATGATCGCGCCGGCAACGGTGAGGTCGGAGCCGGGGACGGCGTCGCGGATGCCGAGCGCGTGCACCGCCGGCAGGTGGTCGTCGACCGCGATCACCCTGGTGCCGGTCGGGAACAGCGCGACAGCGGCGTCGTACGGGTCCTCGCCGTCGAGCCAGGTGCTGATCGGGGTGCCCAGCACTTCGATCGGGCTGTCGTTCCAGCCCGGGCGCTCCAGAGCCGGGACCAACATCGCCGGGGCGCCGTCGGCCGGGACGACCAGCAGGGTGAGTCGTTCGTGGGAGGGCACCGAATGACCGGCCAGGTACTGCAGATCGGCGCCCGGCCCGACCAGGATCACGTCCACGCCCCGGGCGGCGGCCTGGGCAGCCAGTGCGGTGAGGCGGTCCGCGACCGCAGCAGTCGCGGCGCTCGTGGCGGCA
This sequence comes from Nakamurella alba, assembly GCF_009707545.1. Classification (NCBI taxonomy): domain Bacteria; kingdom Bacillati; phylum Actinomycetota; class Actinomycetes; order Nakamurellales; family Nakamurellaceae; genus Nakamurella; species Nakamurella alba. Next base: position 254,751 of record NZ_WLYK01000011.1, on the reverse strand, counting down.
CCCGGGTCGTCGGTCATGGCACGGAACTCTATCCGGACCACTCGCCCCGCCCCGCGCGAGCCGCGAGGGCGCGCCGCGTGAGCGGGCCCCAACCTCGAAACGGTAGCGTCCGGCACATGCTGCAGCTCCTGGACCTCGCGGGGATCTACTTCCGGTCGTTCCACGCCCTGCCGTCGTCGATGACGGCACCGGACGGGCGCCCGGTGAACGCGATCCGCGGCACGATCGACATCATCCGGCGGGTGATGATCGACGCGAAGCCGACCCGGGTGATCGCCTGCCTGGACCTGGACTGGCGCCCGGCGTGGCGGGTGGAGCTGCTGCCGTCGTACAAGGCGCACCGGGTCATCGAGGAAGGCGGCGGTGCCACCGGTACCGGGGTCCCGGGCGGCGCCGACGTCGAGGAGGTGCCCGACGAGCTGTCCCCGCAGGTGCCGCTGCTGCTGGAGGTGCTCGAGGCGTTCGGCATCGCCATCGCCGGCGCCGAGGGGTTCGAGGCCGACGACGTGATCGGCACCCTCGCCGCCCGCGAGACCGTTGACCCGGTCGAGGTCGTCACCGGTGACCGGGATCTGCTGCAGCTCGCCCGGGAGACTCCGACGCCCGTGCGGGTTCGCTACGTCGGCGCCGGGATGAGCAAGGTGCAGGTGCTGGACCAGGCCGGGGTCGCCGAGAAGTACGGCATCCCGGCCTCCCGGTACGCCGACTTCGCGGCGCTGCGCGGAGACCCGTCGGACGGGCTGCCCGGGGTCGCCGGGATCGGCGAGAAGACCGCTGCCCAGCTGGTCGGCACCTTCGGCACCATCGAGGACATCGTGGTGGCGGCGAACGACCGGAACTCGGGCATGCCGCAGGCCTCCCGCAAGAAGCTGCTGGCCGCGGCCGACTACCTGGCGGTGGCGCCGAAGGTGGTCCGGGTCGCCGAGGACGCCCCGGTGTCGGTGCATCCCGCCGGTGATGGCGCCCTGCCGTCCTCCCCCACCGACCCGGCGCGCCTCGCCGCCCTGGTCAAGGAGTTGGGGATCGGCCAGTCGGTCAAGCGCCTGCTGGACACGATGCTCACCCGCTGACCGAATCCCCCATCCCTCGCCGAGGGCACTGTTTCTGCCCCCGCGCGTAGGAAAGCGGTGACTCCGGCACCACGCGTCCCAACGGCGGCAACTTCACACGCGTCGCGGACTTTGATCCTCGCGCCAGCCCAGGTGCAGCGTCCGAGGGCATCGGGAACGCCCCCGCGCGCAGGAAAGTGGCGACTCCTGCCACACCCGTCCCAACGGCGGCAACTTCACACGCGTCGACGACTTTGATCCTCGCGCCAACCGGGGACGCAGCAACGGCCCGCAACCGGTGTGTGGTTGCGGGCCGTTGCGAAGAGCTGCCGGGTCAGGCTGGGATGCCGACCTCGTAGAGGCCGTTGTCGTCCTTGACCGTGACGGTGACGTTCTTGGTCGCGCCGTCCTGGGTGACGGAGCAGACGAAGGAGGTGCCGGCCTTGACCTCCTGGTCGGCCGGGCAGTTCACCGCCGAGATGCCGGAGAGCGCGTAGCCGGCGGGGGCCGGGTCGGTCAGAATTTTCTGCACGTCGGTCTGCACCGCGGCCTGGTCGAAGACCTTCTTGTTGAGGAACCCGGGCCACAGGAACAGCAGCACCGCAGCGACGGCGAGCACCACGACGAGCGCGCTGACGCCGATCAGCAGGCCCTTGTTCGACTTCGGGGCACCGGCGGCACCCTGCCCGGGCTGGCCGTAGCCCTGCTGGCCGTAACCGGCCTGGCCGTACTGCTGGGCACCGTAGGCACCCTGCTGCCCGTAGCCCTGCTGCCCGTAGGCGGACTGGTCCGGCTGGCCGTAGGTCGGCTGGGCACCCGAGCCGTAGCCCTGCTGGCCGTACCCCTGCTGGCCGTAGCCCTGCTGCTCCGGCGCACCGTAGGTCGGCTGCGCTCCGGTGCCGTAACCCTGCTGGCCGTAGCCGCCGGTCTGCGGCTGCTGGCCGTACCCGGGCTGCTGTCCGTAACCCTGCTGGCCATAACCCTGCTGGCCGTAGCCCGACTGGTCCGGCGCGGCGGGCTGGCCGTAACCGCCCTGCTGGCCCTGGCTCCAGTCCGGGTTCCCACCCTGACCGTACGGGGTACTCATCGTCGTCCTCCTCGATATCCGGCCACGGCCGGCACGCTGCTGGTCATCCAATCACGCCGCTTCGGCGCGACCGCGGACCGACCCGCAACCGGACCGGCGGTCCGGCATGCCTTTCCGGGGGAACGGTACGCACCGCTGAGAGCTTTGTCAGTGTCTTGTTGATACCTGATCAGTTGATCGTTCTGCACGGATCGCCCCGACGATGCCCCGATCCGCCCGGGGCACGGATGGGCAGGGAACCCGCACTGAACTCGACCAGAATCTCGACCGGCACCCGCACAGCACTCAACCAGGATCTCGACCAGCACCCGCACAGCACCCGACCAGCATCCGACCGGCCCCGAAGCGGGTCCCGGACCGCGGCGGAAGGTGCCACGGACGGCGACGGATCACGGCGACGGATCACGGCGACGGATCAGACCGCGCCCATCGCGACCACGCCCCGGCGGAGCGCCGCGACACCCTCCGCCGCGGTCCCCGCCATCGCCGGCGGGGCGACGATCCGGATCTGGTCCAGCAGGTCGATCACCTGCCGGCACCAGCGGACGAAGTCGCCGGCGGACAGGTCGTCGCCGCCGGCGGCCGCGGCCAGCAGCGCGTCGGAGAGCATGCCACCCTCGGCCCAGACCGCCACGGCCGCAGCGAATCCCGCATCCGGCTGCCGGGTCACCGGCACCCCCGCCTCCGCCTCGTCGGCCGCGACCTCGGTCCACACCCGCCGGGTGGCGACCACCGCGTCACCCATCGCACCGATGGGCAGCCGCGCCGCGGCCGCGTTGTCCCGCCGGGACTCGTAGACCAGCGTCGACACGGCACCGGCGAGCTCGTGCGCGGCCAGCCCGTCCCAGGTCCCGCCGCGCAGGCACTCGGCGACGACCAGGTCGCTCTCCGACCAGATCCGGGTGAGCATCCTCCCGGCGTCGGTCAACCGGTCGTGCTGCACGAACCCGCGCCGGGTGAGCAGTCCGAGGATCTTGTCCAGCGCGGTGCCGAGCGAGCCCCGGGCGCCGTCGACCTTCGCGGTCAGCGCCGCGTTCTCGTCGGTCAGCCGCCGCCAGCGGCGGGCCCACTGCAGATGCGTCTCCCGGTCCGAGCAGCCGTGCACCGGGTGCGACCGCACCTCCCGGCGCAGCTGCGACAGCCGGGCCTCGTCCGGGCCGGCGGTGGTGTCGCCCCGCGCGCCGACCGACGCCGGCCGCTCCAGCCGCCCCTCGTGCTGCGCGGCGATGATCGAGGACGCCACGTCCTTGCGCACCTGGGCGGAGCGGTGGTCGACGAACTTCGCCAGCCGCAGCCGGCCGAGGGCCGGGACCGGGCCGCGGAAGTCGGCCGCGGACAGCCGACCGGACCAGCGGGAGGCGGTGATCACCAGCGGCCGGACTGTCCCGTCGGCCTCCAGCCCGGGGTCCAGCACCACGGCGAGGCCGGCGCGCCGACCGCTCGGCACGGAGATCACGTCCCCGCGGTGCAGCGCCTCCAGGTCCGCAGCGGTCGCCTCCCGGCGCCGGGCGGCACCGGAGCGGGCGGTCTGTTTCTCCAGGCCGGCCAGCGTCTGCAACAGGTCCAGGTACTCACCGGTGTCACCGAGGTGGCACTCCATCGCGGACGCGTGCGAGGCGATCGCCTGGGTGTTGCGACGCACCTGCCGGACCAGACCGACCACCGACGAGTCCGCCTGGAACTGCGCGAACGACTGCTCCAACAGCTCCTTGGAGGCGGTACGGCCCAATCGTCCGAGCAGGTTGACGGCCATGTTGTAGGACGGTCGGAACGAGGACCGCAGCGGGTAGGTGCGTTTCGAGGCGAGCCCGGCGACGGTGCGCGGGTCCGTGCCCGGCGCCCAGACGACAACCGCGTGCCCTTCGATGTCGATGCCGCGGCGCCCGGCCCGCCCGGTCAGCTGGGTGTACTCGCCCGGCGTCAGGTCGACGTGCCCCTCGCCGTTGTACTTGATCAGCTTCTCCAGCACGACGGTGCGGGCCGGCATGTTGATGCCCAGTGCCAGCGTCTCGGTCGCGAACACCGCCTTGACCAGCCCGGCGACGAACAGCTCCTCCACCGTCTCCTTGAACGTCGGCAGCATGCCGGCGTGGTGGGCGGCGATCCCGCGCTCCAGCGCCTCCCGCCAGTCCCAGTAGCCGAGTACGCCCAGGTCCGCCTCCGGCAGGTCGGCGGTGCGCCGGTCGATGACCGCCCGGATCTGCTCGCGTTCGGACTCGGTGGTCAGCCGCATCCCGGCGCGCACGCACTGGCCCACCGCCGCGTCGCAGCCGGCCCTGGAGAAGATGAAGGTGATCGCCGGCAGCAGGCCGTTACCGTCCAACCGCTCGATGACGTCGACCCGGGCCGGCGGCCGGAACCGCGGCCGGTTGTCCCAGGACCGACCACGCCCGCCCCCGCCCCCGGATCCGCCCCCGGGCCGCCCGTTGCCCCGCCCGCCACGGTGGGCGAACCGGTCGGCCATGCTCTCGGCGTCGGCGATGGCCCGGGTGAGCGAGGGGTCGACCTTCACCGCGCCGGGCGAGTCGCCGTCGGTGGAGGTGGTGAACAGGTCGAACATGCGGCGGCCGACCATCATGTGCTGCCAGAGTGGCACCGGCCGGATCTCGTCGACGACGACGGTGGTGTGCCCGCGGACCGCCTGCAGCCAGGCACCGAACTCCTCGGCGTTGGACACCGTCGCCGACAGCCCGACGACCTGTACCTCCTCCGGCAGCTGCAGGATCACCTCCTCCCACACCGCGCCGCGGAACTTGTCCGCCAGGTAGTGGATCTCGTCCATCACCACGGCGGTCAGCCCGTGCAGGTCCGGGGACCCGGCGTAGAGCATGTTGCGCAATACCTCGGTGGTCATCACGACGACGTCGGCGTGCGAGTTGATCGAGGTGTCGCCGGTGAGCAGGCCGACCGTGTCGGCGCCGTACTCGGCGATCAGGTCCTGGAACTTCTGGTTGGACAGCGCCTTGATCGGGGTGGTGTAGAAGCACTTCCCGCCGGTGCGCAGCGCCCGGTGCACCGCGAACTCGCCGACCACCGTCTTGCCGGCCCCGGTCGGCGCGCACACCAGCACACCCTGCCCGGACTCCAGCGCGGTGCAGGCCTGCAGCTGGAAGTCGTCGAGGCGGAACGGCCGGGTCGCGACGAACTCGGTGAGGTGCGGGGTGGCGGCACGCTCCCGGGACCGCGCGTAGCGCTCGGCCGGGGAGAGTTCCTCCTCCACCTGATCGGGACCGACCGGATCAGGATCGACGGAGAGGTCCCGCCCGAACGTGCTCACCCCTCCAGGGTTCCACACGTAGGCCGGCACCCCGCCGCACCGGGGTGCGACGGGTCAGGTGGCGTCGCCGTCGTCCAGTCGGTGGTCGGCCCGCAGCGGTGTCGCCGTCGGGGTTGGGGAGGCACCGGTCACCGACGCGGCCGAGCTCGCCTCGGGGGCACCGGCGGCGATCGGCGAGGGCGAGGCCTCGTCGTCCGACAGCTCCCCGAAGCCCTCGACCGCCAGCCGCTTGGCCTTGCGCTTGTCGTGGAACTTCGAGACCTGCACGGCGAGCTCGTAGAGGATGCACAGCGAGATCGCCAGCGCCAGCATGGTGATCGGGTCGTTGCCGGGGACGACCAGCCCGGCAAGCACGACCATCCCGAAGAATGCGTACCGCCGCGCCTGCGCCAGCTTCGCGCCCTTGAGCACACCGGCGAAGTTCAGCATCACCAGCAGCAGCGGCACCTCGAACGACAGCCCGAAGATGATCAGCATGGCGATCAGGAACGAGAAGTAGCTGTCCGGGGTGAGCTGCGCGACGCCGTCCTCACCAGCGAAGCTGAGCAGCACCTTCAGGCCCTCGCCGATGACGACGTAGGCCAGGGCGGAGCCGGCGAAGAACAGGAAGCCGCCCATCGAGACGAAGCTGACGGCGAACTTGCGCTCCTTGGAGTACAGCGCGGGCGTGACGAACGCCCACAGCTGGTAGAGCCAGATCGGCGAGGAGATGATCGAACCGACCAGCAGCGCGGCCTTCAGCCGGACCTGCAGGAAGCTGAACGGGGTGATCGCCACCAGCTGGCAGGAGGTGCCGTCGCCGGTGACGTTCCGGTACTCCGCCGGGACCGCGCAGTACGGGTGGATCATGATGTCGCCGAGGCTGGGGATGCCCAACGCCGGGATCTTGACCGTGTACCAGATGAACCCGACCACGGTGCCCAGGAAGAGCCCGAGGACCGCGAAGAACAGCCGGCGGCGGAGCTCGTACAGGTGCTCCATCAGCGACATCGACCCGTCGGCCGAGCGCTCTCCCTTGCGGCGGAACGGCATCTTCACCGAGCCCGCTCCCTTCCGACCGCTGTTCCCGACACCAGGTGCGGCACCGGGTCCGACCCCCGCGCCGCCTCGATCGTACTGACCGACCCGGCGCATCCCTCACTGTCCGTTCGGACCTCACAGCCCCGGGGACCGGTCCGCACGGGAATTCCTCGGGTCCCCCGCCGCCACACGGGCCCGCGATTGTCCGACAGCCCGGCGTCGGCGGTGGTGGGCGACCGCGGCTCAGCGATAGGCGGCAAGGGCCTCTTCCGCACGCCGGTGGATGGTCTCGACCAGGTCCGGCCGGTCCACGATCCGGGCGCCGTCGCCGAGGGACATCACCAGCCGGATGATCCAGTCGTCGCCGCCGGCCCGCAGCCGCACCCGGGTCCAGGTCGGGTCGTCGAGCTCCTGCACGTCCTCGACCTGGTAGTACTCGGCGACCCAGCGGGCGGCCGGACCGAGGTCCAGGGTCACCGTGGGCTGTGACGGGTGCGGATGGAACATCTGCTCGGGCACGTCGGAGTCGACCCAGAGCTGGGCCTGCGCCGGCTCGTCCAGCACCCGGACCTCGTCGATCCGGTCCACCCGGAAGTGCCGGACCGCCCCGGCCAGGTGGCACCAGCCCTCCAGGTACACCTGCCCGTCGGTGACCAGCAGCCGCATCGGGTCGACCGTGCGCTCGCTGACCGCGTCCCGGGAGGCGGTGTAGTAGCGGATCCACAGCTGCCGGCTCTCGTCGACGGCCCGCCGGACCTCGGCCAGCGCCGGGGCGGGCGAGGCCGCGGCAACCCGCAGGTTCTCCCCCGCGACGGCGCCCAGCCGCTCCAGCTTGGCCAGCGCGGAGCGGACGGCGTCGTCGTCGACCAGCCCGGGCAGGTCGGCGAGCGCCTGCAGGGCCACGGTGAGCGCGACGGCCTCGTCGGCGGAGAACCGGACCGGGCGCTCGATCCCGGCGTCGAAGGTGATCGACACGGTGCCGCCGTCCTCGTCCAGCACGACGTCGATCAGGTCGTCCGGGTAGTAGCCGGGCAGGCCGCAGACCATCAGCAGGTCCAGGTCGGCCTCGATCTGCCGTTGCGGCACACCGAACTCCGCGGCCAGCTCGGAGAGCGTGACACCGGGCCGGCGGGAGATGTACGGCACCATCGCCAGCACCCGGGTCAGCCGGGCCGATGCGGTCTCGCTCATCCGGCGGTCCTCCCAGCGACGTCGGTGAGCACCCGCACCACCGCGTCCCGCAGGTCCGGCGGCTCCTCGACCCGGACGTCCGGGCCGTGGCCGGCAACCATGCGGGCGGTGTCCCAGAGGTGCCGGACCGGCACCTGCACCCGGTCCCAGCCCTCCGGCGCGTCCGGCAGCGGGTTGCCGTCGCGCCGCAGCCCGGCCGCCCGGCCGGGCCGGACCAACAGCGTGGCGGTGCGCCGCACCGGCGCCTCGACGTTCCGCGCGACGGTGGCCAGCAGGTCGACGTTCTCGGGGATCCGGACCGCGCCGGCCCGGCCAACGGTGCTCACCTGGCCGGCGATCCGGGACAGCCGGAAGGTGCGCTGCCCGCCGCGGCCGGTGTCGAACCCGACCAGGTACCAGCGGCCGCGGAAGGACACCAGCCCCCACGGCTGCACCGCCCGCGCCTCTGCCGGCTCGCCGGGCTGCTTGCGGTAGTCGAAGGCGACGGCGCGGCGGGCCTTGACCGCGTCGAACAGCGGGGTGAACGACGGGTCGCTGGTGCGCACCCGCGGCTGCAGCAGGCCGGCGGCGGACCGGGCGGCGGTGTCGACCGCCTCCGCCGCCTCCTGGTCGGCGGGGACGGCGTCGCGGATCTTCCGGAGTGCCCCGGAACCGGCCGAGGACAGCGCCGTGGTCTCCCACAGCCGGGACGCCAGACCGAGTGCCGCCGTCTCGGCGGGGGTGAAACCCATGGGTGGGAGGGCGAACTCGCCCGGTGGGATCCGGTAGCCGACGGTGCCGTCGGCGTCGGCGCCCTCGCCGGAGGTCTGCAGCGGGATGCCCATGTCGCGGAGTTCGGTCTTGTCCCGCTCGAAGGTGCGGAAGAACGCCTCCTCGGTGGGTGCGTCGGCATACCCGGCCACCCGCTCCCGGATCCAGGCAGCCGAGCGGAAGCGCGGCGCGTTCACCAATGCGATGACCAGGTTCAGCAGTCGTTCCGCCTTCGCCGTCGCCACGCCGTCCAGCTTTTCACAGGCCGGTCGCCGGGCGTCGCACATCTGTCCGCTTCCGGTGAACGCGCCGCGCCCGGGTCCCCGCGAGGATCAAGATCCACGGCGCGTGTGAAGTTGTCGACTCCTGTCCCACCCGTCCCAAAGACTGCACCTTCACACGCGTCGAGGATCTTGATCCTCGCGCGGGGCGGGGTGGGGTGCAGTCGGTCAGAGGGTGTCGAGGAGTTTGGCGACGCGCTCGTCCTCGGCCTTGAACGGGTCCTTGAGCAGCACGGTGCGCTGGGCCTGGTCGTTGAGCTTGAGGTGCACCCAGTCGACGGTGTAGTCGCGGCCGGCGTCCTGCGCCTTCGCCACGAACTCGCCGCGCAGCTTCGCCCGGGTGGTCTGCGGCGGGAGGGTGGTGGCCTCCTGGATCTGCTCGTCGGACACCACCGTGGCCGCGCGGCCACGGTTGACCAGCAGCGAGTGCAGCCCGCGGCCGGGCCGGACGTCGTGGTAGGTCAGGTCGATCTGCGCGATCCGCGGGTCGGCCAGCTCCAGCCCGTGCTTGGCGCTGTACGAGTCGATCAGTTTCTTCTTGATGACCCAGTCGATCTCGGTGTCCACCGCCGACAGGTCGTCGGACTCGACCCCCTTGAGCGTGCGCGCCCACAGATCGAGCACCTGCTCGGACACCGGGTCGGTACCGCGCCGGGCGACGTAGTCGGCGGCCTTGGAGTAGTACTCCATCTGCGCGTCCAGCGCGGAGATCTCGCCGCCGCCGGCCAGCCGGACCGGGCGCCGGCCGGTGATGTCGTGGCTGATCTCCCGGATCGCCCGGATCGGGTTGTCGAAGGTCAGGTCGCGCAGCTGCACCCCGGCCTCGATCATCTCCAGCACCAGCGCGGCGCTGCCGACCTTGAGCAGCGTCGTGGTCTGGCTCATGTTCGAGTCGCCGACGATCACGTGCAGCCGGCGGTACCGCTCGGCGTCCGCGTGCGGCTCGTCCCGGGTGTTGATGATCGGCCGGGACCGGGTGGTGGCGCTGGAGACGCCCTCCCAGATGTGATCCGCCCGCTGCGACAGGCAGTAGGACGCGCCGCGCGGGGACTGCAGCACCTTGCCGGCGCCGGCGATCAGCTGCCGGGTCACCAGGAACGGGATCAGCCCGTCGGCGATCCGGGAGAACTCCCCCGCCCGGGCGATCAGGAAGTTCTCGTGGCAGCCGTACGAGTTGCCGGCCGAGTCGGTGTTGTTCTTGAACAGGTAGATGTCGCCGCCGATGCCCTCCTCGGCCAGCCGCGCCTCGGCGTCGACGACCAGATCCTGCAGGATCCGCTCCCCCGCCTTGTCGTGCGCGATCAGCGTCAGCAGGTCGTCGCACTCCGCGGTGGCATACTCCGGGTGCGATCCGACGTCGAGGTAGAGCCGGGATCCGTTGCGCAGGAAGACGTTCGACGACCTTCCCCAGGACACCACGCGCCGGAACAGGTAGCGCGCCACCTCGTCCGGGGACAGCCTGCGCTGCCCGTGGAAGGTGCACGTGATGCCGAACTCGGTCTCCAGACCCAGGATCCGCCGCTGCATACCGCCGACTGTAGGCCCCGACCCCCGCGCTCCGGGTGAAGGCCCCGGCACGCGCCCGACGTCCGGGCCGGCGTCCGGCACCCGGCGGTCGGACGACACCCGGCGATCGGACGGCACCCGGCGATCGGACGACACCAGCGGAACGACCGCCCGCGGGACCGCCGCCCCGAACAGGCCGATGCCCGTGAGGGCGTGTCTCTCAATCCCGGATCGTCGCGAGCGACGTCCTGTCGGGCCGTCGGCAAGGCGGTCGAGGAGCTGGGAATCCTGGTCGGCTTTCCGACCTGGCAAACATCTGTCAACGCATCCGACTGTTTTCAGGGCGTTGTGCAGCAGATTCGGGGTTGGGAGACACGCCCTAGCCCCGGCGCCGGGTGGCGTCGCGGACCTCGCCGATGAGCTCCTCGATGACGTCCTCGAGCATGACCAGACCGGCCCGCTCGCCGGGTGCCGGCGCCGCCGCACCGGGATCGACCGCCCCGCCGCCCGGCCGCACCTGGGCGAGATGGGCGCCGCGGCGCCGCATCCGCTCCAGCGCCACCCGGAGTTCGCTCTCTGCGGTGACCACCGGCAGCTGCCGGATCCGGTCGGCCGGCACCGGGTCGTCCCGTCGGTCGGCGGGGATGCCGACGACGTCGCGGATGTGCAGGTAGCCGACGTACCGGCCGTCGGCGTCGCGCACCGGGAACCGGGAGAACCCGGTGCGGGCGCAGGTGCGCTCCACCTCGGCGGCGCTCACGCCGGCCGGCAGCGAAACCACGTCGGCATCGGCCAGCAGCACCTGCACGACCTTCGCGGTGCCGAACTCCAGGGCCGAGGTGATCAGCTGGTGCTCCTGGCCGCCGAGCAGCCCCTCCGCCCGGGACTCGGCGACCAGACCGGCCACCTCGTCGCTGGTGTAGGCCGAGGTGACCTCGTCCTTCGGCTCGTGCCCGGTCAGCCGGACCACCAGGTTGGCCAGGTGGTTCAGCCCACGGACGATCGGCCCGAGCATGGTGGCGATGGCCCGGAGCGGCGGGGCCAGCATCACCGCGACCCGCTCGGGTCCGGCCAGCGCGATGTTCTTCGGCACCATCTCGCCGAGCGAGACGTGCGCGGAGACCACCAGCAGCAGCGCGACGGTCAGCGCGACCGGGTGCAGCCAGGCCTCCGGGATCCCCCAGCTGTGGAAGACCGGCTCCAGCAGGCTGGCCACCGCCGGCTCGCCGAGCGCGCCGAGCAGCACACCGCACAGCGTGATCCCCAGCTGCGCGGTCGCCATCATCACCGACACGTCCTCCATGGCATGGAGGGTGGTGCGGGCGCGGCGGCTGCTCACCGCCATCGGCTCGATCACCGTGCGGCGCGCCGAGATCAGCGAGAACTCGGCGGCGACGAAGAACGCCGACAGCCCGAGCAGCACCACCACCAGGCCGGTCAGCAGCCAGGCGCCGGTCATCGGGACTCCTCCGGCCAGTCCGCCTCGTCCAGCACCCCGACCGCGGACAGCAGCACGGTGTCCACCCGCCGCCGGTCCATCTGCAGCACGGTGAGCCGCACCATGGCGGCCCGCGGCAGGTCCTCGTCCGGATCGGCGGGTACCGGCCCGTCCTCCGGGTGCCCGGGGGCGACACCGAGCTGGGCCACCGACTCGACGGTGGCCATCACCGCGACGGAGTCGCCGGGCGACGGGATCCGGCCGAGCTCGTCGATCAGCAGGCCGGCGACGGTCTCGTAGTTGCCGTCCTCCGGCAGCCGCACCCCGGTGACCTCGGCGACCTCGTCCGGCCGCAGGGTTCCGGGCAGCGCCCACGTGCCGTCGGGCAGCAGGTCACCGATCCGGGTGCGCGGGTCGTGCTCGTCGACGATCTCGCCGACCAGCTCCTCCACCACGTCCTCGAGGGTGAGGATGCCGGCGGTGCCGCCGTACTCGTCGGCGACGACGGCCATCTGCAGGCCCTGGCTGCGCAGCTCCTCGAGCAGGTCCTCCAGCCGCTGGGTCTCCGGGACCACCAGCACCTCGGTCATCAGCTGCTCGATCCGTACGCCGGCCCGCTCGTCCGGCGGGATGGCGACGGCCCGCTTGAGGTGCACCAGGCCGACCACGTCGTCGGAGTCCTCGCCGCTGACCGGGAACCGGGAGTGGCCGGTCTCCACCGATGCGGTGATCACGGCCTCGGCACTGTCCGCGGCGCGCACGAAGCGCACCTGCGGCCGCGGGGTCAGCACGTCGTCGGCGGTGCGGTTGGCGAAGGAGATGGACCGGGCCAGCAGGTTCGCGCTGGGCTGGTCGAGGGTGCCCTGGGCGGCGGACCGCCGGACCAGCGACTCGAGCTCCTCCGGCGACCGGGCCGACCGCAGTTCCTCCTGCGGCTCGATGCCGAACAGCCGCAGCACCCCGTTGGCGGTCCCGTTCAGCGCCCAGATCAACGGCTTGAACAGCACCGCGGCGGCCCGGTTGGGGCGCACCACGGCCTTGGCGGTGGCCAGCGGCGCGGAGATCGCGATGTTCTTCGGCACCAGTTCGCCGAACACCATGGACAACACGGTGGCGACGATCAGTGCGATCAGCACGGAGATCGAGTCGGCCGCGGTCTCCGAGATCCCGAGGCCGGTCAGCAGCGGCGAGATCAGCGACGCCAGCGAGGGTTCCATCACGAAGCCGAGCGCCAGCGTGGTGACGGTGATGCCCACCTGGGCGGCGGACAGCTGGGTGGACAGCGTGCGCAGGCCGGCCAGCAGCGACTGCGACCGGCGGTCGCCCGCCGCCGCGTCCCGGGTCACGGTGGCGCGGTCGACGGTGACCAGACTGAACTCGGCCGCGACGAAGACGTAGGTGCCGGCGATCAGCACCAGGCCGACGACCAGCAGGATCAACTCGGTGATCAGAACGTGGCTCCGGGTCGGGATTCGGCGGGCGCCCGGGCGGCGCTCGCGACAGGCGGTGCGCGTCGGTGAGCAGCAGTGGGCGGTGGAAGGTTAACCCACGATCACCGTCATACCCGGTGCGCGTCCGTTCCATTCCGGCGCCCGGCCCGGACCTCCCGGGGAGGCCGGGTTCTCCGCAGGTGTGGGTCCGGGACGACCGACCCTCAGGGTGGCTGTCGGTCCGGGACCGTCCCCCCGGGGAACCCGGGCCGCCACCCGACCCGGCCGTTCAGACCCCGGCGCCGAAACAGCTGAACGGTGCGGGCCGGTCGACGGTGCCGACCGCACCGGCCAACGCGAAGGCCGGCCGGTCACCGGCGGCCAGCCGCCGGTGGTACTCGGTCATCACCTCGGCCGCCACCTCGTCGCCGATCCGGCTGACCCCGGCGATCACGGTGGACACGCCGCTGCGCAGCAGCGCCGCGGCCAGGCCCAGCGGTTCGCCGATCCGCACGTCGTTGCGGCCCACCTCGCAGCTGGAGAGCACCACCTGGCGGGGCAGGTCCGGGTTCGGCGCGATGTCGTAGCCGTACAGCGGCCCGTCGGCCAGCAGCACCGAGGAGAACAGCGGGCTCTCCGCCTCGTGCCGGCCGTGCGCGGCGATGTGCAGCAGCCCGCCGTCCGGCACCTCGCGCAGCACCGCCGACCCGGTCGCGTCGCCGTCCACCAGCACGGCCGACCCGGGATGCACGGCCGCCACCTGCTCCACCTCCAGGCCGCCGAGCGGAACGCCCGGCCCGGCCACCGACAGCACCCCGGCCACCTGCGCGGGCCGGCCCAGTTCGGTCATCGACGCGGTCACCGAGGAGTTCACCGTGATCGGCCGGCCATGCAGCCCCGGCAGCATCGACCACGGCACGGTCGCCAGCACGCCCAGGCCGGAGATCAGCAGCGGGCCGGGCCGCAGCCACCCGGCGATCGGCGCGACCAGCGTCGCGGACAGCGCGGACAGCCCCTGCTCGAGGGACCGCCCGGCCACCGCGCGCACGGCGGCCGGCACCCGCCCGGAGGCCAGCAGGTCCAGGTCCGCGTCCAGCCGGCGGACCCGCTCCTGCAGGTCGGCGAAGGCGCCGAGCACTGCGAACGACGCACCCTCCGGCCCGATCACCAGGGCGTGCACCACGCCACCGCCGCGGATGTAGGCGACCACCGTCGGGGCGTCGGGGTCGGCGGCCAACCGGCGCTGCACGTCCGTCAGGCTCGGCGGCCGGGTGACCGCGCCGTTGCCGCGGGCCTCCCAGGCCCGGGCCCGGACGGCCCGGCGCAGTTCACGGACCCTGGTCTCCAGCGCCGGGCTGCGGCGTCCGGAGAGAACCGCCTGCCGGGCCTGTTCGTAGCTGACCCGCAGCGCGCCGAGTTCCTCCGCCAGCACCGGGTCGGCCGGCGGCCGCACCTGCGGCAGCCGGGTGCTCACGCCGCGGGCCCGCTCCAGCCACTGGAAGATGGTCGCCGGCGACCCGCTGCGCACCGCGGTGCGCAGGCCGAGTGCTGCCAGGTCCGCGCCGTGCACCGCCGACGCCGACTGCAGGTCCTGGGAGCCGAAGCGGGCCTGGAACCGGGCGAGTTCGTCGAGGCCGCGCCGGATGTGGCCGAACCCGGCCCGCCGGTCGTCGTGCGCGAGCGCGATCCGGGCGTCCACGTACCGGTGGTGCAACCGGGCCGCCAGCTGCGGCATCGCGCTGCTTTGCCGGACCTGCGCCGCGACCCCGGCGGCCTCGTGCACGCGGCCTGCGTCCAGCAGCGCCTCCGCCTGCAGCAGCAGCGCGGCGCCACGGTCGTCGGGCATGCCGGCCGCGGCGAGCTCGTCGGCGAGTGCACCGGCGGACCGGGCATCGCGGGAGGCTGCCGGGTCGATGCCGGCCGTCCCGGTAACACTTGCCGCCTCGGCATCCCCGGTTGGTCCGGCACACCCGGCCCTTCCTGCAGCTCCTGCCGGTCCTGGTGCCCGGCCGGGCAGCGCGACCGTCCCGTCCTCGGCGGCGAGCGCGCGCAGCGCCCGCCGGGCACGCTGCTGCAGCACCCGGGAGGCCAGTGCGGCGTTGTCGTTGCCACGCCGGGCGGCGATCGTCGCCGCCTTCCGGGCGTGGTCCAGCGCGGCGGCCGGCTCCCCGGCCATCAGGTCCAGCTCGGCCCGCACCGCGTAGGCCTCGACGAGGTCGGCGGTGGCGCGGTTGCGGCGGAACGCCGCGAGGGCGTGGTCGACGAACTCCCCGGCCTCGACGACCATCCCCGCGGCGGTGAGCGCCCGCGCCCGGTCCAGGTGGGAGACACCGTCCGCGGCCCCTTCCGCGGAGGCGGCCGCGGCCGACTCCATCGCGGACAGCGCGCCGGGCAGGTCGCCACCGAGATACCGTACGTAGCCGAGGTTGTGGTCGGCCATGAAGATCAGGTCGGGGTCGCGCAGGCGGCGCCCGATCGCGCCGGCCTCGGCGGTGTCGGCGGCCGCGTCGGACAACCGGCCCGCCGACATGTGCATCAGCCCGCGGTTGATCAGCGCCCCGGCCAGGTCCTCCTGCTCACGTGCCGACTCGGCCCCGCGCTGCTCGGCGATCGCCCGGTCGAAGTCCTCGATCGCCAGGTCGGGCCGTCCGGTCCGGACGTGCAGCAGGCCGCGGGCGACCCGGACGGCGGGCAGGATCTGCGTCCCGGCCGAGGCGGCCTGGTCCAGCAGTGCCCTGGCCACCCGGGTCCGGCCGAGCTCGGACTCGTTGTAGGCCAACGCGATCAGGATCCGGACGCGCAGGGTGGGATCGCCGCCCGGCACCGCCTCCCAGGCGGCCAGGGCGCGGCGGGCGAACCGGCGGCTGACGTCCCAGTGGCCGCGGTCGCTGGCCTGCCTGGAGGCGGTCCAGAGTTCCTCGGCCGACGCGGCCGATGTGGCCCGTGGGCGCCGGACCTGCTGACCGCGCTGCTCACCGCCCGCCCCCGCGGGTCGCGGAATGTCCGACGCCACGCCCCCAGCATCACAGAACGCGCACAGCCTGACCAGCCCGTTCCGGGGCGGATGCCCACGGTCGGCCTACCAGCGGACCGGTCCACCCAGGCCGAAACAACTGAACGGAGCGATCTCCTCACCCATGGTGTCCACCGCTCGGGCCAGCGCGGCCGCCGGGCCGGCGCCGCCGATCAGCGCCTCGTGGAACCGCACCATGGTCTCGGCGGCCACGTCGTCCGCGACGCGGCTGACCCCGGCGACGACGGTGCGCACGCCGGAACGGAGCAGCGCCACCGCCAACCCCAGCGGCTCGCCGCCGGGCCGCAGCGCCGAGCGGCCGACATCGCAGCTGGAGAGCACCACCTCCGCCGGCAGCCGCCGCACCGGGGCGATGTCGTAGCCGAAGAGCGGTCCGTCGGCAAGCAGCACGTGGGAGAACAGCGGGCTCTCCACCTCGTGGTGCCCGTGCGCCGCGACGTGCAGCACACCACCGTCGGGCATCCCCGCCAGCACGGCGGCGCCGGTCGCCGCCGCGCCGGTCAGCAGGCCGGCCCCGGGGTACCGGGCCGCCACCTCCTGCACCTCCTTCTCGCCGGACGGCACATCCGGTCCACCGACCGCCAGCACGCCCCGCCGGAACGCCGGGCCGGTTGTTCCCACGACGGCCGCACCGTTCAGGGCCGCGGTCACCGACGAGTGGACCGCGACCGGGCGCCCCCGCATCGACGGCAACAGGGTCCACGGCACGGTCGCCGCCTCACCCACCGCCACCACCAGCACCGGCCCGCCGGCGGGCAGGTCCCGCAGCGGCGCGAGCAGGGTCCGGTCCAGATCGGCCAGCTCCGCCTGCAGCGAGGTCCGGGCAACCGCGCGGAGCGGCGCGGGAATCCTTGGTGCGGCGAGCATGTCGAGGTCGGCGGCACGACGCCGGTGCCGCTCCGCGGAGTCCACCCAGGCGCCGAGCGGTACGAACGAGGCGGTGTCGGCGGTGATCACCAGCGCCCGGATCCCACCCCGGCCGGTGATGTAGGCCAGCACGGCCGGACGGTCCGGGTCCGCGGCCAGCGCGCGCTGGACGGCGGCCAGCGGGATCGGTCGCTGCACCTGTCCGGCGCCGGCCGTGGTCCAGGACCGGTGCCGGATCGACCGGCGCAGCTCGGCGACCTTGCGGCGCAGCGCCGGGTCCGGGGTCCCGGCGATCGCGGCCTGCCGTTCCTGGCCGGCGGACAGCCGCAGCTCGGCGAGCAGCCCGGCCAGCTCGCTGTCGTCGGGCGGCCCGATCGCCGGGAGCCGGGTGGTGACCGCGCGGGAGCGCTCGAGCCAGTGCAGGATGCCGGCCGGTGACCCGGATCCGACGGCGGTGCGCAGCCCGAGCCGGGCCAGCCGCTGGCCGAGGACCGCTGCCCCGGCCTGCATGTCCTGGGAGCCGAACCGGGCCTGGAAGTCGGCCAGCCGGTCCAGTCCGCGGCGCAGCTCGGACAGGCCCGGACCCGTGCGGCCGGCGGCGATGTCGAGCCGGGCGTGCAGGTAGGCCTGTTCCAGCACGTGCGCGGTGTACACCCGGTCGCGTGGCACCGTGCCGGCCAGGATCTCGGTCGCCCGCCGCGCGTCACCCCCGTCCAGCACGCCCTCCACCTGCACGAAGGTCGCCGACATGGCGTCGTCGGTGAGCCCGGCGGCGGCCAGCTCGCCGGCCAGCACCTCCGCCTCCGCCGCCTCCTGCCGGGCCTGCCGGACCGTGCGCGGCGGCGGGTCGAGCCCGAGGAACGGCGCCCGCAGTTCGGCCAGCCGGGCCAGTCGGGCGGTGATCCGGTCGCCGCGCCGGGTGGCCAGCCGGCGCGCCTCCCGCGCCGACCGGCGGCCGTCTTCCCAGCGGCCGGCGGCGGCGTCGATCTCCGACGCCAGCAGCAGGCCCTGCACCAGGTCGGCGGTGGAGGAGTTCGCCCGGAAGTCGGCCAGCGCGAGGTCGAGGAACTCGCGGGCCTCGGTGGTCAGCCCGGCGGCGCGCAGCACCTGCGCCCGGTCCAGGGCGGGGATGCCGACCGCGTCCTCCGGGGCCAGCTCGGCGGCGGCGGCCATCTCGGCCAGCGCGCCGGGCAGGTCACCGCCCAGGTAGCGGAGGTAGCCGAGGTTGTGCCGGCCCATGAAGGCCGTGCCGAGGTCACCGACCCGTTCCGCCTCGGTGACGGCGCGCGCCGTGTCCCGCCGGGCCTCGGCCAACCGGCCCAGTGCCATCAGCGCCAGTCCGCGGTTGATGAGTGCGCCGACCAGGATCCGGTCCTCCGCCACCGCGGCGGCGGCGTCGAGTTCGGCGACGGCCTCCTCCAGGCGGCCGGTGCGGGCCAGCACCAGTCCGCGGGCGGTGCGGACCAGGGCCCGGTGCGCCGGGTCCCCGGCCAGCGCCTGCTCGAAGAGCTCGGCGGCTCCGGTGGTGTCGCCGGACTCGGCGAGGGCGGTGGCCAGGTTGACCCGCACCCGGACGGCGAAGGACTCGTGATCGGGATCGCCCGGGACCAACCGGGTCAGCGTCCGCCGGCAGAGCACGACGGTGTCGCGGGTCCGGCCGGCGTTGGCCAGGTCCTGGATCCGGGCGAGCAGCAGCGGCAGTTCGGCGGCGGTCAGCGGGCGGGCGGCGGGGGCCACCCACCCATCCTCACAGCTGGATCGCGGGGGTGACCACCGGCATCCGGATCGCCGCGTCGCAGCCGGGGGCGGGGTGCAGCACGATCTGCGCCGGGCCCGGCGGCACCGACTCGAAGACGAACCGGCCGGACTCGTCGCAGTCGGTGGTGAAAGTGCTGGCGCCGGAGCGCAACTCGACCTTCAGCGAGCCCCCCGGGGCGGCCCAGCCGTCGAGTCGCACGGTGTCGCCGGGCTGCGGCTCGACGGCGACCATGACGGTGAGGTGCTCGCTGGAGAAGGTCACCCTGCGGGCGTGCTCGACCTGGGCGGCGCCACGGGTGCCGACCAGGCCGGACTCCGACTCGACCAGCCGGGCCATCTCGCCGTCCAGGTCGGTGGCGCCCAGGGCGAAGAGCACGACGTCGGGCAGCATCTCGGGCATCGGGTCCAGCGCGTCGTAGATGCCGACGATGTCGCTGAGCAGGTCCAGGTCGTACTGATCCATCGGGTCCGGTCCGTGTCCGTTCTCGTCCGTGCTGAGGTCGTTCATCAGGTCGTCGTTCGTGTCCTGCGGGGCGTGCTCGGCGAGCTCCGGTCCGGCGGCGTTCGCCACGTCGTTCCTCGGCGGGTTCTTCTCGGTCATGACCACTCCTCCCCCTTCAGGCGCAGGCGCAACTTCTCCAGGCACCGGCCCCGGGTGGGGCCGATGGATCCGACCGGCATGTTCATGTCCTTCGCGATCGCCGCGTAGTCGGGACGCGGGGCGAACGCGATCACCGCGAGCAGCCGGCGGCACCGGTCGGGCAGCGCGTGCACGTGTGCCCACAGCCGCTGCTGCTCGTCGGTCAGCACCGCGGCCGCCTCGGCCGACGGCTCGCGCGGCAGGTCGTCGTCGGTGGGTTCGGCATCGGTCCGGGTCCGCGCCGCGGCCCGGTCCCGCCACGCCTGCCGGCGCAGCGTGACGGTCAGCCAGCGCACGACGGCCATCGGATCGGTGATCCCGGCCCCGCGCCGCACCAGCGCCAGGAATGTCTGCTGCACCGCGTCCTCGGCCTCCGCCGCGGAGAGTCCGCACTGCCGCGCCGTGTGCCACAGCAGCGGGCTGACCAGCCGGACCAGCCGGTCGATCCCGCCGGACACGCCGTCCCGGTAGTCCTGGAACGCCTGCGCCGCCTGGGTGACCAGGTCGCCGACGTCGCCGCCGGCGCGCGGGACCCGGGTCGGGCCGGTCACCCGGGTCGGGCCGCTCACCCGGTGCGCGGTCGCCGGGTCGGTGGTCGGTGCGGGGGCGGTCCCGGGCCCGTCGGGCAGGTGCCCGCGATCCCGGATCGGACTGGTGTCGACCGTCATCGATGTCCTGTCTGTGCCGTCGGCGTCTGTACTATCGGTGCTCCCGGTGCTGCTGGTACTTCCGGTGCTGCTCATCGCGGGCCTTGCTGTCCTGCTGTTCTGCCCAGAGGAACCAGCGCGGCCAGGTCTGATACCACCGGCGGCGAATTCTTTTGCGCGGTCCGGGCGGCCAGTGCGGCGAGGTAGCGGCCGGCCAGGACCGGGGCGGCAAAACTGGTGCCGCTCCAGGTCGCGAAGCCGCTGGAGTAGTCGTCCGGATCGATGGTGCCGCGGCGCCGCCCGTCCTCGTCGACCATGCCGACCGACTCCCCGGCCGAGCCCTCGGCGTCGGTCGGCGCGGTGGACACGACGTTGGCGCCGGGCGCCTGCCCGGTCACCCAGTCCCCGTCGTTGGAGAACAGCGCCACCGAGGTGTCCGGGTTGAGGGCCGCGACGGCGACCACCCGCGGCAGCCCGGCCGGCCAGTCGTGGACCGAGAACGCGGCCGGGTAGCTGGGCTGGGTGGTGGCGTCGTTCCCCGCGGCGGCGACGGTGACCACTCCGCGCCCGGCCAGGTCCTGCAGCTGGGATTCCAGGCCGGCGGTGTACGGGCCGTCGCCGACCTCGGCGTGGTAGCCGAGCGCCAGCACCACGGCGGCGATCGACCGCGGGGCGGCCGCCTGCACCAGGCCCAGCCCGGTGAGTGCGTCGGTCAGCCGGTGCTCGGGCACCACCCCGTCGGAGTCCATGATCCGCAGCGCCACGATGTCCGCCGCCGGGCAGGTCTGCCGCAGCAGCCCGCAGATGAAGGTGCCGTGGCCGGCGTGCGAGGCGAGCCGGCCGGTCATCGGGTCCGGTGCGGCGCCGGCCCCGTCCGGGGCGGTGGCGATCGCCACCGGGTCCTTCGGGTCCACGCCGATCGGGTCGCCGGACGGGGTGGACAACGCATCGCTCACCGGGTCGGCGGTGAACCACGGGTGACGGCCGACCCCGGTGTCCAGCACCACGACCCGCGGACGCGGTCCGTCCGCCGGCGGGACGGGCGGGTCGATCAGCACCGACACCGGGCCGCGACCACCGGACCCGGCATAGGCGTAGGACGGGTCGCCGCCGGCCAGCCCACGCACGCCGAACGGATTCCCGTTCACCGATGCCAGGCCGCGCACCCCGAAGGGATCACCGCTGATCGAGGCGAGACCCCGCACGCCGAAAGGGTTCCCGCTGATGCTCGCGGCGGCGAACATCAGGTGGTCCAGCTCGACTGTGCCGGGCGGGAGCGTGCCGTCGGCCCGGATGGCCTGGACCAGCGGCCAGACGTCGACCGGTGCGGTGGGACCGGTGGCGTCGGTCGGCACCAGCACCACCGGGACCACCAGCGGCAGCCCGGCCGTCACCGCGTCCCGGTACAGCCGGGGTCCACCGTCGGCGAGCGGGTCGGCCGCGATCCGCAGACCGAGGTCGGCCGCGCGCTCGCCGAGGACCCGCATCGCCTCCTGCACCCGGTCCTCCGACCCGCCGGACACCAGCACGGTGTCGCCGACGTAGGCGGTGATCGACGGGATCGGCACGCCGGGCAGCCGGACCGCGGTCGCCGGGTCGAGGATCCGCCCGTCGAACCGCACGAACGGGCTGTCCGGGCCGGGGGTCGACGCGGGCTCGGGGACGGGCGGCGGTGCGGTCATCGGTGCCTTCCGGTCGGTCGTGCTGCGGTGCCGTTCACGTGCGGCGCGGTGTGGAGCTGGTTCAGGAGCTCACGCCGGATGCGGTGATACCTGCTGCCGGTCGGCGCACGGTCACGGTGCTGCCGCGTCACTTGATACCGCAGCGGCGGAGCGCGTGCGACCGATGGGCACGTGCTCGCGGCGGGCGGCGGCACCGGCCGGGTAGCCGGCGGCCCGCAGAGCGGTCAGGTACTGCCCGGCCAGGGCCGGTGCGGCGAAAGAGGTCCCGCTCCAGGAAGCGAACCCGGAGACGAAGTCATCCGGGTCGGCGGCCGACCGGGTGTGGCCGCGGACGCCGCGGGCGGTGACCGCCGCCCGCCCGGATCCGTCGGCGGTCACCGGCACGGTGGAGGCCATGTTGACCCCGCGGGCCTCGGCGTTGACCCAGGGGCCGTCGTTCGAGAAGGCCGCCACCGAGCCGTCCGGGTTGAGCGCCGCCACCGCCATCAGCGGGACGACGTCGTCCGCGGCGAACGCCGGGTCGGCGGCGAAGGCAGCGGGGAACGACGGCCGGGTGGAGGCGTCGTTGCCGGCCGCGCAGAAGGTGGCGATCCCGCACCGCCCGATCTCCAGCAGCAGGTCCCGCAGGTGCGAGGTGTAGGTGAGGTCGTCGCCGGTCTCCGCGTAGTAGCCCAGCGACAGCACCACGGCATCGGCCCAGCCGGGCTGTTCGGTCTGTTTGCGCAGCACCGCTTCCAGCGCGTCGACCAGGGTCGACTCCGGCACCACCCCGTCGGCCCCCATCACCGCCGGAGCCACGACGATCGCCTCCGGGCAGGCCTGTCGGATCAGGCCGCTGATGAAGGTGCCGTGCCCGGCGTGGGTGCCGAGCGCGCCGAGCATCGGGGTCGGTGCGAGGTCGTCCGCACCGGGAAGGTCGTCCGGGTCCACCACCGGGCCGACCGTCGACCCGTCGGCGAAGGTGATGACGTGCTCGACGGTGTCATCGCCCAGCCAGGGGTGCGTACCGACGGCCGTGTCCAGCACGACCACCCGCGGGCGCCGGCCGGTCCCGACGGCCGGTGGTGCCAGCACCACGCTGATCGGACCGCGCCCGGCGTAGCCGGCGGCGCCGTACCGGTCCAGTCCGGGGCGGCCGTGGTCCAGGGCGAACGGGTTGCCGCCGACCTGTTCCGCGGTGGTCAGCAGGTGGTCGAGACCGGCCCGGGCGCCAGGGGTCCCGGCCAGGCGCTCGCGGTACTCGCGCAGCACCGTCCAGGCGTCCGGGCCGCCGGGCGGTCCGGCGGGCACCTCGAACTCGACGACGGAGGTCCGGCGCCCGGCGTCCCGTGCTGCTGTCACGGGGGTGATGGTGAGACCGTGCCGCCGGGCGAGGGCGTCCAGCCGCTCCCGGGCCCGTGCCTCGGCCTCCGGGTCGTCGGCGGCGAGCACCAGGCCGCACCGGCGGTAGGCGGTGACCCCGCGGACGGCTCCGGCCCCGGCTGCCGGTTCCCGCTGCGGATCGAGCAGGCCGCCGCGCCAGTGGTCCAGCAGTCGCCACGGTCCGGCTGTCATCCGACCTCCGTCATGAGGATCCGGCCGCCGTCACGTCGCCCGGCCGCTGCATCAGAGCCTGTCACCCGACTTCGATGTCGCGACCCGCTGGTGCGCCCGTCCGGTCAGCCCTGGTCGGTGCCGTCCGGACCCGACTCCCCGGGTGCCGGGTCCGTCGACTCCCCGGTCCCCGCAACGACTTCCGGCTCCCCTGCGGGCGGCTCGGCCGCGTCGGCGGGCGGCTCCAGCAGTGCGGCGAGGGCGGCCCCGGTGATCCGGCGGAAGGTGCGGACCGGCAGGGCACGGTCCAACACCGCGACCTCCAGCTGTCCCGGGCCGATCTCGCGCACCGTGCCGTCGGCGGAGGCACCGAGGGCCGGCACTGCGGCACGCAGCGCCGCGGACAGGTCCCAACCGGCCTCGAACGACTTCTCCAGGGAGGCGGTCACCGGCTCGACCAGACCGCCCATCACCACGAAGCGGGCCTCGTAGACGATCGACCCGTCGTAGGAGATCCGGTACAGCTGGTCCCGCAGGTCAGGGCTTTCCGCGGTCGGCCCGGCGCCGGGGCCCTTGGCCACCTCGGCGACGCAGATCTCCACCTCGTACGGCTTCTGGTGCTCGGAGAAGATCGACCCGAGCGTCTGCGCGTAGGCGTTCGCCAACCACCGGCCCGAGACGTCGCGCCGGTCGTAGGAGTAGCCGCGGACGTCGGCCAGCCGGATGCCGGCGGTCCGCAGGTTCTCGAACTCGTTGTACCGGCCGACCCCGGCGAAGCCGATCCGGTCGTAGATCTCGCTCACCTTGTGCAGGGTGGGCGAACGGCTCTCGGCGACGAACAGCACGCCGCCGTCGTAGGTGGTGACCACGACACTGCTGCCCCGGCCGATGCCCTTGCGGGCGTACTCGGACCGGTCCCGCATGAACTGCTCGGGAGAGGCGTAGATCGGCATCGTCACGGCCGGGTGACTCCTGTTCTGCTGCAGAAGATCTCGAAAAGCAGGTGCGCTGCGGGCAACGTCTCGGGCGTCAGCCGCCGGGGTTCAGCATGCGGCCGGCGATCACGGCCTCGGACACCTCGGCGACGGCCTCCTCGGACCACTTCACCGCGCCGGCCGCGGTCACCGCGACCACCACCGGGAAGATCCGCCGGGTGAGATCCGGTCCGCCGGTGGCGGAGTCGTCGTCGGCCGCGTCGTAGAGCGACTCCACCGCGGCACGCACGGCGGTGTCCAGGTCGGCGTCCCGTCGGTAGCGCTTCTTCAGCGCGGACCGGGCGAACATCGATCCGGACCCGACGGCGTAGTAGTCGCGCTCCTCGTACCGGCCGCCGGTGACGTCGTAGGAGAAGATCCGGCCGAGCGCCTCGGCGGCACCGTTCTCCGGCAGCTCGTCGACGCCGGCGAACAGCGGCACCACGGCCAGCCCCTGCAGCGCCGCGCCGAGGTTGCCGCGGATCATCGTGGACAGCCGGTTGGCCTTGCCGTCGAGCGAGAGCCGGACGCCCTCGATCTTCTCGTAGTGCTCGAGCTCCAGCTGGAACAGCCGGACCATCTCGATGGCCAGGCCGGCGGTGCCGGCGATGCCGACCGCGGAGTGCGAGTCGGCGACGAACACCTTCTCCATGTCCCGCTGAGCGATCAGGTTGCCCATGGTCGCGCGCCGGTCACCGGCGATGACCACGCCGCCGGCGAAGGTCAACGCGACGATCGTGGTGCCGTGCGGCAACTCGGCCGACCCGGGCGCACCCGCACGGGCGCCCGGCAGCAGGTGCGGCTCCGCGCCGGCCAGGAAGTCGGTGAACGATCCGGTGCCGGGGGTCAGGTAGGGCGCCGGGACGGCTGCGACCGGCCAGTCGGCCGGACCGGGCAGTCGGCTCACTGGCCGCCCTTCTGCACGTACGAGCGGACGAAGTCCTCGGCGTTGCTCTCCAGCACGCCGTCGATCTCGTCCAGGATGTCGTCGGTCTCGGCGGCCAGCTTCTCCCGACGCTCCTGACCGGCCGGCTCCGCGCCGGTGGCCTCGTCGTCGTCCCCGCCGCCCTGGCGGCTGGTCTGTTCCTGTGCCATGTCGTGCTCCCGTCCCGGACGCGTCCACGCTCGCGTCGTGATCCTTCGACCTTAACCGTTGGCCGTCCCGGCCGGATCGCGACGGTCGGGCAGGATCCGGACGGGCTCGTCCCTGCCCGGTCGGGCCGGGGTTCGTCGTCGCCAGTTGGTGAGCGCCGGGTGGCCGGCGCCGGGTGGGCCGGCCCAGGGTGGTCAGGGCCGCGCGGTCAGCGCCGGGTGGTCAGGGCGTCGACCAGCTCGGCGGCGTCCGCGGAGGCGTCGAGCAGCGCGCCGACGTGCGCCTTGGTGCCGCGGGCCGGGTCGAGGGTGGGGATGCGCACCAGCGACTCGCGGCCGACGTCGAAGATCACCGAGTCCCAGGAGGCGGCGGCCAACCGGTCGGCGTACTGGGACACGCACCGCCCGCGGAAGTAGGCGCGGGTGTCCTCCGGCGGGTCCGTCATCGCCGCCTGCACCTGCGCCTCGGTGACCAGCCGCTTCATCGACCCGCGGGAGACCAGCCGGTTGTACAGCCCGCGGTCCATCCGGATGTCGGAGTACTGCAGGTCGACCAGTGCCAACCGGGGCGCGCCCCAGGCCAGCCCGTCCCGGGCGCGGAACCCTTCCAGCAGGCGGAGTTTCGCCGGCCAGTCCAGGGTGTCGGCGAGCTCCATCGGGTCCCGGTCGAGCTTGTCCAGCACGTCCAGCCAGGTGGCGAGCACCTGTGCGGTCTGCTCGTCGACGTCGTCGCCGTACCGGTCGGCGACGTAGGCGGCGGCGGACTCGGCGTAGGCCCGCTGGACGTCGACGCCGGTGAAGCTGCGGCCGTCCTGCAGCCGGACGGTGACATCGAGGCCGGGGTCATGGGAGATCTGGTGCACGGCGTGCACCGGGCTCTCCAGGTCGACCGCGGGCAGCTGCCAGCCCTCCTCGATCATCGACAGCACCAGTGCGGTGGTGCCCAGCTTGAGGAAGGTGGCGGTCTCGGCCAGGTTCGCGTCACCGATGATCACGTGCAGCCGGCGCCACCGGTCGGCGTCCGCGTGCGGCTCGTCCCGGGTGTTGATCAGCCCGCGTTTGAGCGTCGTCTCCAGGCCGACCTCGACCTCGATGTAGTCCGACCGCTGGGCCAGCTGGAAACCGGGGGTCTGGCCGGCCGGTCCGATTCCGACCCGGCCCGCACCGGCGAACACCTGGCGGGAGGCGAAGAACGGCAGCAGCCCGGAGATCAGTGCGGGGAAAGGGGTCTCGCGCCGGCACAGGTAGTTCTCGTGGGTGCCGTAGGAGGCGCCCTTGCCGTCGGTGTTGTTCTTGTAGAGCTGCAGCTGCTTGGCCCCGGGGACGGCGGCGGCCAGGTTCGCAGCGGCCTCCATCACCCGCTCGCCGGCCTTGTCGTAGAGCACGCCGTCGAGCGGGTTGGTGACCTCCGGCGCGGAGAACTCCGGGTGCGCGTGGTCCACGTACAGCCGGGCGCCGTCGGACAGGATCACGTTCGCCGCACCGATGTCGTCGATGTCCGGGTCCGCGGCGCCGAACAGTGCCGACAGGTCGTAGCCGCGGGCGTCGCGCAGCGGCGACTCCACCTCGTAGTCCCAGCGCGGCCGCCGGGCCCGGGGCGCCTCGACCGCCGCCGCGTAGGCCAGCACCACCTGGGTCGAGGAGATCACCGGGTTGGTGCCGGGGTCCCCGGGTGCGGAGATGCCGTACTCGACCTCGGTGCCCATGATGCGGCGGACTGTCATGGCCCCGACAGTAATCGGACACCGGTCAGGCCCCTTCCCGACCCCGGTCACGCCCGGCGGCGGCCGATCGGTTCGGACGCGGACCGACGGTCGCACTCCCGGCGCGAGATCGGCGGGCGTGCGCGACCTGACCCGCAGCCCGCCGCTCGCCGCGGTTCCGTGCCCTGGCCTCAGCCCCGGGCCAGCGAGCCGGTCACCTCGCCGGAGTCCTTGATCCGGGCGATGCACCAGAAACCCCGTTCGCCGAGCACGAAGTCGGTCTCGGACGGCGGCAGGATCCGGACGTCGAAGCTGCCGGAGGTGTTCGGCGGCAGGTACGCGACCAGCGTGTCCTGTGTGCAGGTCTTCACCACGTTCGGGTCCTTGGCCACGTCGACCAGGCCGGGCGAGCGGGTCGTCGCCGCGAGCACGCCGGTGCCGTAGGCCTCCCAGCCGTGCGGCTCGTCGCAGGAGTCCAACGCGGTGGCCGTGCTGCGCGAGCCGATGGTCACCAGGTTGGTGAAGCAGGTGCCGACCGGCGGCGGTGTCTGGTTGATCACCACGGTGGTCGGGGTGGTGGTCGTGGGTGTGCTGGGAGCGGTGGTCGGCGTGCTCGGCGCGGTGGTGGGGGTGCTCGGTGCGGTGGTGGGTGTGCTCGGCGGGGTGCTGACCGAGCCCTGCGACGAGGTGACCGACCCGCTGGTGGTCACGGAGCTCGGCGACGCGGAGGTCACCGACAGGCTTCCGGCCGTGGAGCTGGAGGCCCCGCCCCCGGCGATCCGGGCGTCACCGCCGACGGCGGCCTCCCGCCCGAGCATCACGGCGGCGCCGATCACCAACGCCAGCACAACCGCGGCGGCGGCGATCACCGGCCAGGGCCGACGGCGCCCCGAACGCTGCGCGGAGACCTGCACCATGTCGTCGAGCAGGCCCTGCCCCGTGCGGTCCTGGGTGACCGAACCCCCGGAGCCACCGGTGCGACCGGTGTCGGCGCGTTCGTCGGTGCGGCCCGGCGGGACCGGTGCAGGGGTGGAGAACGGTCGCAGGCCACCGGCCTGCTCCGGGTGCCCGGCCCGGACCGCGGCGAGCGCGTCCCGGAAGGCCGCGGCGGTCGGATAACGGTCGCCAGGGAGCACGGCGGTCGCCCGCCAGATCACCGGCATGAGGTCCTCGGCGCCCTCGACCCCGGCCGGCGGCAGCGGCTCGTTGAGGAGGACGAGCAGCTTGGTGAGCGGCGGGGAGGCGCCGTTGGGATCGCTGCGGGGTGGTCGGCCGAGCAGCATCGCGTACAGGGTGGCGCCGAGCGCGTAGATGTCCATCGACGCCGTCGGCTCGACACCGCCGAACGCCTCCGGCGCCGCGTAGGACGGCGTCAGCGAGTCCATGGTCACCGAGTACTGCTCGCCCGCCGGCGGCAGCGCGGCCAGGCCGAAGTCGGTCAGCGCCGGGTTGCCGTACCGGGAGATGAGAATGTTCCCGGGTTTGACGTCCCGGTGCAGGATCCCTTCGCCGTGCGCGGCGACGAGTGCATCGGCGATGGCGAAACCGATGTCCAGCACCTCGTCGGCCGGCACCGGCCCGGACTTCTTGATCCGCTCGGCGTACGACCCGCCGGTGTACAGCTCCATGACGAGGTACGGGTGGTCGTCGGCCGTGGTGCCGCCGTCGTACAGCGTGACGATGTGCGGGTGCGCAGCCACCGCGCCTGCGGCGATGATCTCCCGGGTGAACCGGCGCCGGTCCCGCTCGTCCACCAGCCGCCGGTCGTCGACCTTGACCGCGACGTCCCGGTCGACCGAGAGCTGGTGACCCCGGTAGACGGTGGCGAACCCGCCGCGGCCGACCTCTGCGTCCAGCCGGACACCGGGCACCTGGGGGAAGGCGCGCCGGGGCGCGTCGTCACCCGACGGGGGTCCTGGCGGTGCGGTCACTCGCTCATTGTGAAGGGCCGCGGGACGCCGGGCGCGCAATTGTGCGAAACGACGGGACGGATCACTCGGGACGTCCGGCCGCCCCGAGGGCGACGACCACGGCCGGTGAGCTGCGTCCGCAGACGCTGCTCACCGGCCGTGGGGCGTCCGGGTCAGAGGTACTGGCCGGTGTTGGACGCGGTGTCGATGGCCCGCGAACCCTCGGACTGCTTGCCCGAAACGAGGGTGCGGATGTAGACGATCCGCTCCCCCTTCTTGCCCGAGATCCGAGCCCAGTCATCGGGATTCGTGGTGTTCGGCAGGTCCTCGTTCTCGGCGAACTCGTCGACGATCGCGTCCAGCAGGTGGCTGACCCGCAGGCCGCCCGGCGCCGGGGCGCCCTGCGCCAGCATCGACTCCAGCCGCTCCTTGATCGCCGACTTCTTCGCCCGGTCCACGATGTTCTGGATCATCGCGCCGGAGTTGAAGTCCTTGAAGTACAGGACCTCCTTGTCACCATTGGCGTAGGTGACCTCGAGGAACCGGTTCTCGTCGGTCTCGGTGTACATCCGCTCGACGGTGTGCTGGATCATCCCGTTGATCGTCGCCGTCCGGTCCCCGCCGAACTCGGCGAGGTCGTCCGGGTGGATCGGCAGCTCGCTGATCAGGTACTTCGTGAAGATGTCCCGCGCGGCCTCCGCGTCGGGCCGCTCGATCTTGATCTTCACGTCGAGCCGGCCGGGGCGCAGGATGGCCGGGTCGATCATGTCCTCGCGGTTGGAGGCGCCGATCACGATGACGTTCTCCAGACCCTCGACGCCGTCGATCTCGCTGAGCAGCTGCGGGACGATGGTCGTCTCGACGTCGGAGGAGACGCCGGTGCCGCGGGTGCGGAACACCGAGTCCATCTCGTCGAAGAAGACGATGACCGGGGTGCCGTCCGAGGCCTTCTCCCGGGCGCGCTGGAAGATCAGCCGGATGGTGCGCTCGGTCTCGCCGACGTACTTGTTGAGCAGCTCGGGGCCCTTGATGTTGAGGAAGTAGCTGGTGACGTGCTCCTCACCACGGGCCGCGGCGACCTGCTTCGCCAGCGAGTTCGCCACCGCCTTCGCGATCAGCGTCTTGCCGCAACCAGGCGGACCGTAGAGCAGCACACCCTTCGGCGGCCGCAGCTGGAACTCGCGGAACAGGTCGGCGTGCAGGAACGGCAGCTCGACGGCATCACGGATCTGCTCGATCTGCCGGGTCAGGCCGCCGATGTCCTCGTACGCGACGTCCGGCACCTCCTCCAGCACGAGGTCCTCGACCTCGGCCTTCGGCACCCGCTCGTAGGCGTAGCCGGCCTTGGTGTCGACCAGCAGCGAGTCGCCGGGCTTGAGCGCGATGTCCATCAACGGCGAGGCCAGGTGCACCACCCGCTCCTCGTCGGCATGACCGACGACCAGCGCACGGTCGGCACCCAGCACCTCACGCAGCGAACAGACCTCACCGATCACCTCGAAGTTGCCCGCCTCGACGACGGTCAGCGCCTCGTTCAGCCGGATCTGCTGCCCACGACGCAGCTGCTCGATCTCGACCGTGGGCGACACGGCCAGGCGCATCCGGCGGCCGCCGGTGAAGACCTCGACCGTGCTCTCCGGGCCGGGGGCCAGGAAGATGCCGTAGCCGCTCGGCGGCTGCGCGAGCCGGTCGACCTCCTCCTTGAGCTGCAGCAGCTGGGCCCGCGCCTCGCGCAGGGTGATGACCAGCTTCTCGTTGCGCTCGGTCAGCGTGTTGATCCGCTGGGCGGACTCCGCCAGCTGGCGCTCGAGCGGGCGGGTGTCCATCGGCGCCACCGCGAGGCGCCGCCGGAGCTGCGCGATCTCCTCGTTCAGGGCGCGCACCTGCGCGGTGAGCGCGCCCGTGCTCGGCGTGGTGACGCCGGTGCCGTCGGAACTGTCCTGCGGCTCCGGGGCACGGTGTGCCCCTTCCCATCTCCGGTTCGCTGCGTCGTCGGTCATGGCGCCTCCCTTTCCGGTGCGGCCCTCACCTTTTCAACCCTACAGTCGGCGTATGACAGCGGGCTGAGATCTGTGTGACGACCGCGAGTCGGGCGCCGGTGGCCGGGTGTTCACCGCTCCTTCGCCGAACCCGGTCCGTTCCCGTCGCACGGTCGCCCCACACGCGGAGATCCGGGTCCGCGCGAATTTCCCCGCCGCGCGACGGAACCGGAGCAGCCGATCGGGAGTCACAGCTCCGACGGGTGTCGTCGGCAACCCTCCGGCGACCTTCGGGCAGCACTTCCGCGGGGTCGTCGGTGACGGCGCGGCCCGTGGTGGGCAGCAGCACGGCGGACAGGCAGGACGGACGTGACATGAGTGGAGCGTGGGCCGACTACGGCCGCGAGCGCAGCGGGGCGTACTCCGCCCCCGGAGCCCCGACCACCGTGCGACCGGTGGTGCCGGAGCCGCCGGCCCGGGCGCACCCCGACTGGGCGCCCGCCCAGGCCTGGTCCGCGCCCCCGTCGACCCATTGGTCCCCGGCTGTTGCCCCGGCCCCGCACCCGACCCGGATGTTCGAGCGCCCGGCCGGTCACTGGCCGGACCCGCTGCCCTACCGCGGCGCACCGCTCCCGACCCTGCCGCCGCCTCCGATCGCACCTCCGATCGCACCTCCGAACGGCCGGCCGGGCCGCAGTGGCGGCCGCTCACCCGCGGTCGTGTGGCTGTCCGCCCTCGTGCTCGCCGCCCTCGCCGTCACCGCCACCGTGATCCTGCTGTCCACCCGCGATTCCACCGGAACCGCTGCACCGGGCGGTCCGGTCACCGCGGGGATCCCTGCGACCACGGGGACCGCTCCGTCCACTGCCGGTACCGCCCCGTCCACTGCCGCTCCGTCGACCAGTTCCTCCGGGCCGCGACAGTTCCCGCCGATGACCGGTACGTCCAACCCCGACGGCGGCGGTACCGGAGGTGGTTCAGGCGGTGGTTCGGTCAGCGACCCGCCGGATCCGGTCACTTCTCCGCAGACGGACCCGGAGACCACGCCGTCGTCCGAGGGCGACCCGTACGTGCCGCCGATCGGTCCGGACGGCGGGTCAGGATCCGGCGATCCGGAGGAACTGGCGACAGCCGCGGCGGAGTCCTGGGTCGCCGCGCTGAACGATGGCGACGCCGATGCTGCTGCCGACCTGACCTGCGCGTCCCTGCGGTCGGCGGTCGACGAGGAGTTCGTCGACGCGCTGGAGCCCGGGTCGCTGACCATCGAGGACATCACCGTCGATCCGGACAGCACCGCGACCGAAGGGTCCGGCGAGCTGCGGATCGGTTACCAGCGGGTCGGCGACGACCCGCAGGAGGACACCCTGGACCTGGTGATCGAGCAGCGGGCCTGGGTCATCTGCGACTGAGCGTCATCTGCGACCGAGCGTCGGCTGGGACCGGGTGTCGTCTGAGATTGGTGTCGTCTGGGGACCGGGCGTCGTCTGCGACTGGGTGTCATCCGCGACCGAGTATCAACCGCAACCCGAGCGCGGTCGGCCTCCGATTCTGAACATCCGATGGCCCGAAAAGCGCATCGGATGTTCAGAATCCGGAGAGGTCTCGTCGATCAGCGACCGGACGCGGTCGGGCGGCGCTGGGGTTTCGGCGCCACTACGCCGGGAGCCAGTTTGCGGGCCTTCAGCAGGAAGGCGGTGTGGCCGATCATCCGGTGCTCGGGCCGCACCGCGAGCCCGACCAGGTGCCACGGCCGGTGCATGCTCTCCCACGCCTCGGGCTCGGTGAACCCGCCGCCCTCGCGGATCGCCTCGGCCACCCGGGACAGCTGCGTGGTGGTCGCGACGTAGACCATCAACACCCCGCCGGGCACCAACGAGGCCGCGACGGTCGGCAGCATCTCCCATGGCTCGAGCATGTCCAGCACGATCCGGTCGACCTCGCCGGAGTGCTCGGCCATGTCGGCGACCTTGAGCGTCCAGTTCTCCGGCCGCTCGCCGAAGAAGCGTTCGACGTTCCGGACGGCATGCTCGGCGTGGTCCTCACGGATCTCGTACGACAGCACCGAGCCGGTCGGGCCGACGGCGCGCAGCAGTGAGCAGGTCAATGCACCGGACCCGGCACCGGCCTCGAGAACCCTTGCCCCGGGGAACATGTCGCCCCAGTGCACGATCTGCGCGGCGTCCTTCGGGTAGATCACCGCGGCGCCGCGCGGCATCGAGAGCACGTAGTCGGTGAGCAGCGGCCGCAGCGCGAGGTAGGAGGTGCCCTGGGCGGAGGTGATGACGACACCCTCGGGCTTGCCGATGAGGTCGTCGTGCGCGAGTACGCCGCGGTGCGTGTGATAGCTGCCGCCGGCCTCCAGCACCATCGTGTACTTGCGGCCCTTGGAGTCGGTCAGCTGGACCCGATCCCCGACGGTGAACTCGCGACTCACTGCTGCCTGCACTTTCCCTGACGGATCCGGTGGACCCGGTATGACCTCGATCGTCCGCGCGGAGCGGTGCGCCCGCCGGACCGGTACGAGTATCCCGGACGCGACCCGCCCGTCGGACCGACCGGATCACGTGCCCGGACGGTCAGGAGTTGCGGAGCAGCCGGTCGACCTCGGCGGTCGGCACCACGCCGGCGGGGTGGCCGTCGGCGTCGACCAGCAGCAGCACCGGCCCGGCGTCACGGAGCCGCAGCGCGATCTCGGCCGGGTCGTCGTCGACCAGCACCACCATCTCCGGTCGGATCGGGGTGGCACAGCTCAGGGCGGGCCGGCTCGGGTCGGTGCGGGCGGCGGCGATCGCCGCTCTCTCGTCGAGCAGGCCGGCGGCGAACCCCTCAGCGGAGGTCAGCACCACCGCGCGGTCGCCTGCCGCCTGCAGCGCCAACCCGACCGGGACCTCCTGCGGCAGCTGCACGACCGGCCGGGCGAGTGCGGCCAGACCGGCGTCGGACGGCCAGGTCACGGCGCGGTCGCCGCGCTGTTCCGCGAGCGCCCCGGCCCCGATGAACAGCGCCATGGCGACACCGATGACGCCCTGCAACAGTCCTGCCCGCTCCATGCCACCGAACTGGACGATGGAGTAGACGATGAGCGCCGCGGCGATGACGTACCCGCCGATCGCGCCGGCCACCGTCCCCCACCGCCGGCGACCGGTGGCCCGCCACACCCCGGCCCGCAGCACCCGTCCGCCGTCCAGCGGCAGCGCAGGGAGCAGGTTGAACACCGCGATGACGGCGTTCGCCAGGGCCAGCTCCAACAGGATCAGCCAGCCCAGGGTGCGCTCGTCCGTCCCGCCGACGAACAGGAAGAACAGTCCGGCGAGCACCACGGAGAGTCCGGGACCGGCAGCCGCCACCACCGCTTCCTCCCGGGCCCGGGTCGGCACCCGACCGAGCTCGGACACACCGCCCAGCAGGTAGAGCCGCACCTGCAGCACAGGGATGCCGAGTGCCCGTGCGGCCATGCAGTGGCCGAGCTCGTGCACCAGCACGCTGGCACCCAGCAGCACCCCGAGCAGGATCGCGATGGTGATCGATGTGCCACGGGTGGTCCCGGGCACCGCCTGCTCGACGATGGGGGTGGCGAGGGCGGCGATGATCACCACCGACAGCAGCCACGACCACGACAGCACGATCCGGATGCCGCCCAGCCGCCCGAGCGGGATGCCGGCGGAGGGCCCGCGCGGGGCCTTCCGGGCCGGGGCCGGTGGCTGGGTCATGCGCGCAGAGTACTGATCATCCGCGGGTGATCCCGTCGGGCCGGGCCGTCGATGGACAGGCAGTCCGGTGACCGGGCACTCCGGTGCGCGGTCCGGCGGGCGTGTGCAGGATGCGGAACCGATCCGTTGGCGTCCGCCACGCTGCACGTGGCCCACCGCACCCGATCCGCAGCGCCGGCCTGCGCCTCGACCACTCCGGCCAGGACCGCGGGCGACGCTCCACCTGGCCGACCTCAGCAGTTCGATCGATGCCTCCTGGCGGAGACCGGCCGGGCCCGGGAACGCTGGGAGCAGGGTGAACGGGACGCGAACGGTGTGGGTGCCGGACGCTGTCGGTCGCGGGCCGTAGGGTCGCCGTCATGCAGGTGATCGACGCGTCCGCCACTTCCCCGGCCCCGGCCGGGCCGGATCCGGCGACCACGGACCACCTCGACGGCACGCAGGAACCGGCTGCGCGTCCCCGCCGGCTGGCGCTGTCCCCGTCCCGGGCCTCGGACTTCAAGGCATGCCCACTGCTGTACCGGTTCCGCGCGATCGACAAGCTCCCCGAACCGTCCGGCAAGGAAGCGGTGCGCGGCACCCTGGTGCACGCCGTGCTGGAGCGGATGTTCAGCCGGCCGCCGGCCGAGCGCACTCCGGAGGGCACGGCCGCCGCGCTGCGCCCGACCTGGGAGGAGCTGTCGGCGGAGCGGCCGGACTGGCGCGAGGTGATCCCGGAGCCCGACCTCGCGGCCTGGCTGTCCAGCGCGGAGACCATGGTGCACAGCTACTTCCGGCTGGAGGACCCGCGCCGGTTCTCCCCCGAGTCGTGCGAGCTGGCGGTCGAGATCGATCTCGCCGACGGCGTCGCGCTGCGCGGTTTCATCGACCGGGTCGACGTCGCGCCCACCGGTCAGATCCGGATCGTGGACTACAAGACCGGTCGGTCGCCGTCGGAGAACTTCGAGGCCGGCGCGCTGTACCAGCTGAAGTTCTACGCGCTGATGGTCTACCGGATCCGTGGTGTGGTCCCGGCCCAGCTGAAGCTGCTCTATCTGTCCGACGAGCTCCCGCTCACCTACACGCCGAGCGAGCAGGAGCTGCTCGCCTTCGAGCGCGGGGTGTCGGCGTTGTGGAAGGCGGTGCTCACCGCCGTCCGGACCGGTGATTTCCGGCCGCGGAAGTCCCGGCTGTGCTCCTGGTGCCACCACCAGTCCCTGTGCCCCGAGTTCGGCGGTACCCCGCCGCCGTACCCCGGCCCACCCCTGCTGGAGAACGTGACCCCGCTCGCCGGTTAGTTTGCCGGGGTGAACGACCCGATCCGCGACGCCCTCCCCGACACGACCGCCGACGAGACTCCCGACGCCTTCTTCCTGCCGCTCGGTGACGGCCGGTTCCGGCCCACCACGCATGCCCAGGGCGCTTGGTCCGAGCACGAGTCGCACATGGCGCCGGTGTCGGGGCTGATGTTGCACGAGCTGGAGACCCGGCTCCCCCGACCGGATCTCGCGCTCTCCCGGGTCGCCTTCGACATCCTCGGCAAGATCCCGGCGGAGGACCTCGTGGTGCGGACCAGGGTGCTGCGCGCCGGCCGGACGATCGAGCTGTCCGAGGTCGACGTGGCCGGGCCGGACGGTCGGAGCGCCGTCCGCGCCACCGTCTGGCGGCTGCAGACCAGCGACACGAGTGCGGTCGCCGGTGTCGAGGACCCGCCGATGGACCTGCCCGGTCCCGAGGCGCGGTTCCGGATGGGCGGGCTGTGGAACAGCGGTTTCATCCGCACCCTCGAGGTCCGGACCGCGGAGCCGCCGCGGCCGGGTCGGTCCCGGGTGTGGCTGCGCTCCTCGGTGCCGCTCTTCGGCGGACCCGATGCGCCCGACATCTCCGCGACCGCACGACTGTTCGGCCTTGTCGACACGGCGAACGGGGTGGCGGTGCGGGCGCTGCCGTCCGAGGTGATCTTTCCGAACGTCGACCTGACCATCCACCTGCACCGCGATCCGGTCGGCGAGTGGCTCGGGCTCGACGTGTCGGTCAGTTGGGGGGTGCACGGCATCGGCGTCACCTCGGCGGTGCTGCACGACCTGGACGGACCGTTCGGCCGGTCCGAGCAGTCCGCCACCATCCGGCTGCGCTGAGCCGTCGACGCGCTCCGGCCACCCTGGCGACGGTCGGGCACGCGTAGCTGATGAAGCCGGCCGCACCCCGACTGATCAGGGTGCGGCCGGCAGGTACGTCAGAGGCGGCAGGTGCGGATGTCGGATGCCAGGATCGCCTTCGCCCCGATCCCGACCAGCGCGTCCATCACCGGGTTCGCCTTCGTCCGCAGCACCATCGCCCGCACGGCCACCCACTCGGGATCGGCCAGCGGGGCGACGGTCGGGGACTCCAGGCCGGGGGTGATCGCAGTGGCCTGATCGAGCAGCGCCTTCGGGCAGTCGTAGTCGAGCATCAGGTACTGCTGGGCGAAGACGATGCCCTGCAGGCGGTTCGCCAGCTGCTTCGCGGCGGTCGATGTCGGCTGGCCGGCGCGCTGGATCAGCACCGCCTCCGACGCGCAGATCACGTCGCCGAACGGCGAGAGGCCGTGCTGCCGGAGGGTGCGCCCGGAGCCCACGACGTCGGCGATGGCGTCGGCGACGCCCAGCTGCACGGAGATCTCCACCGCCCCGTCGAGCCGGATGACCTCGGCGGAGACGCCGTTGCGCTCCAGGTCGGCGAGCACGAGGTTCTGGTAGGCGGTGGCGATCCGCTTGCCCTCGAGGTCGCCGATCGACCAGTCGGCGGCGCCCGGGCCGGCGTAGCGGAAGGTCGAGTAGCCGAACCCGAGGCCGAGCACCTCGGACACCGGGGCACCGGAGTCCGCGGTCAGGTCCCGGCCGGTGATGCCGAGGTCGAGTTCGCCGGACCCGACGTAGATCGCGATGTCCTTGGGGCGGAGGAAGAAGAACTCGACGTCATTGGCCGGGTCGAGCACGGTGAGGTCGCGGCTGTCCGACCGCTGCCGGTAGCCGGCCTCGCGCAGCATCTCGGCAGCGGGTTCGCTCAGCGTGCCCTTGTTGGGGACCGCGACGCGGAGCAGGGAATCTCGTGACATTGCTTGTCCTTCAGGGAAGTTCGGGGAGCTGGAGGGTCCGGAGCCGGTGCTGTTCCGGCGGGCCCTCGCACCGTGCGACGCGTGTGCGGACGGTGCGGGACGGCGTCGTCGCAGCGCGACGACGCCTACAGATGCCGGTAGACCTGCTCCAGCGTGACGCCACGGCCGATCATGATCACCTGCGCGCGGTAGAGCAGCTGGGAGATCTCCAGCGCCAGGTTGTCGTCGGACTCGTGCTCGGCGGCGAGCCACACCTCGCCCGCCTCCTCCAGCAGCTTCTTGCCCTGGGCGTGCACGCCGGCGTCGAGGGCGGCCACCGTGCCGGAACCGGCCGGTCGCTGCTCCGCGCGCTCGACGAGCTCGGCGTACAGGGAGTCGAAGGTCTTCACGATGACCCAGTGTCCCAGATCGGAGGGGGTGTCCCGGCCACCGGACCCGCACAGCTGTTGACACACGGATGAACCCTCGCCGACGGCCACGAGTCGGCCGACCGGCGCACCCCGACCTGTGCGGTGTCCGCGGCCGCCGGCCGAGGGACGAATCTCGATCGATGAACGCGAGCCCGGCCCCCCGACTCGGTGCGACCCCGCAGTGGACCGCGGCGGCAGTGCCGCCGACCGGGCGGAGGCCAGCTGACAGACCGGCCGACCACGCCGACCGGCGCAGACTCACGGCA
Organism: Nakamurella alba; assembly: GCF_009707545.1. Lineage (NCBI taxonomy): Bacteria > Bacillati > Actinomycetota > Actinomycetes > Nakamurellales > Nakamurellaceae > Nakamurella > Nakamurella alba. Next base: position 216,441 of record NZ_WLYK01000011.1, on the reverse strand, counting down.
GTGCGCGGAGCGGCAGCAGCCGATCCGCCCCGTGACCGAGCCCGACGATCAGCGCAGCTTGGCCGCCCGGCGCCGGGCCTTCGCCGCGGCCGCCTTGGCCTCCGCGGCGCGCACCTCGTCGGAGGTGGTCACCTCGTCGTCGTCCACGGCATCGAGCACCGCGACCGAACCACCGCCGTTCACCGCCCGCTTCGCCCGCGATGTCGCTGCCCCGGTCTTCGCGGAGGACGTGCCAGATTTCGCCGACCCGTTCGCGGTGCCGTTCGCCGGGCGGGAGCCGTTCACCGCGGTGGTCGACGTCGCGGGCGCCTTGCCGGCGGACTTCCGGGAGCGCTTCGCCGCGGTGGTCAGCGTGGCCCGGCCGGCCAGGATGTCGGCGAGGAACTGACCGGTGTAGGAGGCCGGGTTCGCCGCCACCTCCTCCGGTGTGCCCTGGGCGATGACGGTGCCGCCACCGGCGCCACCCTCCGGGCCCATGTCGATGATGTGGTCGGCGGTCTTGATGACGTCGAGGTTGTGCTCGATGACGATGACCGTGTTGCCCTTGTCCACGAGCCCGTTGATCACCAGCAGCAGCTTCTCCACGTCGGCGAAGTGCAGACCGGTGGTCGGCTCGTCGAGCACGTACACGGTGCGTCCGGTGGACCGCTTCTGCAGCTCACCGCCCAGCTTCACCCGCTGCGCCTCGCCGCCGGAGAGGGTGGTCGCCGGCTGCCCCAGCCGGACGTAGCCGAGCCCGACGTCGACCAGCGTCTTCAGGTGCCGGTGGATCGCGCCGATCGGCTCGAAGAAGACCGCGGCCTCCTCGATCGGGGTGTCCAGCACCTCGGCGATCGTCTTGCCCTTGTAGTGCACCTCGAGGGTCTCCCGGTTGTACCGGGCGCCCTTGCACACCTCGCAGGGGACGTAGATGTCCGGCAGGAAGTTCATCTCGATCTTCAGGGTGCCGTCGCCGGCGCAGGCCTCACAGCGCCCGCCCTTGACGTTGAACGAGAACCGGCCCTGCTGGTACCCGCGGACCTTCGCCTCGGTGGTGGAGGCGAAGAGCTTGCGGATGTGGTCGAAGACGCCCGTGTAGGTCGCCGGGTTGGACCGCGGGGTGCGGCCGATCGGCGACTGGTCGACACCGACGACCTTGTCCACGAGATCCAGCCCGGTGACCCGGGTGTGGCGCCCCGGCACCATCCGCGCACCGTTGATCCGGTTGGCCAGCACGGCGTGCAGGATGTCGTTGACCAGGGTCGACTTGCCGGACCCGGAGACGCCGGTGACGGCGATCAGCTGTCCCAACGGGAAGTCGACGGTGACGTTGCGCAGGTTGTTCTCCCGCGCGCCGACCACCGTGAGCTTCCGTGCCGGGTCGATCGGCCGGCGCACCAGTGGCACGGCGATCTCCCGGCGGCCGGAGATGAACGCCCCGGTGATCGACCGCTCGGACGCCTCCAGCTCCTCGACCGTGCCGGAGACCACGACGTGCCCGCCGTGCTCCCCCGCGCCCGGGCCGATGTCGACCACCCAGTCCGCGGTGCGGATGGTGTCCTCGTCGTGCTCGACGACGATCAGCGTGTTGCCGAGATCCCGGAGCCTGGTGAGGGTCTGGATCAGCCGACGGTTGTCGCGCTGGTGCAGGCCGATGGACGGCTCGTCCAGCACGTAGAGCACGCCGACCAGGCCGGAACCGATCTGGGTGGCGAGCCGGATCCGCTGCGCCTCGCCGCCGGAGAGGGTCGCGGCGGCGCGGGACAGCGACAGGTAGTCGAGCCCGACGTCCATCAGGAAGCCGAGCCGCGCACCGACCTCCTTGAGCACCCGCTCGGCGATCATCCGGTCGCGCTCGGACAGTTCGAGGTTGCCGAACAGGTCGACGGCCTCGCGGATCGACATCGAGGCGATGTCCGAGATGTTCAGCCGGCCCTTGGTGCGGTGGTCCACCGTGACGGCGAGGATCTCCGGCTTGAGGCGGGTGCCCTTGCAGACCGGGCAGGGCACCTCCCGCATGTAACCCTCGTACTTCTCCCGGGCGAAGTCCGAGTCGGTCTGGGACGCGCGGCGCTCGAGGAACGGGATCGCACCCTCGAACTCGGCGTAGTACGACCGCTGCCGCCCGTAGCGGTTGCGGTAGCTGATGTGCACCTGCTCCTTGCTGCCGTGCAGCACCGCCTTGCGGGCGGCGGCGGGCAGCTTGTCCCACGGGGTGTCGACGGAGAAGCCCATCGCCTTCGCCAGACCGGACAGCAGGCGGACGAAGTACTCGCTGGTGGCGCCGCCGGACCAGGGGTGGATCGCACCCTCGGCCAGGGACAGCTCGCCGTCGGGCACGACCAGCTCAGGGTCGACCTCCTTGCGGGTGCCCAGGCCGGTGCACTCCGGGCAGGCGCCGAACGGGGAGTTGAAGGAGAAGGACCGCGGCTCGAGCTCGTCGAGGGCCAGTGGGTGGTCGTTCGGGCAGGCCAGCCGCTCCGAGTACCGGCGCTCGCGGGCCGGGTCGTCGTCCTCGAGGTCCACGAAGTCCAGGATCAGCACGCCGTCGGCGAGACCGAGCGCGGTCTCCACCGAGTCGGTGATCCGCTGCTTGCTGCTCGCCCGGTTCACCAAGCGGTCGACGACCACCTCGATGGAGTGCTTCTCCTGCTTCTTCAGGGTCGGCGGGTCGGTCAGCTGGTGCACGACGCCGTCGATCCGGGCCCGGGAGTAGCCCTTGGCCTGCAGGTCCTCCAGCAGGTCGACGTACTCGCCCTTGCGCTCGCGGACCACCGGGGCGAGCACCTGGAACCGGGTGCCCTCCTCCATCTCCAGCACCCGGTCGACGATCTGCTGCGGGGTCTGCTTCGAGATGAGCTCACCGCAGACCGGGCAGTGCGGATGACCGATGCGGGCGAACAGCAGCCGCAGGTAGTCGTAGATCTCGGTGATGGTGCCGACCGTCGACCGCGGATTGCGGGAGGTCGACTTCTGGTCGATCGACACCGCCGGCGACAGGCCCTCGATGAAGTCGACGTCCGGCTTGTCCATCTGCCCGAGGAACTGCCTGGCGTACGACGACAGGGACTCGACGTACCGGCGCTGGCCCTCGGCGAAGATGGTGTCGAACGCCAGCGACGACTTCCCGGAGCCGGACAACCCGGTGAACACGACCATGGCGTCGCGCGGCAGGGTGAGGTCCACGTTCCTGAGGTTGTGTTCGCGGGCACCACGCACGATGAGCTGATCGGTCACGATGAGCCATGCTAGGCGCGGGGTCCGACAGTCCGGTGTCGGCGCAGGTCAGGGCCGATCCGGGCGTCGGAACGGGTGCCGACCCTCATGTCGGGATCGAGGAGCGGGCAGGATGTCGGCCATGAGCACCGTGCGGTGGGCGCTGGCCGGCTTCGGGTCCGGCGGCCGGGTCTTCCACGCCCCGTTGATCTCCTCCGCCGCCGGCCTGGAACTGGCCGCCGTGGTGACCCGCGACCCGGGCCGTCGGGAGCAGGTCGCCGCCGCGCATCCCGGGGTCGTCTGCGTGGACGACCTCGCCGGGCTGGTCGAACTCGGGGTGCAGGGGGTCACCGTGACGACGCCGTCGGCCACGCATACGGCCGTCGCCCGGGAGGCGCTGGACCTCGGCCTGGCGGTGGTCGTCGACAAGCCGTTCGCCCTGACCGCCGAGTTCGCCACGGAGCTGGTCGCGCACGCACAGGAGATCGGCGGGCGGCTGACCGTCTACCAGAACCGCCGATGGGACAGCGACTTCCTGACGGTCCGGCGGCTCGTCGAGGGCGGCGAGCTCGGCACGGTGCACCGGTTCACCTCGCGCATCGACCGATTCCGACCGGTCAAGGCGGGCTGGAGCGGCGGCACCTCCGACGAGGGCGGCGGCACCCTGCTGGATCTCGGCCCGCACCTGATCGACCAGGCGGTGCAACTGCTCGGCCCCGTCGTGGAGGTGCATGCCGACCTGCGCACCGTGCGGCCCGGAGCCGGCGCCGAGGACGACGTCGAACTGCACCTGACCCACGTCGGCGGCGTCCACAGCACGCTGGCCGCCGGCATGGCGACGGCCGCCGGCGGCCCGCGGTTCCAGGTCAGCGGCGACCGCGGTGGCTTCCTGATCGACGGCTTCGACGTCCAGGAGTCGCAGCTGAAGGACGGCGGCTCGCCCGCCTCGCTCGGCGATGACTGGGGCGTCGAACCCGAATCGGCATGGGGCGTTCTCACCACGGCCGAAGGATCCCGGCCGGTGCCCGCCGAGCGGGGCCGGTGGGACACCTACTACCCCACTGTCGCCGCCTGGGTCGCCGGGAACGGTCCGGCGCCGGTCGACCCGCTCGATGCCGTGCACACCGCGGCCGTGATCGACGCGGCCAGGATCTCCGCGGCCGAAGGGTCGGTGGAAGGCATCCTGGTCCGGCCGCACTGATCCGGCCGCGGCACTCCGGCCGGAGGAACCGATGCGGTGACCGGAGCACGGCACCGGGCCAGGCCACGCACACGGCCGCCCGACACCCCGGGCCACCTCACACCCCGCAGGCCCGGACCCGCACGGTCCCGATAGGTTGGCGGACATGAGCGACTACAGCGGACATGTCGAGCCCGGCGGCGGGGCCGCGACCCGGTCCCTGGACGACATCACGATCACCAAGATCTCCGTCGGGCCGATGGACAACAACGCCTATCTGCTGGTGGACAAGGCCACCGGCGACGGGCTGCTGATCGACGCGGCCAACGACGTGGACCGGCTGGCCGACCTGCTCGGTGACGGCCCGGACCGCCCGCGGCTGCGCAGCATCGTGACGACGCACGGCCACTACGACCACTGGCAGGCCCTCGGCGGGATCGCCGGGCAGACCGGCGCCAACCTGTACGCGGGCGCCGAGGACGCGGCCGACCTGCCGGTGCCGACCGACGTCGCACTGCAGCAGGGCGACGAAGTGCCCTTGGGCAGCACACATCTCGAGGCGATCAAGCTCCGCGGGCACACCCCGGGGTCGGTGGCGCTGCTGTACACCGAGCCCGGCGGCCGCGCGCACCTGTTCACCGGGGACTCGCTCTTCCCCGGCGGCCCCGGCCGTACCACCACGCCGGAGGACTTCACCAGCCTGATGGACGATCTCGAGCAACGGGTGTTCGACCGTCTGCGCGACGACACCTGGGTCTACCCCGGCCACGGCGACGACACCACCCTCGGCGCCGAGCGCCCGCACCTCGGGGAGTGGCGGGCCCGCGGCTGGTGACCCGGGCCCGGCAGCGGACCCGCGGTCGGTGACAACCGCGGGCCCGCCGTTTTCTCGGCCGGGACCGATCAGATCATCGCGGTGTGCTCGCCCTGCGGGACGTCCTGCCGGCCCGCGTGGATGAGCAGGAGCGAGGCGACGCCGGCGAGGGCGAACAGACCCGCCGACCACAGGAACGCAACCCCGTAGCCGTCGACGTTCGCGGCGTTCAGGGCTTGGGCGAGCACGCCCACGGCCGGGTTCGCCTCGATGGCCGCCTGGAAGGCCGACGCATCGGTCGAGGACTGCAACGACACCAGGGTCTCCTGTGCAGCGGAGAGCTGCGCCGGCGAGATCCCGGGCGGGATCTGCGGCGGGTTGGCAGCCGCATAGGTGGCCGTCGCGGTCGCCGCGATGGTGGACAGCAGTGCCGTGCCCAGTGAACCGCCGATCTGCTGGGCGGTGTTGACCATGGCACTGGCCACGCCGGCGTCGTCGGGCGAGATGCCGACCAGCGCAACGTTCGTCGTCGACATGAAGATGAATCCCATACCGACCGAGATGATCAACTGGGCGGGCAGGATGTGCCCGGCGTAGCTGCTGTCCAGATCGATCGTGCCGAGCCAGGCCAGGCCGATCACGCCGAGCACGAGACCCGCCGGGACGATCACCCGTGGCCCGACCTTCAGCACGAGCTGCGAGCCGACTCCGGCACCGACGATGACACCGGCGCTGAACGGCAGGAACGCCAGGCCCGCCTCCAGCGGCGTGTACTGCTTCACGTACTGCAGGAAGTAGGTGATGAAGAGGAAGAAGCCGAACAACCCGGTGCCGACCAGCAGCCCCACGACATAGGCACCGGTGCGGTTCCGGTTGGCGAAGATGCGCAGTGGCAGCAGCGGATTGTCGGTCGCCCGCTCGCGGACGACGAACAGGACGATCAGCACCAGGCCGCCGAGCAGCCAACCGAGCACGTCGATCGACCCCCACGAGTGGTCGATGGCCCGCGTGAACCCCCAGACGATCGCGGCGAGGCCACCGGTGGCCAGGATCGCACCGAGCACGTCGTAGTGGCCGTTCGAGGGAGCTCGCGATTCCCGCAGCACCGGGATCGCGAACCCGGCGGCGATCACCGCGACCGGGATGTTGACGAACAGGCACCAACGCCAGTCCACGTACTCGGTGAGCACACCACCCAGGACGAGCCCGATCGCGGCGCCACCGCCGGCGATCGCACCGAACACGGCGAACGCCTTCGCCCGCTCCTTGGCCTCGATGAAGGTCACCGTGACCAGGGCCAGGGCGGCCGGGGCCATGATCGCGCCGAAGACGCCCTGCAGGGCGCGAGCGGCGAAGAGCATCCCCGGCGACTGCGCGGCACCGCCGATGGCCGAGGCGATGGCGAAGCCGGACAGCGCGATGATCAGCATGCGTTTGCGGCCGATGTAGTCGGCGATCCGGCCGCCGAGCAGCAGCAGGGCGCCGAACGGCAGCGCATAGGCCGTCACCAGCCACTGCCGGTCGGCCGGTGCGATCTCGAGCGCCGCGGAGGCGTGCGGCAGGGCCACGTTCACGATGGTCGCGTCGAGGATCACCATCAGCTGGGTGCCGCCGATGATCACCAGCGCCCACCATCGCCGTGGGTCGAGATGGTGCGCCACCGCGTCCTGCGACGCGTCCTTCTCGGTACGACCGGGATCGGTGCGATCGGACATTCCTGTGACCTCTCTGTAGCGGTCGGGGACAACCGCACAGCAGTATGAGGCCGGGCACCGACAGTCCCCAATGCTTTACGCCTTGAGCGGACCGACACCGGGGAAAGATCAGGGATGACCCCGAGAAGCCCTGAGTGGCAACGGTGTTCCGAGCACGATGATCACTGCCCGGTCGGTGATCGGGGGATGTCCGGACGGTGACGCACCGATGACCGGTCCGGTCAGGTGGCGCGAACCGGGAGGTACCGCTCCCACCAGTCGAGGATCGCGGCGAACCGCTGCGCACGGTGCTGCGGCCGCCCGGACCGGGACAGCTCGTGTCCCTCACCCGGGAACAGCAGCATCTCCGTCTCGGCCCCGCGCAGCCGGAGCGCCACGAACAGTCGCTGCGCCTGCTCGACCGGGCACCGCCAGTCCTGCTCCGAGTGGATGATCAGCAGCGGTACCCCGACCTTGTCGGCGTAGGCCAGCGGGGAGGCCTGCCACTGGGCGTCCCGGGTGGTGCCGACGTAGTTCTCCGCGAAGAACCAGCCGATGTCGCTGGACCCGGCGAACGAGTCCCAGGCGTTCACCGCCCGCTCGCTGATCCCGGCGACGAACCGCTCCGGGTGGTGCGCGACCAGCCAGGATGTCATGAAGCCCCCGTAGGAGCCGCCCATCACGCCCACCCGCTCGGCGTCGAGGTCGGCCCGCTCCAGGGCGGCGTCCAGCAACGCCAGCACGTCCGCGACGTCGACGGTGCCCATCCGGTAGCGGACGGCCATCCCGTGTTCCTGGCCGTAACCTGCCGAACCCCGCGGGTTCGGCAGCACCACGGCGTACCCGGCGCCGGCGTACGCCTGGGCCTCGTCGAAGAAGCCCCAGGTGTACTGCGCGTGCGGGCCACCGTGCACGTCCAGCAGCACCGGGTGCGGACCGTCGCCCTCCGGCAGCACCAGGAACCCGTGCACCGGATAGCCGTCCGGCGCGATGGCGGTGATCTCGACCTGCCGACAGGCGCCCGCGGCCAGCACGGCGCCGAAGTCGCTCACGGTCCGGTGGGTGCCGTCGGTCAGGTCGAGCACGACCACCTCGGCCGGGTCACCCGGCACCCCGACCACGGCGGCGAGCCGGTCGCCCCGCACGGTGAACGACCGGACGACGAGTTCGCCGCCCAGCAGGACGTGCATGGCCTCCAGCGGGAGGTCAGCGGCGTCCACCGGGAAGGTGCGCAGCTCCACCCGACCGCGGTGCAGCACACCCGCCAGCACCCGGCCGTCCCGCAGGACCGGGGTGCCCGACTCCAGGTCGATGTCGACCGTCTCGGTGTCGGTCAGCCGGCGGACCGACCCGTCGGCGGTCGCCAGGTGCACCCCGGCGGTGCGGCCGGAGTAGTCGACACCCTCGAACGGCACGGCGACGAACAGCAGCCCGGCATCGGTGTCGCGCTGGCCGGACAGGCCGCCGGAGAACTCGACGGCCTTCACCACACCTTCCTCCAGCGCCCGCTCGCCCTTCTCGTCGGCACCGTCGGCACCGTCGGCCGGCGGCAGCGGGAGGCGCAACAGGTCCTCCCGGAAGGTGTCGGCTCCCTCCGAGCGGGTCACCAGCAGCGCGGATCCGTCTGCGGTGAAGGCGATCTCGCCGACATCGACGGAACTGCCGGTGAGCTGCACCGGCTCCGACCCCTCGGCCAGCCCGAGCACGAAGACCTGCAACGGCTGGTCGGCCAGGAAGCCACGGCCGTCGCGGCGGTAGTTCATCGCCCGGATCGGTCGCGGCGCCTCCGCATCGCCGTCGATCTTCTCGTCGGTCCCGTACCTCCCCTGCTCGGGAACCCCTGCCACGTAGGCGATCCGCGTGCCGTCGGGGGAGAACACCACCCCGCCGGCACCCAGCGGCGGCGAGATCAGCGTGCGCGGCTCGCCGCCGTCGGCGGGCATCAGCATCAGTTGTGGCTTGCCACCGTCGACCGCACGGAGGAAGACGATACTGCGACCGTCCGGCGACGCCACCGGGGCCGAGTCACGGCCGCCGAAGGTGAGACGTGTTGCGGCAGGCGTGCTCCCGCCTTCCACGGGTGGCGCATCCGGATCGATGACCCACAGGCCGCCCTGGTACTTGTTGGACTCCAGGTCCGGCCGGGCCAGCGCGACGACGACTCTGCCGTCGTGCAGCAGTGCGGGCCGGGACAACGTGTGCAGGGTTTCCAGATCAGCGGCCTTCATGTCGGTCGAGGTTAGTCCGCATGCACTTGTCAGTGCTGTCGGGGCAGGACGGGGACGGTCCGGGTACCGGGCGGACGGGATGTGGCGCACATCGGGGTTCACCCTGAGGCGACCCGGCGTCCACTTCTGGCACTGTTGTCTGGTGCACCTCCCTCACCCCTGCGCCGACCTCGGTCCGGACATCTCGGTCATGCCGCCCTGCCCGACGCCCGCGGCCGGTGCCCGGTGAAGGCCCGGCTCTCCCGACTGCTGGCCGGCCGCACCCGGAAGATCGTCGCCGCGGTAGTGGTGGTGGTCGTGCTGGCCGGGGTCGGTGTGCTGGTGTTCCGTTCCGGCAGCAGCACCCCGACCATCGCGACGAGCGACCACACCATCACGGTGCCGGGCGGTCCGGACACCGACGACCCGGTCAACCTGGACGCCACCCTCTACCTCCCGGCAGTGACCCCGGCCCCGGCCGTGATCATGGCGCACGGGTTCGGCGGGTCGAAGGCCTCGGTGGCCGCCGACGCCCGCGAGCTGGCCGCGGACGGCTTCGTCGTGCTGGCCTACTCGGCCCGCGGGTTCGGCCGCTCGACCGGCCAGATCTCGCTCGACTCGCTCGACTACGAGGTGCCGGACGCCCGGGCGCTGGTCGACTGGCTGGCGGACCGGCCCGAGGTGGTCCAGGACGGCCCCGACGACCCGCGGGTGGGCGTCACCGGCGGTTCCTACGGCGGCGCGCTGTCGCTGATGCTGGCCGGGACCGACCAGCGGGTCGACGCGGTGGCGCCGCTGATCACCTGGAACGACCTGTCCCAGTCGCTGTTCCCGAACGGCCTGGTCCCCGCCGACGACGCCGCTGACACCGGCACCACGCCGGCGGACGTCCCGGGATCGGCGGACGGCGTGTTCAAGAAGGCCTGGGCCGCGTCGCTGATCACCTCGATCACCACCGGCAGCCTGCTCGAGTCCGGCACGAACGGTGTCGCCCCGACCGACAACGGCGACTCCGGTTTCCGCGGCGGCGGTGGCGGCAATTCGACCGACAGCACCGACGCCACAACGGTTCCCGACGGCGGAACGACCGGTTCCGGCGCCCCCACCGGCCCGCCGTCCGGGTTCCCGGCCGGCGGTGACGGCGCCGCCGCGGTCCAGGCCGCCGGCTGCGGCCGGCTGCGGCTGGACATCTGCGCCGCGTACTCGCAGGCCGCGCAGACCGGCCGGATCACCCCGGAGCTGCAGGCCCTGCTCGAGCGGTCCAGCCCGAAGGCCGTCGTCGGCGACATCACCGCGCCGACCCTGATCGTGCAGGGCGAGCGCGACACCCTGTTCGGCCTGGACCAGGCCGACGCCAATGCCCGCGCCATCGCGGCGAACGGCACCACGGTCGCGATGACCTGGTACGCCGGCGGCCACGACGGCGGCAGCCCGGACCAGGTCACCCGGGACCGGATCAGCGACTGGTTCACCCATTACCTGATCAACGACGGGGCCGGCGCGGCGCCGTCGACCGGGTTCGTCTACGGCGTCGCCGGTCCGCTCTCCGACACCGGCCGCGCCCGCACCCGGACCCTGGAGGCGACCGCCTATCCCGGCCTGACCGCCGGCAGCACGACGAACCGGCAGGACATCCCGCTGACCGGGTCGACCCAGGTCGTCGTCAACCCGCCCGGCGGCTATCCCGCCTCGATCACCTCGCTGCCCGGACTCTCCGGGGTGCTCGGCAGCGCCCTGGGCAGTCTGGGCGGCCTGGTCAGCGCGTTGCCCGGGCAGTCGGCGCGGTTCACCTCGGCGCCGATGGCGGAGCTGACGGTGATCGCCGGGTCGCCGCGGATCACGGTCCGGGTGGCCTCCGTCGGCGCCCTGGCCGGGATCACCGGTGACCAGCAGGGCGCCGCCGCGACCGACGACGGGGCGGTGCTGTTCGCCTCGCTGTCCGAGGTCTCCCCCGGTGGCACCCGGGAGCTCGCCGGGTCCGCCGTGATGCCGGTCCGGATCACCGATCTGCCGGCCGACGGGTCGCCGGCCGAGGTCACGATCGACCTGCCGGCCGTCGCCTTCCAGATCGAGGCCGGCAACAGCATCCAGGTCACCCTGTCCACCACGGACCAGGCCTTCGCCGGCCCGACAGCCCCTGCGGCGTATCTGATCTCGCCCGCCGACACGACGACGGTCAGCGTCCCCGAGGTCGGCGGCGTCCGGGTGTCCGCCGGTGAGGTGCCGGTCGGTGCGCTGATCGCGCTGATCGTGCTCGGCGTCATCATGGTCCTCGGGTTGGCCTTCGGCGGCCTCACCCGGCGCGGCCGCGCCGCCGGGTCCGACCGGGTCACCGATCCCGAGATCCCGCTGGTCATCACCGGTCTGGAGAAGTCGTACCCGGGCGGGGTGAAGGCTGTGCAGTCGGTCTCGTTCCGGGTCGAACCCGGCCAGGTACTGGGTCTGCTCGGACCCAACGGTGCCGGCAAGACCACGACCCTCCGCATGGTGATGGGTCTGATCACCCCGACGGCCGGTGAGATCCGGGTGTTCGGCCGGGAGATCACACCCGGCGCCGAGATCCTCTCCCGCATCGGCAGTTTCGTCGAAGGGTCCGGCTTCCTGCCGCACCTGTCCGGCAAGGCGAACCTGGAGTTGTACTGGGGCGCCACCGGCCGGCCCATCGCCGACGCCCACATGGAGGAGGCGCTGGAGATAGCCGGGCTGGGCAACGCCGTGCGCCGACGGGTGAAGACCTACTCGCAGGGCATGCGGCAGCGGCTGGCCATCGCCCAGGCGATGCTCGGGCTGCCGGAGCTGCTGCTGCTCGACGAACCGACCAACGGCCTCGACCCGCCGCAGATCCACGCGATGCGTGAGGTGCTCCGGCGGTACGCCCGGACCGGCCGCACCGTGCTGGTGTCCAGCCACCTGCTGTCCGAGGTGGAGCAGACCTGCACGCACGTGGTGGTCATGCACCAGGGCCGGACGATCGCGTCCGGGACCGTCGCCGAGTTGGTGGCGACGTCCGGCGACATGCAGTTCGTCGTCGACGACCCGCAGCGGGCGGTGGACGTGCTGACCGGCATGGACGGCGTCGGCTCGGCATCGATCGCCGAGCAGGCCACCGCCGGCCACGGCACGGTGTTCGCCGACCTGGGCGGCGTGACGGCGCCGGCCGCGATCGGCGCCCTGGTGGCGGCGGGCGTGCTGGTCAGCTCGGCCGCGCCGCGGCACCGGCTGGAGGACGTCTTCCTGCAGCTGGTCGGCGCCTCCGGACCGGCGGGCACCTCATGAACGCGCTCGTCACCGTGACCGTCCCTGCTCCTGCTCACCAGCTCCCCGACCGGAAGGGATCGCTCCGATGAGCACCTCTCACGATCCGTCCACCGAGGCTGCGGTCCATGCGATGTCCGGGCTGCCGGAGCCGGCACCGGTGACGTCGTCCGGCGTGCCGGTCGGCTTCAAGGCCGGCCGCACGCTGCCGGTTCGGGTGGAACTGGCCCGGCAGCTGCGCCGCCGGCGGACCCAGCTGTCGCTGGCCTTCATGGTGCTGCTGCCCATCATCCTGGTGATCGCGTTCTCGGTCGGCGACGACAACGGTGGTAACCGCAGCTCTTTCGTGGACCTGGCAGGGGCCGGCGCCGCGAACTTCGCGATGGTCACCCTGTTCTTCTCCACCAGCTTCCTGCTGATCGTGGTGATCGCCCTCTTCTTCGGCGACACCATCGCCTCCGAGGCGTCCTGGTCCTCGCTGCGCTACCTGCTGGCGATGCCGGTGCCGCGGATCCGGCTGCTCCGGCAGAAAATCCTGGTGGCCGGCCTGCTGTCACTGATCGCACTGGCCCTGCTCGCGGTCAGCGGCTGGCTGATCGGGCTGATCGTCTACGGCAACGGCCCGCTGACCACACCCATCGGGGACACCTTCACCGGCATGGACAGCATCGGGCGACTCGGCCTGGTGCTCTGCTACGTCGTCGTCCAGCTGACCTGGGTGGCCGGGCTGGCGTTCTTCCTCAGCGTCTCCACCGATGCGCCGCTGGGTGCCGTCGGCGGCGCGGTGCTGCTGGCGATCCTGTCCCAGATCCTCAACCAGATCGACGCGCTCGAGGACCTGCGGAACCTGCTGCCGACGCGCTACGCCTTCTCCTGGACCGGGGCGCTCGTCGACCCGGTGCGCTGGGACGACATGGTGCGCGGTGGGTTCTCCTCACTCGCCTACGCCGTGGTGTTCTTCGGCCTCGGCGTGCTGCGCTTCCGGCGCAAGGACATCACCAGCTGATTCCTCACGGCGCCGGGTACGCCCACGACGAACCGCAGCTCTACAGCTCGGCGATCGCTGCGATCGCCGGCTCGCGGACGGCACTGGCATCCGTGTGATCGACGGCGGTGGGTCCGGCGCCGGCGTCCGGGCTACTGCACGCAGAACTCATTGCCTTCCGGGTCCTGCATGACCATCCAGTGGTCGCCCCAGTCGCTGCGTCGTTCCTCGACGACGGTGCCGCCGACACCGATGAGTCGTTCGACGTGGGCCATCACCGTCTCCCACCGCTCGTCCGGGTCCTTGATCCCCTTCCCGACGCTGACGTCGAGGTGCAGCCGGTTCTTGCCGGCCTTGGGCTCCGGGACCTTCTGGAAGAAGAGCCGGGGACCGTTGCCGTGCAACGGAACCAGCGCGCTCGCGTCGTCCCAGCGCTCCTCCGGCAGCCCCGAGGCCTGCAGTGCCTCCTCCCAGGTCTCGAACCCGGGCGGCGGATCGTCCAGCCGGTAGCCGAGGGCCACCGCCCAGAACTCGGACAGCGCACCCGGGTGGGCCGCGTCGAACGTGATCTGCACGGCGATCGTGCCGGTCATGCACACCTCCACTGTTGCAACAGTTCTCGGTCCACTCATCTCGCACGCCGGCGCCGGGACTGCGCCGGGGCATCTGCGTCCAGCCTGGCACAACCCTCGGCGCGATGCCGGGCGGCCGGTCCGGTCAGCGGCTGGATGCTGTGACGCCGGAGGCGTCCATGTCCCTGATCTCCCGCTTCAGCTCGGCGATCTCGTCACGGAGCCGCCCGGCCAGCTCGAACTGCAACTCGCGTGCCGCGGCCATCATCTGATCGGTCAGCTGCTGCACCAGGTCGGCCAGCTCGGACCGGGCCATGCCGGCGGTCGAGTGCCCGGCGTACACACCCGACGACCCGCCCTTCTCCGGCGCCTTCCGGCCCCGCGAGGCGTTCCGGCCGGACCCGCCGATCGGCACCTTGCCACCCTCGACGGTGTCCTCGGCTTCTGCGTACACCCGCTCCAGGATGTCGTTGATCTTCTTCCGCAGCGGCTGCGGATCGATCCCCTTCTCCTTGTTGTAGGCGGTCTGCTTGTCCCGGCGCCGGTTCGTCTCGTCGATCGCGTGCGCCATCGACGGGGTGATCTTGTCCGCGTACATGTGGACCTGGCCGTTGACGTTCCGGGCGGCCCGGCCGATCGTCTGGATCAACGAGGTCTCGGACCGCAGGAAGCCCTCCTTGTCCGCGTCCAGGATCGCCACCAGCGACACCTCGGGCAGGTCGAGTCCCTCCCGGAGCAGGTTGATGCCGACCAGCACGTCGAACTCCCCCATCCGGAGCTCGCGCAGCAGCTCGACCCGGCGCAGGGTGTCGACCTCGGAGTGCAGGTACCGCACCCGGATGCCCAGCTCGAGCAGGTAGTCGGTGAGGTCCTCGGACATCTTCTTGGTCAGCGTGGTGACCAGGATCCGCTCGTCCTTCTCGGTGCGGGTGCGGATCTCGCCGACCAGGTCGTCGATCTGGCCGGTGGTGGGCTTGATGATCACCTCGGGGTCGACCAGCCCGGTCGGCCGGATGACCTGCTCCACGAACTCGCCCTGCGCGCGGCCCATCTCGTACGGACCCGGGGTCGCCGACAGGTAGACGGTCTGCCCGATGCGCCCGGCGAACTCCTCCCAGGTGAGCGGCCGGTTGTCCATCGCCGAGGGCAGCCGGAACCCGTGCTCGACCAGGGTGCGTTTGCGCGAGGCGTCTCCCTCGTACATGGCGCCGATCTGCGGCACCGTCACGTGCGACTCGTCGATCACCAGCAGGAAGTCGTCCGGGAAGTAGTCGATCAGGGTCGCCGGCGCGGTGCCCGGCCCGCGGCCGTCGATGTGCCGTGAGTAGTTCTCGATCCCGGAGCAGAACCCGACCTGGCGCATCATCTCGATGTCGTAGGTGGTCCGCATCCGCAGCCGCTGTGCCTCCAGCAGCTGGTTCTGCTTCTCCAGCTCGGCCAACCGCTGCTCCAGCTCCTGCTCGATGCCGGAGATCGCCTTGGCCATCCGCTCCGGGCCCGCGACGTAGTGCGTCGCCGGGAAGATCCGCAGGCCCGGCACCTCGCGGACGATGTCGCCGGTGAGCGGGTGCAGGTAGTACAGCCGCTCGATCTCGTCGCCGAAGAACTCGATCCGGACGGCCAGTTCCTCGTAGGCCGGGATGATCTCCACCGTGTCGCCGCGCACCCGGAAGGACCCACGGGTGAACGACATGTCGTTGCGGGTGTACTGCACGTCGACCAGGGCGCGCAGCAGCATGTCGCGGTCGATCTGCTGGCCGACCTGCACCGGGAGCGAGCGGTCGAGATAGGACTGCGGCGTGCCGAGGCCGTAGATGCAGGACACCGAGGCCACCACGATGACGTCGCGCCGGGACAGCAGCGACATGGTCGCCGAGTGCCGCAGCCGCTCGACGTCGGCGTTGATCGACGAGTCCTTCTCGATGTAGGTGTCCGTCTGCGGGACGTAGGCCTCGGGCTGGTAGTAGTCGTAGTACGAGACGAAGTACTCGACCGCGTTGTTCGGGAAGAGCTCGCGCAGCTCGTTCGCCAGCTGGGCGGCCAATGTCTTGTTCGGCGCCATCACCAGGGTGGGGCGCTGCACCTGCTCGATCAGCCAGGCCGTGGTGGCGGACTTGCCGGTACCGGTGGCACCGAGCAGCACGACGTCCTTCTCGTTGCGGCCCAGCCGCTTCGCCAGCTCGTCGATGGCCGCCGGCTGGTCGCCGGACGGCTTGAACTCGCTGACGACCTCGAAGCGCGCCTTGCTACGGGGGACCTCCCCCACCGGACGGTGCTCGGAGACCGCCAGGACCGGATGTTCTGTCGCGAATGCCACGGATCAGAGCGTACGCAGCGGCACCGACAGTCCGGTTGCGGCGGCCGTCGTCGCAGGTCACAGCAGTGCCGTGACCGAGACAGCCGATCGCACCCCGGGCAGCACGAAAGCCTCGACCTCAGATCGAGCTCAAGACATTTCGACAAGCCTCAAGTCCAGGTTGAGGGCGGGATCGGCGGGCCCACGCCGATCCGCGTCACCCGCCACCGGCGGGAATCCGGCGCGGGTCAGCGCCTCGCCGGACTCTGCCGCGGACGCCGGGAGCTCGACCACCAGCGGCGCGCCGCCGGCCCCGCCCGCAACCCTGGTCGCCTCCTGCCCGGTGGCGCGGTGCAGCCGCAGCACCGTCCGGGCGGCCGACCCGTGTCGCAGCGACTCCCCGGTCCAGCCGGTGGCCACCCCGTTCGCCACCGCGTTGCGCATCGGCACGATCCGCTCCCGCCACAACTCGTCGACCAGTTGGTCGGTGTCCTCCGGCGCCCCGTCGTTGCCGATCCAGGCGTCGCAGAGGCCGCCGCGTGCCTCGTCGTCGATCTGAGCGGCGATCCGGGCCCGTGCATCCGCCTCGGTGTGACCGCGGTCCACCAGCCGACGGACCCTGGTCGCCAGCTCGACGTGCACCCCCACCACCAGATGGAAGGTGGCCGCCACCTCCTGGCTGACCAGCAGCGGGATGTCGTTCACCACCACGGAGTCCTCGGGTGCGGCAGCGGCCAGCTCGGCGAAGCGGGCCCGGACCAGGGGGTGGGTGATGCCTTCGAGCACCTTCCGGGCATCGGGGTCGGCGAACACGATCGACCCGAGGGCCGGACGGTCGAGCGATCCGTCGGCGGCCAACACCGCCGGACCAAAAGCCTCACCGATCGCCGCCAACCCGGGACTGCCCGGCGCGACCACCTCGCGGGCGAGCCGATCGGAGTCGATCACCACCGCGCCGTGCCCGGCCAGCACCCTGGAGACCGTCGACTTGCCCGCCCCGATACCGCCGGTCACGGCGATCAGCAACAGCATGGGCCCAGCTTGGCACGGACCCGTCGCACCGGCTCACACAGGTTCCGAGGCGACCGGTGGGCGTCCCATTCGTCACTGCTGTGACGACGATTCACTCCTGTCCCGTCTGACACGCCGTGCGGCCTACCGAGAGTGATCGGAGACCTGGGTTAGCGTCACGGTGAGGTCCGGAGCCTGTGCCTTCCCCAGCTCCCCGTCGACATCGGCGCACCGGATTCCGCGAGGCCCTGCCGAGAGAGGACCCACCGTGACGAGCACGATCACCGCACCCGAGGTCGTCGGCCGCCACCGCTGGGGTTCTCCCGGCCTCGTCCCGGTCCAGGAATTCACCCGGGTGTCCCGGCGCAGCTTCCTCACCGCGATGTTCCACCGCGGCAAGCACCGTGCCGCGGTCGTCCGGCCCTCGAGCGGCGGCCCGGCGCCGTCGGTGCGCCCGGCCGTCTGAGCCGGGGCTACTTCTCACCCCGACGGCTGCCGCTGACGGCCGTCGGCGACTGCTGCACGGGCTGCACGCCGCTCCATCCGCGGACCGTCGAGTGACGGCCCCGGGTGGACGGGACTGGTGCCGACTTCACCCGGCTGTGGACATGCACCCGCGGGAAGATGTTGGAGCAGAAGCGGTTCGACGATCCGGAGGTCGGACCGGTCAGTCTGCGCATGCAGGCGTTCGGGGTGCCGGCCGCGCCCGGCCAGGAACTGGTCGTGTAGAACGCGGAACCCTGCTCGCCATCGGCCGACGCGTTCGGACTGCTCGGCCCCTGGTCGCGGCCCCGGAGCCGCCGGCACCCGTCGAGCGGGCCTGAGCGCGCTGAGTTCCCGGGTCAGCCGTTCTTGACCACGCGGGCCAGCGCCAGGCGGGCCAGTTCGGGCAGCCCTTCCTCGAGCTCCGCCTCCGAGGCCAGCCCGTTGGCGGCGACCAGGGTCAGCGTCCAGTCGCCGTACTGGACGACGATCAGACCGCCCTCACGGAGCAGGATCTCGGCCGGGTAACCACTGACCTCGACCGAGGACGCCTTGGCCCCCAGGTCCTCCTCGGACGACTTGGTCAGCGCGACCTGGTCGGCCGCGGCGGCCTCGCTGGAGTAGGTGGTCAGGATGGCGGTGACCTTGCCGGCCTCGTCACCGGTGGCGCCGAAGCGGCAGCGCACCTTGCCGGTGATCTTCCGCTCGGGATCGGCGACGTCCTTGATCCGCACCGAGCTGGCCGAGATCGTCGCGCCCAGCGCCTTCTTCACGTCGGCCGGGGCCAGGATCACGTTGCAGGCGACCTGGAGCGGGTCGACGTCCTGCACCGCAGGCGTGGACGAGGCGGGGGCACTGGACGCGGACGTGCTGGCCGGGGCGGACGACGACGCGGAAGCGCTGCCGGTGCCGGACGGGGCGGTCGTGGCCGCGCTCTCCGAACCGCTCGGCGGGACCACGACGATGCTCGACTGGCTGCCCGACGCCCCGGTGCTGGGGGCGCCGCTGCTGCTGGTGACCGTGTTGACCACGGTCACGGTGCGCCGCGCCTCCGTGCCCGAGCTGCAGGCGGACACCGTCAGGACGGCGGCGAGGAGGGCGGGGACCACGAGCGAGCGACGCATGGCTCCAACCTAACGAGGGCGACCGTCAGGAAACGGTAAGCCCGCGGGGGTGTCGCGCACGGACGGTGACATCACACTCACCAGCGGGAGCCGGTCGTCCCGCACCGGCCGGTCCGGGAACGCGAACGGGGCCGCCCCTCCGAGGAGGGACGGCCCCGTTGCGGGACTCGATCATCCGGGACCGGGGCCCCGGGTGTCAGGTCAGTTGCCGGCGAGACGCTCGCGGAGAGCGGCCAGCTGCTCGTCGTTCACCAGCGAGCCGGCCGGAGTGGCGGCGGCATCGGTGGAACCGGACGAGTAGTTGCTCGGCTCGGCAGCCTCGGCGTCGGCCTTCTGGGCCGCGGCGATCTGCTTGAGGTGGGACTCGTACACGGTGTGCGCGTCCGAGTACTGCTTCTCCCACGCCTCGCGCTGGGTGTCGTAACCCTCCAGCCACTCGCCGGTGGCCACGTCGAAGCCCTCCGGCGGCAGGAAGTTGCCGGCGTCGTCGTAGTGGTCCACCACGCCGTACTGGGCACGCACCTCGTCGAAGTCGGTCTCCGGGGTGATCCCCTCGTTGGCCTGCTTCAGCGACAGCGAGATCCGGCGACGCTCCAGGTCGATGTCGATGACCCGGACGAAGATCTCCTCGTCCACCGTGACGACCTGCTCCGGGATCTCCACGTGGCGGCCGGCCAGCTCGGAGATGTGGACCAGGCCCTCGATGCCGTCGTAGACGCGCACGAACGCACCGAACGGCACCAGCTTGGTGACCTTGCCCGGCACGATCTGGCCGATCGCGTGGGTCCGGGCGAAGTGACGCCACGGGTCCTCCTGGGTCGCCTTCAGCGACAGGGAGACGCGCTCGCGGTCCATGTCCACGTCGAGGACCTCGACGGTGACCTCCTGGCCCACCTCGACGACCTCGCTCGGGTGGTCGATGTGCTTCCAGGACAGCTCGGAGACGTGCACCAGGCCGTCGACGCCACCCAGGTCCACGAAGGCACCGAAGTTGACGATCGAGGAGACCGTGCCCTTGCGGACCTGGCCCTTGCCCAGCTGGTTGAGGAACTCGCTGCGCACCTCGGACTGGGTCTGCTCCAGCCACTGGCGACGGGACAGCACGACGTTGTTGCGGTTCTTGTCGAGCTCGATGATCTTCGCGTCCAGCTGACGGCCGACGTACGGCTGCAGGTCGCGGACACGACGCATCTCCACCAGCGAGGCGGGCAGGAAGCCGCGCAGGCCGATGTCCAGGATCAGGCCGCCCTTGACGACCTCGATGACGGTGCCGGAGACGACGCCGTCCTCCTCCTTGACCTTCTCGATCGTGCCCCAGGCGCGCTCGTACTGCGCACGCTTCTTGGACAGGATGAGCCGGCCTTCCTTGTCCTCCTTCTGGAGAACCAGGGCCTCGACGTGCTCGCCGATCTCGACGACCTCGTTGGGGTCGACATCGTGCTTGATGGACAGCTCGCGGGAGGGGATGACGCCCTCGGTCTTGTAACCGATGTCGAGCAGGACCTCGTCACGGTCGACCTTGACGATGATGCCCTCGACGATGTCGCCGTCGTTGAAGTACTTGATGGTCTGATCGACCGCGGCGAGGAAGTCCTCGGCCGTCCCGATGTCGTTGATCGCGACCTGCGGGACGGTGGTGGTGGGGGTGGACATGTGGTGGGTTGATCCTCGGATAGGAATCGTAGGGACGAACTGGCGGGGGCCGCCGCCCGGTCGGGCGCCGTACTCCCGGTGGGCTCCGCCACCTCGCGCTTCCCGACCGGGCGCGGATCGTGCACGATGTCCGGAACGGACCTCGCACACCTCGCGGCCGGGACGATCGGCGCGCAGCGGCTGCGCCACCCACTCCATTCCGGGGCAGCACGAACCCACAGTGCACCGACCAGCCTACCCCGCTCCCGGCGTGCCGCCGACCACACCGCTCCTGCCCCCGCCGGCCGCTCGCAGCTCCCGACGCCCGGTTCGGTCCCCGACTGCCGCGTCCGCGGTCGGGGCCGGTCGCCGGTCGGGATCAGGGACCGTTTCCCCCGGCAGCCGATGTTTTCGGTCCCGTCTTCGACCGGGCGCCATGCCAGCTCACCCTGGTGCCCGGGCAGGCCGGTGCCGACGACCCGCCACGGAACGGCAGGGTGCAGGATCGTCCGGTGACCTCCCTGGGCCCGACCCGGCCACGCCGCCGTGACGCCGATCAGGACGATTCGCGGTTCGCCAACCGACGCTGGTGGGACGCGGACGCCGACGACTACCACGCCGAGCACGGCACGTTCCTGGGCGACGCCGACTTCGTGTGGTGCCCGGAGAACCTGCACGAGGCGGAGGCGGGCCTGCTCGGCGACGTCGCCGGGGCGACAGTGCTGGAGGTGGGGTGCGGGTCGGCGCCGTGCAGCCGGTGGCTGGTCGGCCTGGGTGCCCGGGTGGTGGCGTTCGACCTGTCGGCCGGGATGCTGCGGCACTCGCACGACGCGGACCGGCGCACGGGCGTCACGGTGCCCGTGGTCCAGGCCGACGTCTGCCTGCTCCCCTTCCTCGACAACTCCTTCGACATCGCCTTCTCCGCCTTCGGCGGCATCCCGTTCGTCGCGGACTCGGCCGGCGCGCTGCGTGAGGTCGCCCGGGTGCTGCGACCGGGCGGTCGGTGGGTGTTCTCGGCGACCCACCCGATGCGCTGGATGTTTCCGGACGACCCCGGTCCGGCCGGTCTGACCGTGATCCAGTCCTACTTCGACCGCTCCCCGTACCTCGAAGTGGACGCCGACGACCGGCCCGCCTACGTCGAGCACCACCGGACCTTGGGTGACCGCATTCGGGAGATCGTCGATGCCGGGTTCGTACTCGACGCCCTGATCGAGCCGGAGTGGCCGGAGGGTTTCGAGGGGACCTGGGGTCAGTGGTCGCCGGAGCGCGGGGAGATGTTCCCCGGGACGGCCATCTACTGCTGCACCCTCCCGGGCTGAACTCCGGAACCTGCCCGGACCTGGCCCCACTCGAACGGGCGGTGCGACCGGGGTGGCTGTCGCTGGGAACCGGTCGAGCTCCGGACCCTGCAACCACCTGATCCATCGGGGCGATCCGGGTCGAGCAGGCCACTGGCACGACCGACCCGGGTCCGCCGGGCGATCAGGGGCCGGCAGTGGCGCCTACGTCGTTGACGTCCGCCGGGCGCGGGCTTTCCTGACCGGTGCGGATCCGTCCGTCGCCTTCGGCGCTGTCGATCCGTCCACCCCAGCGGCAGGAGCCACGGCGCGGGACCGGCGCACCCGCTTCTTCGGTTCGGTGGCCGCGAGGTAGGCCTCGCCACGGGGCGAGAGCAGGTAGCCGACCTCGAGGCTGATGGTCAGGCCGAGCGTCTTCAGTCGGCGGACGTCGGTCTTGAGTGCCCACCGCTCGCGGTCCAGCGCCGCGGCCATCTCGGTGGACACGATGCCCGGGTGGTCCCGGATCCAGCGCAGCACCTCGCGCGTCCAGGGGCCGGTGGGGCTGCCCTTGTCCATCCGGTCCATCTTCGCGGTGAGCGCCTCGATCTCCACCGGCTCCGGGATCAGTTCGCGCAGCGCAACTCTCGGGTCGGGGCCGGCCAACCGGAGGGTGATCCGGTACAGGTCACCCTCGGTCCTGGCGAGCATCTTGTGCAGCGTGGCGAGGTTCTTCAGACCGGCGAGCTCGGCGTCCCGCTCGGTCAGCGTCGACTCGTCGGCCGGTTCGACCGCGTCGAAGGCGACCGTCCCGACCGGGGTGAGCTGGGTGCCGCCGACCTTGACCCGCGGCTTGTCCCAGCGGCGGAACGCCTGGGTCACCCGCCCCTCGGCGATCCCCTCGCACACGGCCTTCGGCAGCAGCACGCTCGGAGTATGCCCGATGCCGGTCGAATCGGGCCGGGCCGCGGCACTCCCGACCACGTCACTCGGGACCACGCCCGCCCCGACCGGATCGACCCCACCGCTGCAGATCCGGTGCGACCAGCCACGTCGCACGTGGCCCACCGCACCCGATCCGCAGTGCCGCTCGGGCACCGGGTGCCATGCACCGGCTCGATGCGTTCAGGCCCGATCCGTTGCCACCCCCCACGTCGCACGTGGCCCACCGCACCCGATCGGGAAGCATCACCCTCCGGGCCCGGAGCCCGACCGCGCCCTCGACGCGAGCAGGGCAGCCGCCTTCCCCGGCGACGGGTGGGATCAGTGCGCGGCGTCGTCCCAACTGCGCCCGACCGGGATCAGTGCGCGGCGTCGTCCCAGCTGCGCCCGACCCCGACGGACACGTCGAGCTCGACGGAGAGCTGGTAGGCGCCGGCCATCTCCTCCCGGAGCAGCGCGGTGAGCTGCTCCTGCTCCCCCGGCGCCACCTCGCAGACGAGTTCGTCGTGCACCTGCAGCAACAGCCGCGACCGCAGCTGCTCCTCGTCGATCCGGCGCTGCGCACCGAGCATCGCCACCTTGATGATGTCGGCGGCGCTGCCCTGGATCGGCGCGTTCAGCGCGGCCCGCTCGGCGAGCTCCCGCCGCTGCCGGTTGTCACTGGTCAGGTCGGGCAGGTACCGGCGCCGGCCGAACACCGTCTCGGTGTAGCCGTCGAGCCGCGCCACGTCGACGGTGCGCCGCAGGTAGTCCCGGATCCCGCCGAAGCGGTCGAAGTAGGCGTTCATCTGCTCGCGCGCCTCCTCCACCGGGATCTTCAGCTGACCGGCCAGCCCGAAGGCCGACAACCCGTACGCCAGGCCGTAGCTCATCGCCTTGATGCGCCGGCGCATCTCGCCGTGCACCTCCTCGGTCGGGATGGAGAAGGCCATCGCCGCGACCGCGGTGTGCAGGTCCTCGCCGGAGCGGAAGGCCTCGATCAGACCCTCGTCCTCCGACAGGTGCGCCATGATCCGCATCTCGATCTGCGAGTAGTCGGCGGTCAGCAGGTTGTCGAAGCCGTCGCCGGCGATGAACGCCTTGCGGATCAGCCGGCCCTCGTCGGTGCGCACCGGGATGTTCTGCAGGTTCGGCTCGGTGGACGACAGCCGGCCGGTGGCGGCGACCGTCTGCAGGTACGTGGTGTGGATCCGGCCGTCGTCGCCCACCGCCTTCTGCAACCCCTCGACGGTCGACTTCAGCTTGGTGACGTCCCGGTGCCGCAGCAGGTGCGTGAGGAACGGGTGCCCGGTCTGCTCGTGCAGCGCGATGAGGGCGTCGGCATCCGTGGTGTACCCGGTCTTGGTGCGCTTGGTCTTCGGCATCTGCAGCTCGTCGAACAGCACCACCTGCAGCTGTTTGGGCGATCCGAGATTCACCTCCTTGCCGATCTCCGCGTAGGCGGCCTGCGCCGCGGTGGTCGCCTCGGTCGAGAAGGTGCTGTGCAGATCGGCGAGATAGTCGCTGTCGACGGCGATCCCGGTCCGTTCCATGCGGGACAGCACCCGCATGACCGGCAGCTCCATGTCCGTCAACAGCCGCTGCTGCTGGCCGCCCTCGGCGAGCTGGGTGTCCAGCGCGGCCGCCAGGTCGAGCACGGCGCGGGCCTGCACCATGTCGGCGCGGTCCTTCTGCTCGGACCCGTCCTCGTCGAAGGAGAACGCCGGCTGCGCGTCGTCCTGCTCGGGGCCGGCGGCCTCGAGGGTGCGGTGCAGGTAGCGCTGCACCAGGTCGCCGAGATCGAAGGCGCGCTGTCCGGGCAGCGCGAGATAGGCGGCCAGCGCGGTGTCGTCGGCCAGGCCCTCCAGCGTCCAGCCGCGGGCGGCGATGGCGTTCAGCGCGGGCTTGAGGTCGTGACCGACCTTCGGGATGGCCGGGTCGGCCAGCCACCCGGCCAGGGCCGCGTCGTCCGACTCGTCGAGGGCCGTGACGTCGACGACGGCCCCCTCGCCGTCCTGGGTGGCGAAGGCGATGGAGTGCACGTCGCCACCGCCCGGCCGCCACACCCCGCGCACGGTCAGACCCACCGGCCCGACCGCGGCGTGCCGGGCCAGCCATCCGGCGACGTCACCGACCGCCAGCCGGGCGCCGGCGATCTCGAAGCCCTCGGTGCTCGTCTCGTCGGCCTGCTCGAACGTCTCCAGCAGCCGCTCCCGGAGCACCTTGAACTGCAGGTTGTCGAAGATGCTGTGCACGGCCTCGCGGTCGTACGGCTGGGCCTTCAGGTCGACCACCGGGTCGACGTCCAGCGGGATGTCCCGGACCAGCTCGGTGAGCCGGCGGTTCTGCAGGACGTTGGACAGGTTGGCGCGCAACGCATCCCCGACCTTGCCGCCGACCTCGTCCACCCGGTCCACCAACTCGGTGAGCGACCCGAAGTCCCGCACCCACTTCGCCGCGGTCTTCTCGCCGACCCCGGCGATGCCCGGCAGGTTGTCGCTGGGATCGCCCCGGAGCGCGGCGAAGTCCGGGTACTGCAGCGGCGTCAGCCCGTACTTCGACTCGACCTCCTCCGGGGTGAACCGGGCCATGTCGGAGACACCCTTGCGGGGGTAGAGCACGGTGACCTTGTCCTGGACCAGCTGCAGCGCATCGCGGTCGCCGGTGCAGATCCGGATCGACATGTCCTCGGCGACGGCGCGGGTGGTCAGGGTGGCGATGACGTCGTCGGCCTCGAAGTTCTCCGCCGTCAGGCTGGGGATGCGGAGGGCGACCAGCACCTCCTTGATCAGCTCCACCTGCCCCTTGAAGTCGGTCGGCGAGCTGCTCCGGTTGGCCTTGTACTCCGCGTACTCCTCGCGCCGCCAGGTCTGCCGGGACAGGTCGAAGGCGACCGCGACATGCGTCGGCCGCTCGTCGCGCAGCAGGTTGATCAGCATCGAGGTGAAGCCGTAGACCGCGTTGGTCGGCTGGCCGGTGGTGGTCGAGAACTTCTCCACCGGGAGCGCGAAGAAGGCCCGGTAGGCCAGCGAGTGACCGTCCAGCAGGAGCAGCAGCGGGCTGCCGTCGGCCGGCGGGGCCGCCGGGGTCGGCTGCGTCGAGGCGGGGGTGGTGCTGCGCCGGCGGGGGGTGGTCGTGGAGGTCGCCATCACCGGGCCGAGTCTAGGGTCAGACACCGACAGCCGACCGGCCACGGCAAGGGAGCCCAGCGGCGGCCGGAGCACGAGTCGACAGCCGATCCAATGGCCACCACGGCCGAACACCCCGGAGGTACACGTGACGGAAGCGGCCGGCGGCCTGGTCGATCCCCACTCGCCCGACCTGGTCGGCGAACTCAACGCCCGACCGGGCGAGCTGGGTGAGCGGATGGGGATGCGGTTCGTCTCTGCGAGCCTCACCGAGATCGTGGCCACCCTCCCGGTCGAGGGGAACCGGCAGCCGTTCGGCCTGCTGCACGGCGGCGCCAGCGCCGTGCTGGCCGAGTCGATCGGGTCCACCCTCGGTCTGCTGCTGGCGCCGGCCGGTCACGTCCCGGTCGGGATCGAGCTGAACTGCACCCATCACCGGTCGGCGACCGGCGGCACGATCACCGGCCGCGGCACGGTGCTGCAGGCGGGACGCACCCTGGCGACCGTGGCGATCGCGATCACCGACGAACAGGGCCGGCCGATCTGCACCGCCCGGCTGACCAACCTGTACCGGCCGCTGGCGGCGCTCGGCGGTTCCGGGTCCTGAGGGGTCCTGAGGACCGGGCCCGGGGCGGTACGCTCCCCGCATGTCCGTCCTCTGCCTGTTCGCCGGCGGCCCCAGCATCCTGCCGCCCCCGCGCTCCTGACCGGAGCGCACAGGCGCCTGCGTTGCTGACGCCTGCGCCGTGAGTCCGGTGCCGTCCCGACCCGCACTCACCCCCCTCGAGGACCTGTCATGTCCCCCACCCCGGCCCCGGCGCGCGCCGGGCTCCTCTTCGTCACCCTCGCCGCTGTGCTCTGGGGCACCACCGGCGTCGTCGTCCAGGTGGTCCACCGCGACACCGGCCTGGGCGCCCTGTCCATCGGTTTCTGGCGGCTGGTGGTCTCCGCCCTGGCCCTGCTGCTCGTCTCGCTCCCCCGCCTGGGACGGCTGGTCGAGGCCGCCCGGCGGCATCCGGTCGGCCTGTTGCTGGCCGGCGCCGGGCTGGCGGTCTACCAGGCGCTCTACTTCCTGTCCGTGGTGTGGTCCGGGGTCTCGGTCGCCACCATGGTCTCGCTGGGCACCGCCCCGGTGCTCACCACACTCTGGGAGGCGTTGCGCCACCGGCGTTCTCCCGGCCGCCGGCAGCAGCTGGTGCTGGTGCTCGCGCTGGCCGGTCTGCTGCTGATCGGACTGGATCACGGGGAGACCGCCGGGACCAGTCCGGGCTGGGGTCTGGTGGCGGCGCTCGGCTCGGGCACCGTCTACGCCGCCACCGCAGTACTGTCCGAGCGGCTGGCCTCCGGGGATCCCGGGGTGCCGGCCGGCGTGCTGACCACTGCGATGTCGGTGGTCGGAGCGGTGGTGATCCTGCCGGCGGCGCTGGCCCAGGGCATCGTGCCGACCGCCGTCGACACCCGCTCCGTCCTCGGCGTCGTCTACATCGGGGTGGCCACCACCGCGATCGCCTATGCCCTCTTCAACGCCGGTCTGCGCACGGTGCCGAGCAGCGTGGCGTCGGTGCTGACCCTCTGGGAGCCGCTCACGGCGGGCGTGCTCGCGGTCGTGCTGCTCGCGGAGCCGCTCGGCCTGCTGACCGGGCTGGGCAGTGGCCTGCTACTGGTCGCCGTCGTCCTGCTCTACCTGCGGCCCCGCGGCCGGACCGACCAGCCCGAAGGGGTTCTCGCGGACGAGGCCACGCCGGTCGGAGCGCCGGCGGGACTTCGCCCGGTTACCGCAGACGGCCATGATGCACCAGCGCCGCCGACCGCCCTGGTGCAGGAACAGCCAGCCGCACCCCTCACCGGGGCACCGGCCGACCGCGGCCGGCCCGGGGTCGGCGAGGAATCTGTCGGCGAGCAGCGCGATCCGGTGCAGCGGCAGCCGTAGCGGGTCGCCGCCGCCGTCGAGGGCCCAACCGCCCTCGGCGGTCCGGACGTAGGCGGAGTCCCGCACCGCGGTGGTGACCATGCGGTGCAGGTGATCGGCGGCGGGGCCGGGCTCGGCGCCGGTCAGCACGGCGTAGACCGACTGCCGGAGGTCGACCAGGTCCCGGCGGGCGGCCACTGCGGCTCCCGGGGCCTTCCGGGCACGCGCCCGGAAGGTCTGTTCCTCGTCGACGGTCAGCACCCCGTTGACGCGCGCCCAGACGCCGATGGCGGCATCGTCGACGAGGTAGTCCTTCGCAGGGACCGGCAGCGGCCCGGTCTCCGGGGCGGGCCACCCGGCGGCGGTGTTGCAGAACTCGAGCACCGGCTCCTCGGCGACCCGTACCGGCAGCACGCTGCCGTCGATCAGCTCGCTGGCCATGGGGCACCTTCCTGCACCGGATCCGGCTCGGATCCGGTGCAGTCTATAGCCGACAACGGCGTCTGAGAAGGACAAGATCCGCTGCTCCACAACGGGTGACGCACGCCTTCGGGGTCGCTATGCTCCTAGCTCACCAGGTACAACACCACTTGCAGGTGATGTCCGGTGCAAAGCGGCGGGGAGGAGATCGGATGAGACTGGAGGCGGGGCTCGCCTGGTCCGGCCTCCGACACCGCCCCGGCAGCTGGCTGCTGCTGGCACTGGGCGTGGCCGTGGCCGCGGCGCTGCCGGTGATCGCCGCCGGCCTGCGCACCGAGGCCATGGTCGCGGCGGTCCGGACCTCGGTGGACGCCCTGCCGGCGCCGTCGCGGGCGGTGCTGGCGGTCACCTCCACCGATCTCCGCGACCAGGACCTGTCGACCACCGACCGGACGGTGCGCGGCGGATTCGCCGGCGCCGGACTGCTCGACGTCCGGCAGGCGCTGACCTTCCGCCAGCTCTCGGTGGGCGGCGCCGACTTCACCCTCGGCGCCGTCACCGGACTGGACAGCGCGGTCCGGCTCAACTCCGGCACCCTGCCGACCACCTGCACGCCGGACCGCTGCGAGGTGCTCGCGCTCGCCGCCCCGGACGGCAGCACGCCGGTCACCATCGCCGACTTCGCCGGTGCGGAAAAGGATCTCGGCCTGGTGGTGACCGGCACCGGCACCCTCACCGACGGCCGACCGGCCGGAACCCGGCTGATCTCCACCGACGTGCCACTCCTGCTCGGCACCGACCCGGCGGGGATCAGCGACCTGTCATCGCTCGATCTCTTCGGCCGCACCACCTCCTGGTTCGGCACCCTCGACGGCGCCGCCGTCGCCGCGATCGGGGCATCCGGATTCGACCGCATCCTGGCCGGCATCTCGCAGACCGTCGGCGCGGCCCAGGGCCCGCTGACGATCACCTGGCCGTCCGACACGGTGCTGGATGCGTCGGCCCGCGCTGCGGCGAGCGCCGACCGCTTCCGCATCCTGGGGGTGGCCGCCGGCGTGCTGCAGCTCGGCTTCTGCGTGGTCGTCGCCGCCGGGCTGCGCCGGCGCGGTCAGCTGGTCGGTCGGCTGCTCACCCGGCGAGGCGCGTCGTGGCGGCAGATCCTGCTCACCACGTCCCTCCAACCCCTGCCGGCGGTGCTGGTGGGCCTGCTGGTCGGTGCCGCCGCCGGGGCGTTGCTCACCGCCCTGCGCGGGCGCGGCATCGTCGCGGACCCGTCCGCCGCGGCACTCGACGCGGTCGACGCCACCTGGCCGACCCTGGTCTGGCTGGGTGTCGCGGCGATCGCCATCACCGTGGCCACCGTTCGCTGGCCGGACTCGGCCGTGC
Source organism: Nakamurella alba (assembly GCF_009707545.1). NCBI lineage: Bacteria > Bacillati > Actinomycetota > Actinomycetes > Nakamurellales > Nakamurellaceae > Nakamurella > Nakamurella alba. The sequence continues at coordinate 186,949 of NZ_WLYK01000011.1, read as the reverse complement.
GCCCGACCAGACTGGTGCTCGACTGCGTCGCAGTGCTGGCCGTGGGGCTGACGGTGCTGGTGCTGACCGGTGGCGCGGCCGCCGACGGAACCCTGACGACCGGCGCCGTGGTGCTGCTCGCCTCGGCCACCGGCCTGGTCACCGCCCGGCTCTGGTCGCCGTTGCTGGCACTGGTGTCCCGGTTGAGCCGGGCGGGGACCGGACCGGTCCGCGAAGTGGCCGTCGTCGCGGCGCGGCGCCGCCCGCTGCTGCCGATGGTCACCGCCGGGTTCCTCGCCGCGGCCTGCTGTTCGCTGATGTTCGCCGGTGCCGACCGGGCAGGCCTGCAGCAGTCCGCCCGGGACCAGGCGGCCGCGCAGGTGCCGCTCGACGTACGGATCACGCCCAGCGCCGGGGTGAGCGTGCCGCTGGACGCGCTGGACACCACCGGCCTCGTCGCGGCGGCCCCAGGTGCGGTGATCCGGCCGGTGGTCAGCTCGTCGGTGACCGCCTTCGCCGGAACCACTCTCGCCTCGTCGGTCCCCCTGGTGGGGATCGATCCGGCCGTCCTGACGGAGATGCACGAGTTCGGCCCGGTCACCGGATCCGACGACGCCCCCGCGGAACTCGCGAGTCGGATCACCGCCACCGGCCTCACCCCCGGCACCCCGGTCCCGGCCGGATCCAGCACGCTGGTCCTGCAGGTCGCCGGGGCGAACGACGACATCACGGTGCGGGTGTGGGTGGCGACCACCGAGGGTCGGGAACGCGGGATCGCGCTGCAGCGCAACGGCGACCGGCTGAGCAGCGCACTCGACATCGCCGGCCCGCTCACCATCCGTGCCATCGAGATCTCCGAGTCCGACGCGCATCTCATGCACCGCCAGCACGGCGTCGGCGAGGGGGACAGCGATCGCGCCCTGGCCACCGGGGACCTCACCTTCACCACGGTGCGGGCCGGCGGTGCCGACCTCGGGTTGTCCTGGGCGGGCTGGGGTTCGGACGAGGCGGACGTCGAGGCCGGCGCCACCGGAATGCGGGTGCACTACCAGGTCGGCGACAACCGTGTGGTCCTCACGCCCGATTTCGTGCCCCGCACCGACCTGACCCCGATCCCTGTGCTCACCGACCCGGCGACCGCTGCCCGGGCCGGGGGTTCCGGCGAGTTCGGCGTCACCGTCAACGGTGTCGCGATCCCGGTCCGGATCGTCGGTGTGCTCCCCCGACTGCCCGCCCTGGGCACCACGTACCTCATCGCCGACCGCTCTGCCGCCACGGCGATCCTCGACCGGACCGCTCCCGGAACCGCTGCGGTCACGCAGGTCTGGATCGGCGCGCCGGCCGATGAGCTCGCCGCGGTGCAGGCCGCGATCGACACCTCCGGCGCGGCGGCGGCGACGGTGGCGTACCGCTCGGTGGTGCTCGGGGCGATCGAGCAGGACCCGGTCGCGGTCCGGTCACTGGACCTGCTGGTGCTGTCGGGTGTGATCGCACTGCTGCTGGCGCTCATCGCGGCCGCGGCGGCGGTGCGGGCCGACCTGGACGAGTCCGCCGCCGACCACCACGCCCTCGAGCTGGACGGGCTGACCGGCGGCCGACTGCGGTTGGTCCTGCTGACCCGGTCGACGATCACCCTGCTGCTGGGCATCCCGCTCGGGGTGCTCGGCGGCGTGGCGCTCACCGCGGTGGCGTTGCACCTGCTGGTCACCGGGGCCGCCGGCGGGCCGGTGGTGCCGCCACTGCGACTGGTGGTGCCGGCGCCGGTGGTGCTCGTGGTGGTGGGGTCGGCGCTCGTCGGCTGCGCGTTGACCGCCGGTGTTGCCGCCCTCACCGCCTTCCGCGGTCGGCTCCCCCGTGCTCCCGAGATGGACCTGCGATGAGCCCCGCCACGACCAGCCCCGACACCGACCGGATCCCGGCTGTCCGCAGCGCACCGATCGTCATGGTGCGGGACGCGTTCGTCGCCTTCGAAGGCGCGGGTGGGAACGTGATGGCGTTGCGCGGCGCCGACCTGACGGTGGACGCCGGCGAGCGATTGCTGGTGCAGGGGCCGAACGGATCCGGCAAGTCGACATTGTTGCGGGTGATCACCGGCGAGCAGGCCGTCGCCGCCGGCGATGTCGTGGTGTCCGGCACCGCCCTGCACCGCATGTCGACGGCGGCGCGCCGACGCTGGCGGGCGGCCTCCGTGGGCTTCATCGACCAGCACGCCCGGCGCAGCCTGCTCCCCGAGCGGACCGTGCCGGAGAACGTCGCCCTGCAGCTGCGGATCACCGGGCGGTCCGCGTCGACCGCGACAGCCGCTGCCGTCCAGACACTCTCGGAGCTCGGGCTGGAGCACCTGGCCGGTCGCCGGGTGGCCGATCTGTCCGGCGGCGAGGCTCAGCGGGTGGCGATCTGCGCCGCCGTCGCCCACCGGCCGAGCCTGCTGTTGGCGGACGAACCGACCGGCGAGCTCGACGAGGAGTCGGCGCACGAGGTGTACCGACTCCTCTCCGAGATCGCAGCCGGTGGCACCAGTCTGGTCCTGGTCAGCCACGACCCCCGCGCCGATGCCTTCGCCGACCGCGGGGTGCGGGTGCGGGACGGCCGGATCGCGGAGCAGTGGATACCAGGCCGGGACGTGGTGGAACAGGTGCCGGACAGCCGCGGCTGGATCCGGATCCCGCCCGAGATGCTCTCCGGCGCGGTGGTACCCGGGATGGTGGCCGAGCCGGAGCCGGCCGGCGTGCGGTTGACCGTCACCGATCGCCCGGTGGTCGCACCCCCGCCGATCCCCGCAGTCGACGCACCGGTCGCCGATCCGACCGAGATCGCCCACCTGCCCGCCGATCTGCACGGCACGGTGCTGCTGTCCTACGACGCGGTGACCGCGGGCTTCGGCAGCAGGGTGCTGTTCGACGGTCTACGGCTCGACATCCGGTCCGGCGACTGGACCGTCGTCACCGGACCGTCCGGGTCCGGGAAGTCGACGATGCTGGCGATCGGGGCCGGCCTGCTGGACCCGGTGGCCGGTCGGGTGTCGACCGGCGGCGCGGACTGGTCGGGCATGGACCGGGCCGCGCGGGCGGAGCACCGGCGCCGCTGGGTCACGGTCGCGCCGCAGCGGGCCTCGCTGGTCGAGCCGTTGACCGTCCGGGAGAACCTGCAGCTGACCGCCACCGTGCGGAGCGCAGGTGCGGACGGGATCGAGAGGCAGGCGGACCGCCTGGCGCTGACCCCGCTGCTGGACCAGCCGGTGCACAAGCTGTCCGGCGGCGAGCGGCAACGGGTCTCGCTCGCCCGCTGCCTGGTGTCCGCCGCCCCGGTGCTGATCCTCGACGAGCCCACCTCCCAGCAGGACGAGGCGTCCGCGGACCGGGTGGTGCGGGTACTGCTCGCCGAGACCGCTGCCGGCCGCTGCGTCCTCGCCGCCTCCCACGACCCGCGCTTCGTCGAGCGCGCCCGCACCCGCATCGCCCTCGGCCGCCCCTGACCCCGGAGCCCCACCCCGCGCGAGGATCATCATCCGATGCGCGTACGAAAGTGGCGACTCCTGCACCATCAGTCCCAATCTCGCCAACTTCCTACGCGCAGGCGATGATGATCCTCGCGCCAGGCGGGGGGTGGGGAAAACGGCGGAGGGGCGCGGGCCGGCGAACCGGTCCGCGCCCCTCCGGGCAGAGCGTGGATCAGCCGCCAAGGTAGGCGGCGGCGACGGAGTCGTCGTTGAGCAACTGTGCTGCCGGGCCCTCCATGTTGAGGTGACCGGACTCGAGAACGTAGGCGTAGTCCGCGATCTCGAGGGCCGCGAGGGCGTTCTGCTCGACCAGCAGCACGGTGGTGCCCTGGTCCCGGATGGTCTGGATCGTCTCGAAGATGACGTCGACCAGCACCGGGGCCAGACCCATGGACGGCTCGTCCAGCAGGAGCAGGCTCGGGTTGCCGAGCAGCGCCCGGGCGACCGCGAGCATCTGCTGCTCGCCGCCGGACATGGTGCCGGCCTTCTGGTTGATCCGCTCCCGCAACCGCGGGAACAGTTCCAGCACCCGCTCCCGGTCCTGCGCGATCTGCTCGGTGTCGTTCCGGGTGAACGCGCCGAGGTCGAGGTTCTCCGACACCGTCATCCGCTGGAAGATCTTCCGACCCTCCGGCGACTGGCAGATGCCGAGCTTGACGACCTCGTGCCCCGGGATGCCGTTGATCTTGCGCCCCTTGAACACCACGTCACCGTGCTTGGGCTTGAGCAGGCCCGAGATGGTGCGCAGCGTCGTGGACTTCCCGGCACCGTTCGACCCGATCAGACAGACGATCTCACCGGTGTAGACGGTCATCGACAGGCCCTTGACCGCCGCGATGTTGCCGTAGCTGACCGACAGGTCGTCGAGCTGCAGCACGACATCCTTGCCGGCACCCCGGACCGGGGCGACGTTCTCGCTGGGTGCTGTTGTCATGCCAGCCGCTTCCCTTCCCGGGTGCCGGTCTTGCCGAGGTAGGCCTCGATGACCTGCTGGTTGTTGCGGATGTCGTCCGGCGTGCCCTCGGCGATCATCGTGCCGCGGTCCAGCACGGTGATCCGCTCGCTGATCTTCATGATCACCGACATGTCGTGCTCGATGAGCAGGACCGAGATCCCCTTCTCGTCACGCACCCGGTAGACGAAGTCGTTGAACTGCTGCGACTCCTGCGGGTTCATGCCGGCGGTCGGCTCGTCGAGCAGCAGCACCTTGGGTCGCAGCGCCATCGCCCGGGCGATCTCCAGCCGGCGCTGGTCGCCGTAGGACAGGTTGCGGGCCAGCTCGCCCTCGGACTTGCCGATGCCCACGTACTGCAGCAGTTCCCGTGCCGTGTCCCGCGCCTCGCGCTCCTCGCGCCGCTGCCCCGGGGTGCGCAGCACCGTGGAGATGATCCCGGACTTCAGGTGCGGGTGCATCGCCACCATCACGTTCTCCTCGGCCGTCATCAGGCCGAAGAGTCGGATGTTCTGGAACGTGCGGGCCAGACCCATGGCGGCCCGCTTGTGCGGCTTGACCATGGTGATGTCCTCGCCTTCGAGGAACACGGTGCCCTCGGTCGGCTCGTACAGGCCGGTGATCACGTTGAAGAACGTGGTCTTCCCGGCGCCGTTCGGGCCGATCAGCGAGATCACCGACCGTGGCGGAATGGTGAACGAGACGTCGTTCACCGCAACGAGTCCGCCGAACCGGATGGTGATGTGGTCGGCGTAGAGCACGTTGTCGACCGCAGCGTCCCCGGTCAGCGCCGGAGTGGCAGGGGCGCTCATGACTGGTCTCCCTTCCGCAGATCGGGGGTCTCCTCGGCCGGCACGCTGTCCTCGGCCAAAGTCGGACTGACCGCGACCGCGGACGCGGCGATCGCCGCCTCCTCCTCGGCGGAGGTGGCCTCCATGGCCTCGGTCTCCGCCTCGGCCTCGGTGATGTCCGCGCCGACGGACTCCATCTCCGTCCGGTTGGGCGTGCTCATCAACGCCTTGGTGCGTTTCTCGGGTATCAGTCCCTCACGTCTGAACAACATCATCAGCACCAGCAGAACGCCGAGGATGATGTAGTTGTAGCGCGGCAGCACACCCTCCAGCGAGGTGCCGAACCACTCGTCCAGCTGCACGCCGATCTGCTTGAGCCCGTTGCCGTTGAGCCAGGCCAGCAGGAACGCACCGATCGTGACGCCCCAGACGTTGCCCATGCCGCCGAGCACGACCATCAGCAGCACCAGCACCGACTTGCCGAAGTCGAAGCTGGCGGGTGCGACGTTGCCGGTGATCGCCGAGGCGTTCGCGACACCGCCGATACCACCGAAGAAGGCGCCGACCGCGTACGCGGACAGCTTGGCGCGCACCAGCGGCACACCCATCATCGAGGCGGCCAGTTCGTCCTCGCGGATGGCCAGCCAGGCCCGGCCGAGCCGGCCCTCGCGGATGCGCAGCGAGATGAACAGGCAGACCCCTACCAGCAGGCCGAGCACCAGGATCTTGTAGACGTTGTCGTTCGGATTGTTCAGCAGTGTCTTCGGCACACCGAGGTAGGTGAAGAAGCCGGTGCCGATCGGGTCGACGATGGAGATGCCACCGTCGCCGCCGGCCAGGTTGAAGCCGGCGATGTCGTTGCTGTTGCGGAAGAACTGGCTGATGACCTCGCCGAAGCCCAGGGTGACCAGGGCCAGGTAGTCGCCGCGCAGCCGGAGCGTGGGCGCACCGATGATGATGCCCAGGATCGCGCACAGCACGCCGGCGATGATGATCACGAACCAGAAGTTCACGTGCGTGCCAGGTGTCGTGATCGACGACATCAGCGAGAAGTTCCAGGTCCAGTTGAACGGCGCCGCCATCAGCCAGCCGGCGGTGTAGCCGCCGAGGGCCCAGAACGCCACGTAACCCAGGTCGAGCAGGCCGGCGTAGCCGACGACAACGTTGAGTCCCAGGGCCATGATGACCCACATCAGCGACTCGTTGAGGGTCGCGACCGGCAGCCAGGCCCGGACGTTCTCGCCGATGCTCGGGATCAGGGCCGGCAGCACCGAGTGGTAGATGATGAACAGGCCGATGATCACGACCACGAAGCCGACGGGCCAGCTGAACCGGCTGAGGTTGCGCGAAGGGCGGGAGAGGGTGGGAGTGGCCATGGGTCTCACACCTTCTCTGTGGTGCGCCGGCCGAAGATGCCCTCGGGTTTGAAGACCATGAAGATGATCAGGATGATGAAGATGACGGTCTGCGACCAGGCCTGGCCGAGCCCGAAGGACCCGCCCTCGTTGATCGCCTGGATGATGCCGATCATCAGCCCGCCGACGACGGCGCCGACCAGGTTGCCGATACCGCCCAGCACCGCCGCGGTGAAGGCGATCAGGCCGAGCTGCGTGCCGGTGTCGTAGAAGGTCTGCGACTGCACCAGGAAGAACAGCAGACCGGCCGCACCGGCGAGGGCGCCGCCCAGTGCGAAGGTGAACGAGATGGTGCCGTTCACGTTGATGCCCATCAGCCGGGCACCGTCCTGGTCCTGGGCGACGGCGCGCATCGCCTTGCCGCGCTTCGTGTATCCGACGATCCAGGTCATGATCAGCAGCAGCGGCACCGTGACGCCGAACACCAGCAGCAGCTGGTAGATGTACACGCCGCCGTACTGCGGACCGCCCCAGACGATCGGCCAGTTCTTCGGCGCGGAACCGTTGATGTAGTCCTGCTGGGCAATGCCGCGGAAGACGAAGCTCAGGCCGACCGCGGTCATCAGCGGGGCGAGCTTCGGCGCCGACCGGAGACGCCGGTACGCCAGGAACTCAGCGGAGACGTTGATGAAGGCACCGAACGCCATCGCCACGGCCAGGGTGATCAGCAGCGGCAGCAGGGTGGCGACACCGAGGTTGTTGACCCCGAAGATGTTCACCATCACGTTCGCCGAGACGATGGTGGCCAGCATGAACAGGTCGCCATGGGCGAAGTTGATGAGCTCGATGATGCCGTACACCATGGTGTAGCCGAGGGCGATGAGCGCGTACAGCGCACCGTTCTTCAGTCCGGTCAGACCGGAGGCCGCGAACCGCGAAGGATCGTCGATCAGGTTGGCGGCGACCCAGACGATGCCCAGGGCGAGCACCGCCAGCCCGAGTATGCGTTCGACCAAGGGGCCCACCCGGACCTTGGCCTTCCGGCTGGTCCCCCCGGCTGCGAGTGTGGTCATGTCTTCAAAGGCCCTTCTCCGGACGAACCTGCGCCACGCAGGCGGGACCGGCTGTTGTCGAACGTGGACCGGGCGGAAGCGCCGATGCCCGGGCCGGGAGTCGGTACTCCCGGCCCGGGCATCGGCGAACTTCTGATGTCAGGGACGACTACTCGATGGACTGGGCCTTGAAGAAGGTCTCCTTGCCGCCGGTCACCAGCTCGACGGTGATGTCCTTCGCGCTGGTGTCGCCCGTCGCCGGGTCGATCTTGATCTCCTTGCCGGTGACCGAGTCGGCCTCGGGGATGGTGATGCCCTCACCGGAGAACACGGCGTTGTTGACGCTCTCCCGGGTGCCGTCGGAGGCGGCGATGGCGGCCAGGATGACCTGCATCGCGGCGACGCCGTACAGCGGGTAGTTGCCGGTCGGGGCCTTCCCGAACTTGGCGGTGTAGGCCTCGATCAGCGCCTTGCCCGGGCCGTCCTGCTCGATCAGCTGGTCGGTGGTCAGGCCGGCGAAGGTGAGGTACATGCCCTCGGCCTCCGGCAGCGCCAGCAGGTCGTCGTAGCCGGTGAAGCCGTCGGGGCCGAGCAGCTTCACGGTCTTGTTGTCACCGAGGACGGCAACCTTGTCCTTGATCAGCTGGCCACCGTTGTTGTCGTAGATGCCACCCAGGTAGATGCAGTCGGCACCGGCGGACTTGGCCTCCTGGTACAGGGCGGTGTAGCTCGGCTGCTTGACGTCCCAGGCCTCCTCGCCGACGATCTCGATGCCCTGGGCCTTGGCGGCATCGGTGAAGGCCTTCGCGACACCCAGGCCGTAGGTCTGGTTGTCGTTGAGGATGAAGCACTTGGTGACCTTCAGGTCCTCCTTGGCGAAGGCTGCGGCGGCGGTGCCCTGGAAGTCGTCGGTGGTCACCACGCGGGCGTAGGTGCGCTTGCCGGACGGGAAGTACTTCTCCGGCTCGCCGGTCTCCCAGGCCTTGGTCAGGCCGGGGTTGGTGTTGGCGTGCGACACCATCAGCAGGTTGCCCTGGTTCAGGGTCGGGACCTCGATCTTCGCGCAGCCCGAGTTGAAGGTGCCCATGACGGCGACCTCGTTCTCGTTCGCGACGTGGTCGGCGGCGTTCTTCGCGCAGGCGGCCTCGTCCCAGGCGCCCTTGGCGGCGGTCGAGTCGTCGTAGGGCTTGAACTCGATGGAGTAGTCGCCGGCCTTGTAGCCCTGCTGCTCCAGGTAGAGCTTGATCAGCTCGTTGGTCGACTCGGACTGCGAGGCGGAGCTGCCCTGCAGCGGCAGATCGGACGAGACCACGACGGTCTTGCCGGTGCCGCCGCCGCCACCGGTGGCGCCACCACTGGTCGCCGCACCGCCGCCGGACGACGTGCCGCCGGAATCACTGCTGCTGGCACAGCCGGACAGCGCCAGCGCGAGGGCCGCACCAGCGGCCACCACGCGGGTGATCGAACGAGTTCGCAAAGCTCCTCCTCATCGGAATCCGGCCGCTGCCAGGCGCAGCGGCCGGGGTGTCACAGATGCTGGTGTTGCGTGCCCTACCCGGACGGTCGGTGTCCCGGGTTCTTCCCCGCATGCCGAGCGAACCCGCGCTTAGCACACGGGTGCCGCCGACCGTCGACCGGGGTACCGATCGACGGACTGGCGGAAGCTTGACGCACGTTTGTTTCCCCTTGGTTAACCCGTTCGAGCAATCCGAACGCGTTGCAACACAGTCGGGCTGGCGAATGAAGCCCAGGGTTTCGAGACCTGTCCGGCGGGTGGCGTGAGGCTAACCCCACGGACACCGCCCTGCACAGCAACAACCCAGCGGAAGTACCGAAATCGTGACAAAAATGCTTACGTGTTGCGGGACACGCAACGATCAGCGTGTCGGATCGGCGTTCGGCGACGGCTGTCGCACAGGTGGACCGGAGCCGAACGGCCGCTCCGGCACCCGGGCATCGGACGGCAGCGGCTGTCGTCCCCCGGAAGTTCTCCGGCTCGAATCGTTCCGAGCGAGGATTCCGGGCGCAACGCGGGTGTCGACGGGAAGATCGTCAGCGCATCCGGCACGGGGAGCTGTTGCGGATCTGCTCCGGCGGGCGCCGGGCGGCGCGGGTGAAGCCGGCACGACGGGAGGGATCTGTCGGCAGCAGAACAAGGCGGGTTCCGGGGACCGACCGACGCCCGAGAGGGTCGAGGCTACGCAGGAGAACGGAGGACAGCCGTCACCTGCAGGCAGGCAGTACGCGCGTGACCCACGGCGGCCCGCGTGACGAGGCGGACGGAGGGGACGTCGAACCGTCGTCCGGGGCGCCGGCGGGCGCCCCGGACGAGTGAACGACTCAGGAGGACTTCGCGCCCAGTCCGTCCAGGACCGCCTGGGCGACGACCTGCATCGAGGTGCGCCGGTCCATCGCGGTGCGCTGGATCCAGCGGAACGCCTCGGGCTCCGTCATCTTCTGATTCGTCATCAACAGGCCCTTGGCCCGGTCGATGAGCTTGCGGGTCTCCAGGCGCGCCGACACGTCGGCCACCTCTTCCCGCAACTGGACCATCTCGGCGTAGCGGGCGACCGCCAGCTCGATGGCCGGCAGCAGGTCCGCCTGGTTGAAGGGCTTCACCAGGTAGGCCATCGCTCCGGCATCCCTGGCCCGCTCGATCAGATCCCGCTGCGAGAACGCGGTCAGCATCACCACCGGGGCGATCTGGTCCGACACGATCTCCGCCGCAGCGTCGATGCCGTCCTTCTTGGGCATCTTGACGTCCATGATCACCAGGTCGGGCTTGAGCGAGCCGGCCATGGTGACCGCCTCCTCGCCGTCGGCCGCCTGACCGACGACCTCGAAACCCTCTTCGGTGAGCATCTCCGCCAGATCGAGTCTGATCAGCGCTTCGTCCTCGGCAATGAGCACGCGACGCGGTGCCGCCATCGGCTACCTCCCGGCAATGTCGACGCGGGACCGCTTCTCGGCCCCACGTGGCGGCAAGAGCCTACCCAGGCCATGTGTCCCCCGCATGACAGCTGATCGCTCTACGTGACCGACGCCGCAGGTGAGAGGTACGGCGTTGATCACACCCGGCTTGATCACAGTCAGCCGTGGGCGGAATCCGGGCCGTGGTGGCAGGCCCGATGCGGGGGCGGCAGGCCGCGATCGGAGGTCGTGCGCCGGCCGGTCCGCGGGGCGGGAAACGGCGTCGGCACATGCCATAGGATCGGTGCCGGTCCGCAGCGCGGACCCTGCCCCCGTATCCCAATTGGCAGAGGAAGCGGATTCAAAACCCGCGTAGTGTCAGTTCGAGTCTGACCGGGGGCACCACACAGGTTCTTGCGCCGGCGCTCCGATCCCCTGGATCCGCTGCCACCCGCCACGTCGCACGTGGCCCACCGCACCCGATCCGCCTACGTTCCGCCCGGGCCGCCGGATGTGCGGTCACCAGTGATCAGTGCGCGAGGAAGCCGCCGTCCACCACGATCTCGGTCCCGGTCACGAACCGCGCGTCGTCGGAGGCGAGGAACGCCACCACCGCGGCGATCTCGCTGACGTGGGCGCGCCGCCCCAACGGGGTCTGCGGGATGACCCCACCCTCCTTCTCGTGCTCGTTCATCGGGGTGCTGACCCCGCCCGGGACCAGCGCGTTGACCCGGATCCCGTGCGGGGCGAGCTCGAGGGCCGCGGTCTTCGTCAACGCCAGCAGGGCACCCTTGCTGGCCGTGTAGGCGACGTACCCCACGGCGCCGACCACCCCGAAGATCGACGCGGTGTTGATCACCGACCCGCCGCCGGCCGTGATCAGCAGCGGCGCCGCGGCCTGGATGCCGAGCAGCGGACCGGTGGTGTTGACGGTCAGCGTGCGCTGCCAGTCCTGCTCGCTCTGCTCCAGGATCGGTGCGACGTGGATGATGCCGGCGTTGTTGACCAGCACGTCCAGGCGGCCGTACCGCTCGGTCACCTCGGCGATCGCGCCCGCCCAGTCGGCGGCGGAGGTGACGTCCAGGCGCCGGTAGGTGACGTCGAGTCCCTCCTCCCGCAGCGCCGCGGCGGTCGCCTCGCCCTCGGTGTCCAGCACGTCGCAGGCCAACACCCGCGCCCCCTCGGCGGCGAGGCGTTCGATGTGCGCCGCACCCTGGCCACGCGCGGCACCGGTGACCAGTGCCACCCGCCCGACAAGCCGGCGCGGCATCTCGTCGAGCACGAGGGCGCTCATCGGGCTGCCACCTGCTGCCGGGTCGGGGCCGGCGCGGCCGGTAACCGGTCGAGGTAGCGGTGGGTGTGGTCCATCTGCTGCTGCCACTCCTTGCGGATGATGTCGATGCGGGAGTCGGGGGTCTGTTGCGCGGCGAGTGCGGCCGACACCGGCCGTCCGTGCTGCAGGAATCGGGCCACCAGCTCGGCCTGCGCCGAGTACACGGGGAGTTGCGGGCCGCGGGGCGCGGCGAGACCGATGAGGTAGAGGTTCTCGGTGCCGACCGGCACCGTCAGCCCGGCCACCCGCAGCGGCACCCCGTCCCGCCAGGTCAGCAGCCCGCGGTCGAGGAACGGCAGTGAGGTGTGGAACCCGGTCGCCCACAGCACGGTGTCGAACTCGCCGGAGCTGCCGTCGGTGAAGTGGACGGTGCGGCCGGCGAACCTCTCGATCCCGGGCCGGGCGGTGATCCTGCCGTGCTGGATCCAGTACGGCAGCAGCGAGTTGACCACCGGTCGCTGCTTGTTCAGGTTCTCGGTCAGCGGCGCCTGCAGCCCGCGGTAGGAGGTGGGCGCGCCGACCGCGATGCGCACCATCGCCCTGGTGATCCGCTCCCGCGCCGTGTCCGGCAGCCAGGACGGCCAGCGCAGTTCGGCCCGCGGCCGGCCGAGCAGCGCCTTCGGCTGGAACACCTGCCCCGATCGCACCGAGACGTGCGCGTCGAGCCGCGCGTGCGCGGCATCGACCGCCAGGTCGCACCCCGAGTTGCCGGCGCCCACCACCAGCACCCGGGTGCCCTGGATGTCGGAGGCGTCGTGGTAGTCCGCCGAGTGGACCTGGTGCCCGGTGAACTCGCCGGCGAAGGCGGGGATGCGCGGGTCGGTGAGGTGCCCGTTGGCGATCAGCACCGCGTCGTAGTCGCGGACCGTGCCGTCGTCGGTGGTCACCGTCCACCCGTCGCTGCCCCGCTCACCGCGCGGCCGCACCTCGGTCACGGTCGTGCCGAAGGTGACCTTCTCGCGGAGCCCGTGCCGGTCGGCGAAGGACTCGATGTAGTCGACCATCTGCGCGCGGCTCGGGTAGACCGGGTAGTCGGGCGGCATCGGATCACCGGCGAACCCGGACAGGTCGCGGGAGGTGATCAGGTGCAGCGACTCGTAGTCGGTGTGCCAGTGCCCGCCGACCCGGTCCGACCGCTCGAAACAGTCGACGTCGATGCCGTGCGCGCCGAGCACGCGCAGCGCGGCGAGTCCGGCCGCGCCGGCCCCGATGATGCAGTACCGCGGTGTGCTCACCACTGGCTCCTTCTCCCGATCGTCTGCCGGCACCAGTCTGGGCACCCGGCGCACGCCGGTCCAGCCTTGATCGGCGAGATGCCCCATAGGCTGAGCCTTGATCCAAGACCCGCACTCGCGCATGCTTCCCCGGTGACGCTGCAACAGCTCGAGTACTTCCTGGCCTCGGTGCGCCACGGCTCGTTCTCCGCCGCCGCCCAGGCGTTGTGGATCGCCCAGCCGAGCCTGTCCGAGCAGATCAAGAGGTTGGAGACCGAGCTCGGCGTGCCGTTGTTCATCCGCACCAACCGCCGGTTGGTGCTGACCGAGGCGGGTCGGCTGTTCGCACCGCGGGCGGAGCAGGCGCTGGCCGCGACCCGGGCGGCGGCGGAGTCGGTGCGCCAGGTGCGCGAGCTGGTCGGCGGCACCGCCGTGCTCGGGACCTTCAGCAGCGCAAGGCATCTCGTCGTCACCGATCTGATCGAGCAGTTCCGGGTCCGGCACCCGCAGATCCGGGTGCGGATCGTCGGGCTCAACTCGTCCGAGGTGGCGGACGAGGTGCGGTCCGGCGAACTGGAGGCCGGTCTGGTCGCACTGCCGGTCGACGACCGCGGGCTGACAGTCGGGCCGGTGGTGTGGTCTGCGGCGGTGGTGCACCTGTCGGTCGCGCCACCGACCGCCGGGCCGATCGACGTGCGCACCCTGGCCGCCCGGCCGCTAATACTACCCGAAGCCCGTTGGGGCGCAGCGGATCCCACGAGACGACAGCTGGTCGACCGGTTCCAGCGGGCCGGGCTGACGCTCGCCCCGGAGATCGAGGTGGAGTCGCCGCAGTCCGCACTGGAGCTGGCCGCCCGCGGCGTGGCCGACACCGTGCTGACCCTGCCGCTGGCCCGTGCCCTGGGCGCGGTCCCCGGCCTGCACGCCACCCCGCTCGACCCGCCGCTGGCCGAGAACTTCGCCTTCGTCACCCGCCGCGATGCGGTGTTGTCCCCCGCCACCCTGGCCCTGACCCGGCTCGCCACCGAACTGCTCGCCGCGCTCCGGTGATCGCGGGACACATGCCCCACCGGAAATTTCCGGTCCGGTGTCCTTTCCCGGCGGTCCCGTTCGTTCCATGCTGACGGGACCGGACGGTCCCCGGACGAAGGAGACATTGTGGCCCTCTACCTGGCACTGACCTACACCGCCGACGTCAACTGGTGGGACGCCGAGCACGCCGAGGAACTCGCCGAGTACCGCGGCTGGGCCGTCGAGCATGCCGACGCCCTGCGCAGCAGCGCGCTGCTGCATCCCACCCCGACCGCGACCGTGGTCCGGGTCGATTCCGCGCGCGGCGGTCAGGTGATCACCACCGACGGTCCGTACGCGGAGACGAAGGAGGCGCTCACCGGTTACTACGTGATCGAGGCCGAGGACCTGGATCAGGCGGTCGCGATGGCGGCGCAGCTGCCGGCGGCCCGCAACGGCGCGGTGGAGATCCGCCCGCTGATCGCCTTCCGGTGACCGACCCGGCCCGGGACCTGTTGGCGCACACGGTGCGTCGCGAAGGCGCGCGGGTGCTGGCGACGCTGATCCGGACAGTCGGCGACGTCCAGGTGGCCGAGGACGCGGTACAGGAGGCGGTGGTCGCGGCGTTGACCAGTTGGCCACGCACCGGCGTCCCGGCGGAACCCCGGGCGTGGCTCACCCTGACCGCCCGTCGCAAGGCGCTGGACGTGCTGCGCCGGGAATCCGGACGGTCCGCCCGCGAGGAAGAAGGACTGCGCATGATCGAACTGGGGCGCTCGGACCTGCCGCCGGAGGACGTGGTGCGGGACGACCAGCTGCGGCTGATCTTCACCTGCTGCCACCCGACCCTGGCCCCGGCCACCCGTGTCGCGCTCGCGCTGCGGACCCTGTGCGGGCTCGACGTCCCGACGATCGCCACCGTCCTGCTGGGCACCGAGGCGGCGACCGCGAAGCGCCTGACGCGGGCCCGGCAGAAGATCGCGGCGGCCCGGATTCCCTACCGGGTACCGGATGTCGCGGACCTACCTGACCGGCTGCCGGCGGTCTGCGCGGTGATCCAGGCGCTCTACACCGCCGGGTACCGTCCGTCGTCCGAGGATCCGGTGGTCCGCACCGAGGCCGTCCGGCTGGCGGAACTGCTGCACGACCTGCTCCCGGCGCAGACCATGCCGCAGGGCCTGCTCGCCCTGCTGCTGCTCACCGAGGCGCGCCGGCCGGCCCGGCTCGACGACCGCGGGGAGCCGGTACCGCTGGACCGCCAGGACCGGAACCGCTGGGACCGGCCGATGATCGACCGCGGCATCGACCTGTTGAACCGGTCGCTGCTGGCGACGCAGGGATCGGCGGACCCGTACCAACTGCAGGCTGCCATCGCCGCCGAGCACGACCGGGCGGTCAGCGCGGACGCCACCGATCATGCGGAGATTCTCCGGCTCTACGACCTGCTGGTGGCCGTTGCGCCGAGCGAGCCGGCCCGGCTCGCCCGTGCTGTTGCGGTCGCAGAGGTGCACGGCAGCGCCGCAGGTCTCGCCGCCCTGGACGAGCTGCCGCCGGGTGGGCGCCGGGACGAGGTCCGTGCCGACCTGCTGGAACGCAACCGGGGCTGAGACCTGCTGCTGAGAACTGCCCCTACCGACGGGCTGCCGCTCGTGGGCGCCCGTGTCAGGATCACCCCGCAGGTCCGGTGGTCTGCCGGGCCGCACCGGGAGGGAGCAGATCGGTGGCACACCCGAGGGCGAAGATGCGCCGCATGTTCGAGCTGGTCGAGCCGATCGCTGCGGTGTCCTTCGGCGATGCCGTGCTCGGTGCGTTCCTGGAGCACGGCATGCGGACCATCTGGGACGGCTACTTCGCCGGCCGGGCCGCGGCCCTGGGCCGGGTCCCGGCGGAGGTGGTGCACGCCGCCTTCTACAGCTTCGCCGAGGGCGAGGCGGCGCGGCACATCCCGTGGGTGTGGAGCAAGGTCACCCCGGACGAGGCGATCCGCATCCGCGAGCGGAGCAGTGCCGCTGCACTCCGGCACCGGTTCGGCGCTCTTGCCGATCCTCCGGGTCTGGACCGGACGATCGCACTCGCGACCCGGGCGGCGTTCTCGGCACCGACCGAGGGCCGGGTGCTCTACGCCGCACTCCGCTCACTGGATCTGCCCGCGGACCCGGTCGCCCGGCTCTGGCACGTCACCACGCTGCTCCGGGAGTACCGGGGCGACGGCCACAGCATCGCGCTCGCCGCCAACGGGATCGCCGGGACCGAGGCGCACGTGCTGTTCGCCATCTCGCTCGGGATGCGGCCGGCGGAGTTCGGCCGGCTGCATCACCTCCCGGCCGCCCGGCTCGACGCCGTTCTCGGCGGTCTCCGACAGCGCGGCCTGATCGACGGCAATTCCTTCACCGCTGCCGGCCGGGCGCTCCACGGCCGGATCGAGGCACTGACCGACGACCTGGCCGCCCCCGCCTACGAGGTGCTCTCCCCCGGTGAACTCGACGAACTGATCGCCGGTCTCGAGCCGCTGACCGCGAGCTTCCCGGCCGACACCTCGACCTGAGTGCGGGCTCTCAGCCGCGGACCCGCACCAGGCCCTCCTGGACCACGGTCGTCAGCAGGTGACCGTCGGCGTCGAGGAAGGCTCCGGTCGCGAGTCCGCGCCCGCCCGCGGCGACCGGTGCCTGCATCTCGTAGAGCACCCAGTCGTCGAACCGGATGGGCCGGTGGAACCACATGGCGTGGTCCAGCGAGGCCATTTGCTTGATGGTGTTCTCCGCGACGACTCCGTGCGGCCGGAGCACGGTGTCGAGCAGAGTCAGGTCCGAGACGTAGGCCAACAGGCAGACGTGCAGCAGCGGATCGTCCGGGATCCGGCCGTCCGGCCTGATCCACACCCGCACCCGTTCCTCCGGAGCGGCGACGCGCTGCTCCGGAGGCATCAGCCAGGTCGGCAGCTCCACGTAGCGGATGTCGAACGGCCGCGGCATGTGCGCCCACACGTGCCGGGTGTCCGGCACCGCGGTCAGCCGCTCGTCCAGGGTCGGCACCTGGTCCGGCGGCGGGACGTCCAGCGGCGCCGGCTCGTGCTCCATCCCCTCCTCGTCGCTCTGCCACGACGAGGACATGGCGAAGATCGTCTTGCCGTGCTGCACCGCGGTGACCCGGCGGGTGGTGAACGAGCGGCCGTCCCGGACCCGTTCGACCTGGTAGATGATCGGCACCCGCGGGTCGCCGCCGCGGATGAAGTAGGCGTGCAGCGAATGCACCCGCCGATCCGGCGGGACGGTACGACCCGTGGCCACCAGCGCCTGGCCGGCCACCTGCCCGCCGAACACCCGGACCGGCGAGATCTCCGGGGACACCCCGCGGAACAGGTCGTCCTCCAACCGCTCCAGGTCGAGCAGTGCCACCACGGCGTCCACCGCGGTCTGCCCGCGCACGGAGCTGGCGGGGTGGATCAACGGGTCCTGGGTCACCGGGACACCGTAGCGGCCCCGCACCCGCCCGACCTGCCTGCGAGGCCCGTCGGGATCAGGTGTGACGCACCCCGCCGAACCCGCCCGACACGCCCGACACAGTGATCACCGTTCCCCGCGACCCGACCCCCCGCCCGACGCGATGATCAACTTCCCCTGCGACCCGACCGTCGCCCGACGCGATGATCAACTTCGCCTGCGCGTAGGAACTCGTCGACTCCTGTCCCACCCACAACAAAAACACCGTGATCCCACGCGTCGACGAAGTTGATCATCGCGGGGTCGGGGAGGTGGAGCGGCCGGGCGGGCGGGAGGTCGGAGGCGGGGTCAGTCCTGCATGCCGAGGCGGTGCACGCGGATGAGGTTGGTCGAGCCCGGGGTGTTGGGCGGCGAGCCGGCGACGATGACCACGGTGTCGCCGACCTGGTAGCCGGTCAGCTCGAGCATGGCGGTGTCGACCAGTGCGACCATCTCGTCGGTGGAGTCCACCGACTCGACCTCGAAGGTCTTGGTGCCCCAGGTCAGTGCCAGCTGGTTACGGGTCGACTCCAGCGGGGTGAAGGCGAGCAGCGGCAGGTGCGTGTGCAGCCGGGCGAGCCGGCGCACGGTGTCGCCGGACTGGGTGAAGGCGACCAGCGCCTTGGCCTCCAAGCGCTCGCCGATGTCCCTCGCGGCGTAGGACAGCACGCCACGCTTGGTCCGCGGCACGTGCGAGAGCGGCGGTGCGGCAACGGATTCGCTCTCGACGGCCTCGATGATCCGGGCCATCGTCGCGACGGTGAGGAAGGGGTACTTGCCGACCGAGGTCTCGCCGGACAGCATCACCGCGTCGGCGCCGTCGAGCACCGCGTTGGCGACGTCCGAGGCCTCGGCACGGGTCGGGCGGGAGTGCTCGATCATCGAGTCGAGCATCTGCGTCGCCACGATCACCGGCTTGGCGTTCTCCCGGGCGATCTGCACGGCGCGCTTCTGCACCAGCGGCACCTGCTCCAGCGGGAGCTCGACACCGAGGTCGCCGCGGGCCACCATCACGCCGTCGAACGCCAGCACGATCGCCTCGAGATTGGCGATGGCTTCCGGCTTCTCGAGCTTGGCCACGACCGGGACCCGGGTGCTGCCGACCTCGTCCATGACGCCGTGCACGAGGTCGACGTCGGACGGCGACCGGACGAAGGACAGCGCGACGAAGTCGACACCGAGGGAGAGGGCGAACTTCAGGTCCTCGATGTCCTTCTCGGACATGGCAGGGACGGAGACGTTCATGCCGGGCAGGGAGATGCCCTTGTTGTTCGAGACCTGGCCGCCCTCGGTGACGGTGCAGTGCACGTCGTCGCCGTCGACGGAGGTGACCACCAGGCCGACCTTGCCGTCGTCGATCAGCAACCGGTCGCCGGGGCGGGCATCGCGGGCCAGGCCCTTGTAGGTGGTGGAGACGCGCTCCTTGCTGCCGATGCAGTCCTCGACGGTGATGGTGACCTGCTCGCCGTTCGCCCACAGGTGCGGGCCGTCGGCGAATCTGCCGAGCCGGATCTTCGGACCCTGCAGGTCGGCCAGGATGCCGACGGTCTTGCCCAGGCGCTGGGCGGCGGCCCGGACGTGGCCGTGCACGACGGCGTGGTCGGCGTGGTCACCGTGGGAGAAGTTCATCCGGGCGACGTTCATGCCGGCCTCGATGAGCGCGGTGATCGCCTCCTCGGACGAGGTGGCGGGCCCGAGTGTGCAGACGATCTTCGCGCGGCGTTCCATGAGGACCTAGCCTACTGCGCTCTCTGAACCGATTCTGTACACGGGGTCACAGATGTCCGACCCTGTCGCGAAATCCCGCCCGGATGCGTGGCGTTTGCGGGCGCAGCAGTCCCCGGTCAACGGAGGCGCCACAAGCTCGGCAGGTCGGCGTGTGGGAGCGGGCCGCGCTCGGGGGATCTGCCCTGCAGGCAGGCGGCGACGGAACAAGTGCCCCGGAGAAGGACGCCCGGGCAGGGTGTCGGGAACGGAACAAGCGCCCGGAGAGGGACGGCCCGCCCAGCGGGCCGTTCGGTAGGCCCGCACCCGGGCAGGCGGAAACGGCACAAACGCCCGGAGAAGGACGGACCGGGCAGTGGGTCGGCCGGCCTGCCCGGACGTGTGCGGACCAGCCAAGGATCACGCCGCCCGCTGCCGGCGCTCCCGGGCCGAAAATGGACAACCCGTGTAGCCAGAAGGACCCGGAACGAACAACGGCCCACACCACCACCCCCGAACCCGGACGCCGGCGCTCCCGGGCCGAAATGGACAACCCGTGTAGCCAGAAGGACCCGGAACGGGCCTCGGCCCGCACCACCATCTCCGAGCCGGGAAACCGCTACCCGTACCGATCGGCGGCATTCGTTGGCCCTCCACCCGGGTGACAACCGGCGGAGGGGCCAACGAAGCTCACGCCGGACGCCGACGACCACTCCCGGGCCGAAAATGGACAACGCGTGTGGCCAGACGGACCCGGAACCAACCGCGGCCCCACCACCACCCCGAACCCGCCGCCCGACACCTCCGGAGCAGCAACCCCGGCCCGACACCCGCCGGACCAGTACCCGCCGGAGGACCTCAGCGCAGGGCGACGGCGGAGGGCTGGAGGGGGTCGGGCAGGGCGGAGACGGCGGAACCACCGGAGAGGAAGGCGTCGACACCCGCTGCGGCAGAACGACCCTCGGCGATGGCCCAGACGATGAGCGACTGACCACGACCGGCATCACCGGCGACGAAGACGCCGGGCATGTTGGTCATGTAGTCGTCGTCGCGGGCGACGGTGCCGCGGGCGGTGAGATCCACGCCGAGCTCGTCGAGCAGACCCTCACGCTCCGGCCCGGTGAAGCCCAGGGCCAGCAGCACCAGGTCGGCCTGCAGGTGCGCCTCGGTGCCCGGCGACGGGACGAACCCGCCCGGCACCCGCTTGCCCTCCATCAGGTGCAGTCCGGTGACATGGCCGTCGACACCCTCCAACGACGTGGAGTTGACGCCGAAGACGCGCTGGCCGCCCTCCTCGTGCGCCGCAGAGGTGCGCAGCAGCAGCGGGTAGGTCGGCCACGGGGTGGAGGCGTCCCGGGTGACCGGCGGCTGGACGTGGATGTCCAACTGGGTCACCGAGGCCGCACCCTGGCGCAACGCCGTGCCGTAGCAGTCGGCGCCGGTGTCACCGCCGCCGATGATCACGACATGCTTGCCCTCGGCACTGATCTCGGGTGCGGCCAGGGTCCCCTCGAGCACCTTGTTGGCCTGCACCAGGTAGTCCATCGCCAGGTGCACGCCGGACAGCTCGCGGCCGTCGACGGTCAGCTCGCGCGCCACGGTCGACCCGGTGGCCAGCACGATGGCGTCGAACCGGCGGCGCAGGTCGTTGACCGACAGGTCGACGCCGACGTTGCAGTGCGAGATGAAGCGGACGCCCTCGGCGGTCATCTGCTCGAGGCGGCGGTCCAGCACGGCCCGGTCCATCTTGAACTCCGGGATGCCGTACCGCATCAGGCCGCCGATCCGACCGTCCCGCTCGAACACGGTGACGGCGTGCCCGGCCCGGGCCAGCTGCTGCGCGGCGGCCAGGCCGGCCGGCCCGGAACCGACGACGGCGACGGACTTGCCGCTGGACACCAGCGCCGGCCGCGGGGTGAGGCCGCCGGCCGCGATGGCCCGGTCGGCGATCTCCTGCTCGACCAGCTTGATCGACACCGGGTCGTCCCCGATGCCGAGCACGCACGCGCCCTCGCAGGGCGCCGGGCACAGCCGACCGGTGAACTCCGGGAAGTTGTTGGTCGCGTGCAGCCGGTCGGAGGCGTCCTCCCAGCGGCCGGTGCGGACCAGCTCGTTCCACTCCGGGATCAGGTTGCCCAGCGGACATCCCTGGTGGCAGAACGGGATCCCGCAGTCCATGCAGCGGGCAGCCTGCACCTTGGTGTCGCCTTCGGCGAACGGCTCGTAGACCTCGCGCCAGTCCTTGAGCCGCAGCGGCACCGGCCGGCGGGGCGGGGTCTGGCGGCCGTACTTGAGGAAACCGTTCGGGTCAGCCACGGGAGGCCTCCATGATCAGCAGGTCGGCGTCGGCACCGGTGCGCTCCGCCTCGGCCTGGATGTCCAGGACCTTGCGGTAGTCGCGCGGCATCAGCCGGCGGAAGCGGGTGGCCGAGGCCGGCCAGTCGGCGAGCAGCGAGGCGGCGATCGCCGACCCGGTCCAGCGGCGGTGATCGCTGATCACCTCGCCGAGCCACACGAACTCGTCCTCGCCGGACAGCTCCTCGACGTCGACCAGCTCCGGGTTGATCCGGCTCAGGTCGGGGTCGAGCAGGTAGGCGATGCCACCGGACATGCCGGCCGCGGCGTTCCGGCCGGTCCGGCCCAGGATGACGACCCGGCCGCCGGTCATGTACTCGCAGGCGTGGTCGCCGGTGCCCTCGGCGACGAAGAGCGCCCCCGAGTTCCGGACGGCGAACCGCTCGCCGACCCGGCCGCGCAGGAACACCTCGCCCGAGGTGGCGCCGTAGCCGATGGTGTTGCCGGCGATGACCTGGACCTTCGATCCGGGCGCCTGGGCCGGCGAGTTCTCCGCCGGCCGCACCACGACCCGGCCGCCGGACAGGCCCTTGGCCACGTAGTCGTTGGCGTCGCCCACCAGGTCCAGTGTGATGCCGCGCGGTAGGAAGGCGCCGAGCGACTGGCCGGCGGTGCCGGTCAGCTCCACGGTGACGGTGCCGTCGGGCAGCCCGTCGGGGCCGAACCGGCGGGTCACCTCGGAGCCGAGCATGGTGCCGCTGGTGCGGTCCACGTTCCGGATCGGCGACCGCAGGGTGATCGTCCGGCCGTCCTGCAGGGCCTCGCCGGCGCTCTCGATCAGCTTGGCGTCCAACGTCTTGGACAGGTCGTGCTGCGCCGGGCGCAGACACGAGTGCCCGCTGGCGGTGTCGGCCACCGCGAGCAGCGGCGCCAGGTCCAGCCCGCGCGCCCGGTGGTGGTCCACCGCGGGCGCGACGTCCAGCAGCTCGGCGTGCCCGACGGCCTCCTGCAGCGACGAGAAGCCCAGGGCCGCAAGGTATTCGCGGACCTGCTCGGCGAGGAACAGGAAGAACGTCTCGACGAACTCCGGGGTACCGGTGTAGCGGTCGCGCAGCACCGGGTTCTGGGTGGCGATGCCGACCGGGCAGGTGTCCAGGTGGCAGACGCGCATCATCACGCAGCCGGCGACGACCAGCGGAGCGGTGGCGAAACCGAACTCCTCGGCGCCCAGCAGCGTCGCGATGACCACGTCACGGCCGGTCTTCATGCCGCCGTCGGCCTGCACCCGGACCTGCTCGCGCAGGTCGTTGAGCCGCAGCGTCTGCTGCGCCTCGGCCAGGCCCAGCTCCCACGGCTGGCCGGTGTGCTTCAGCGAGGTCAGCGGCGCGGCACCGGTGCCGCCGTCGTACCCGGCGATGATCACCCGGTCCGCATGTGCCTTGGCCACGCCGGCCGCGACCGTGCCGACACCGGGCTCGGCCACCAGCTTCACCGACACGTCGGCGCGCGGGTTGGCGTTGCGCAGGTCGTGGATCAGCTGCTTGAGATCCTCGATCGAGTAGATGTCGTGGTGCGGCGGGGGCGAGATCAGTCCGACACCGGTGGTGGCGTGCCGGGTGTTGGCGATCCACGGGTAGACCTTGTTGCCGGGCAGCTGCCCGCCCTCGCCGGGCTTCGCACCCTGTGCCATCTTGATCTGGATCTCGTCGGCGTTGACCAGGTAGGCGCTGGTCACGCCGAACCGGCCGGAGGCGACCTGCTTGATCGCGGAGCGCCGGGTCGGGTCGTAGAGCCGGTCGATGTCCTCGCCGCCCTCGCCGGTGTTGGACCGGCCGCCGAGCCGGTTCATGGCGATCGCCAGCGTCTCGTGGGCCTCCTTGGAGATCGACCCGTACGACATCGCACCGGTGACGAACCGCTTCACGATCTCCGCGGCCGGCTCCACGTCCTCCAGCGGGATCGGCAGCCGGACGTCGGTGCGCAGCCCGAACAGGCCGCGCAGGGTGCCGCCGCGGCGGGCCAGCTCGTCGACGGTGTCGGTGTACCGGCGGAAGACGGACTCCTGCTTGGTCCGGGTGGAGTGCTGCAGCAGGTAGACGGTCTCCGGGTTGAACAGGTGGATCTCGCCCTCCCGCCGCCACTGGTACTGCCCGCCGACCTCCAGGCCGCGGTGCTCGCGGACGGAGGTGTTGGGCACGAAGGCCAGCTCGTGCCGGATCCGGATGTCCTCGGCCAGGACCCCGAGATCGCTGCCGCCGGTCCGCGAGGTGGTGCCGGTGAAGTACTCCTCCAGCACCTCCTCGTCGATGCCGAACGCGGCGAACACCTGGGCCTGCCGGTACGAGCCGACCGTCGAGATGCCCATCTTGGACATCACCTTCAGCACGCCCTTGCCCAGCGCGTACACCAGGTTCCGGGCCGCCTTCGCCGGCGTGACGTCGCCGAGCAACCCGCCGGCGGCGAGGTCCTCCGCGGTTTCCACGGCCAGGTACGGGTTGACCGCACCGGCGCCGTAGCCCAGCAGCAGCGCGACGTGGTGCACCTCGCGGGCGTCACCGGCCTCGACGACCAGCGCCACCTTGGTCCGCGACTTCATCCGCACCAGATGGTGGTGCACGGCCGAGGTCAGCAGCAGTGACGGGATCGGTGCCCGGTCGGCATCGCTGTCCCGGTCGGACAGGATCAGGATCCGCGCACCGTCGGCGATGGCCTGGTCGGCCTCCGCCCGGCAGCGGGCCAGCGCCTCGCGCAGCGCCTCTCCCCCGCCGGCCACGTCGTACAGGCCGGAGATGGTGGTGGAGCTGAAGCCCGGCAGGTCGCCCTCGGCGTTCACCCCGACAAGCTTGGCCAGCTCGTCGTTGTCGATGACGGGCGAGGGCAGCTTGATCAGCCGGCAGGACGTCGGCCCGGGTGCGAGCAGGTTCTGCTCTGGGCCGATGACGCTGGCCATGCTGGTGACGACCTGCTCCCGGATCGCGTCCAGCGGCGGGTTGGTGACCTGCGCGAACAACTGCGAGAAGTAGTCGAACAGCAGCCGCGGGCGCTCGGACAGCACGGCCTCGGGCGTGTCGGTGCCCATCGACCCGATCCCCTCGGCACCGGTCTTCGCCATCGGGGTGAGCAGGACCCGCAGGTCCTCCTCGGTGTAGCCGAACACCTGCTGGCGCCGCAGCACGGCCTCGTGGCCGGTGACCACGTGCTCGCGGGCGGGCAGGCTCTCCAGCGGGATGAGCCCGGCGTGCACCCACTCCGAGTAGGGCTCCTGCGCCGACAGGTACGCCTTCACGTCGCGGTCGTCGAGGATCTTCCCGCGGGCGGTGTCGACCAGGAACATCCGGCCGGGCTGCAGCCGGCCGCGCTCCACGACCTGCTCCGGCGGGATCGGCAGCACGCCCGACTCGGAGGCGAGTACCACGGTGTCGTCGGTGGTCAGCCACCACCGGCCCGGGCGCAGGCCGTTCCGGTCCAGGACGGCGCCGAGCAGGGTGCCGTCGGTGAAGGTGACACAGGCCGGGCCGTCCCACGGCTCCATCAGGCAGGCGTGGAACTCGGAGAAGCCGCGGAATGCCGGATCCATGGTGTCGGCGTTGTTCTCCCACGCCTCCGGGATCATCATCAGCACCGCGTGCGGCAGCGACCGGCCGCCCAGGTGCAGCAGTTCCAGCACCTCGTCGAACGACGCGGAGTCGGACGCGTCCTTGCTGTTGATCGGGAACACCCGCGCCAGGTCGCCCGGGATCAGGTCGGAGGCGAGCATGGCCTCGCGGGCCCGCATCCGGTTCCGGTTGCCGCGCACGGTGTTGATCTCGCCGTTGTGCGCGATGAAGCGGAACGGGTGGGCCAGCGGCCACGCCGGGAAGGTGTTGGTGGAGAACCGGGAGTGGACGATCGCGATCGCCGACTCCACCCGCTGGTCGCGGATGTCGGTGAAGAACGCCGGCAGCTGCTCGGTGGTCAGCATGCCCTTGTAGACGATGGTCCGGCTGGACAGCGACGGGAAGTAGATGTCGACGCCGGCCGCGGCGGTCTCGTGCTCGATGCGCTTGCGGGCCGGGTAGATCAGCCGGTCCAGGGCGAGCCCGGACGGGCGGACGCCGTCGGCGTCCGCCGGGGCGGCGATGAAGAGCTGCTCGAAGACCGGCATGACGTCGACCGCCATCCGGCCCACGCCGGCGGCATCCGGCTCGGTCGGGACCGCGCGCCAGCCGACCAGCTCGAGGTTCTCCTCGGCCAGGATCTGGGCGACGATGCTCTTGGCCGTGCGCCGCTCGGCGACGTCCACCGGCAGGAAGGACAGACCGGTGGCGTAGGCGCAGCCGTCGGCCCGGCCGTCCGCGTCGCGGGACACGGTGGGCAGGTCGAAGTCGACCACGGCGCGCAGGAACGAGTCCGGGACCTGGATGAGGATGCCCGCACCGTCACCGACCGCCGGGTCGGCGCCGGCGGCGCCGCGGTGGTCCAGGTTGATCAGTGCGGTGATGCCGTCGGCGACGATCTTGTTCGAGC
Source organism: Nakamurella alba (assembly GCF_009707545.1). NCBI lineage: Bacteria > Bacillati > Actinomycetota > Actinomycetes > Nakamurellales > Nakamurellaceae > Nakamurella > Nakamurella alba. The sequence continues at coordinate 160,869 of NZ_WLYK01000011.1, read as the reverse complement.
GACGCCCGCGGACATCCGCGACTGCGGCGACACCACATGCATCGTGCTCCATGGCGGGGTCGTAGAGACCCTGGGCATGGGGCTGGGCCGAGTACTTCACGGCAACCTCCCGTCGTCATGTCGCGGCGGCGACCTGAACAGTGGCACCGACCCCCGGAGGGGCGGCGGAGTGCGGCAGATCCACATCGGATCGGCCCGGGGGCGGGAGAGCTTCCTCCCTGACGGCAGCGTGCCCGGCGACGATGGCTGGTGGCACGCGACGGACGACACCGGTGCGGACACGGCGCAGCTCCGTACAGGATGTCCGTCGGTTCTGCGACCCGTGAACTGCCGGGTCCTTGGGACGACGGTGGCCCAGTTACCGGCAGATTACAGGAACTCCGCACCTCCCCCACACGTGAGAAATGCCCGCTGGATAACGGTCCGGAATCGAAAACCTGTCAGTTCGCCCGGTGACCGGGCAGCGGCGTGCCCGATACCGGTCACGGCGTTTCAGTCGCCGCCGCCCCCGCCGCCGCCGTCGGAGCTGCCGCCCGTGCTGTCGGTCCCGCTGTCGCCACCAGTGCTGTCGCTGGAGCTGTCCGTCGACGTGTCAGTTTCGGCGGAACTCTTCTGCCCGGTCGTGGTGGACGACGTGGATCCTCCGTCGTCCGCGGAGCGGGGATCGTCCTTGGACAGCGCCACCGCACCGGCGGCACCCCCGGCATCGACGGCCGGTGACGACGTGGCGGAGGTCGACGCCGGGGTCGCACCGACGACCGCCTTGTCGCCACCGTTCTTCTGTTCCTCGTCGGCCGGCTTGTCGTCGTCGGGATCCTCGTCCCCGCGCCCGCGCAGCAGCGCCGGGTCCTCTCGGTGCCGGCCGCGCAGCGCGATCAGGAACCCGATGGCCACCACGAACATCACGATCGAGGTGAAGACGTTGATGCGCAGGCCGAGGAAGGTGTTCGCGGTGTCGATCCGCAGCATCTCGATCCAGCCACGCCCGGCGGTGTAGCCCGCGACGTACAGCCAGAACACCCGGCCGGCGCCGAGCCGGAACCGGCGGTCGGCCCAGACCAGCAGCGCGGCGACCGCCAGGTTCCAGAGCAGTTCGTAGAGGAACGTCGGGTGATAGGTCCCGCAGAGGATCTCCGGGGTGGCCTTGATGTAGTCGGTCGGGAACTCCGGCGTGGAGCCGGCGATGCCGCAGGCCTCCTGGGTGCCGGCGGCGCCGCCCGGGGTCCGCAGGAACACCTCGAGCGCCCACGGCACGGAGGTCTGCGCGCCGAACAACTCCTGGTTGAAGTAGTTGCCCAGCCGCCCGATCGCCTGGGCCACCACGATGCCCGGCGCGATCGAGTCGGCGAACGCGGCGAAGGAGACCTTGTAGTAGCGGCAGCCGATCCAGGCGCCGACGCCGCCGAGGGCGATGGCCCCCCAGATGCCGAGCCCGCCGTCCCAGATGGCGAACGCCTTCCAGGGGTTGCGGCCCTCGCGGAAGTACAGCTCGTTGTCGGTGATGACGTGGTAGAGCCGACCGCCGACCAGGCCGAACGGAACGGCGAACACGGCGATGTCGGTGACCCGGCCGGCCCGGCCGCCGCGGGCGACCCAGCGCTTGTTGCCCCACCAGACGGCGACGACGATGCCGACGATGATGCAGACCGCGTAGGCCCGCAGCGGCAGCGGTCCGACGTACCAGACGCCCTGCGCCGGGGACGGGATGTCCGCCAGGTAGGCGGTGGCCGTCCCGGCCATGTCGGCGGCGCTCACGCGCCCACCCTCGCGCCGGAGCGCACGCCGGCGGCGAGTTCGGCGGCCAGGGCACGGACGGCGTCGAGTCCGTCCGGTCCGGGCTCGCCGGCCAGCGCGGTGAAGGCGGAACCGACGATGACCGCGTCGGCGAAACCGGTCATGGTGGCGGCCTGTTCGCCGTTGCGGACGCCGAGGCCGACGCCGATCGGCAGGTCGGTCTGCTCGCGGCAGCGGGCGACCAGGCCCTCGGCCGCTTCCGACACCGAGTCCCGGGCGCCGGTCACACCCATCACCGCGGCGGCGTAGAGAAAACCGCGGGTCCGGGCGGCGGTGGCATGGATGCGCTCGGCGGACGAGGACGGCGCAACCAGGAAGATCGGGTCGATGCCGTGGGTGTCGGCGGCGGCGAGCCAGTCCTCCGCCTCGTCGACGATCAGGTCCGGGGTGATCACGCCGAGTCCGCCGGCGGCGGCGAGGTCCCGGGCGAAGGCGTCCGGGCCGTAGGCCAGCACCGGGTTGAAGTAGGTCATCACCACGGCCTTGCCGCCGGCCGCGGACACCCGCTCGACCACGGTGAAGATGTCGCGGATCCGGAACCCGGCGGACAGCGCCGTCTGCGACGCGGCCTGGATCACCGGACCGTCGAGCACCGGGTCGGAGTACGGCAGACCGACCTCGACCAGGTCGCACCCGGCGTCGATCATCCCGGTCAGCAGCTCCGCGGAGCGGTCGACGGTCGGGAACCCGGCCGGCAGGTAACCGACGAGCGCCGCCCGGCCCTCGGCCCGGGTGCCCGCGAAGAGATCCTGCAGTGCACTCACCGGCTCACTCCTGTGCCGTTCACCGGGGGCAGGACGCCACGGGCCTTCGCCGGGTCCCCGTCCAGTCCGAACCATTCCATCGCGGTGCCCATGTCCTTGTCGCCGCGGCCGGAGACGTTGATCAGCACGATGCCGTCCTTGCCGATCTCCTGTGCCAGCTTCACCCCGCCGGCCACCGCGTGCGCCGACTCGATCGCGGGGATGATCCCCTCGGTGCGCGACAGCAGCGCGAAGGCGTCCATCGCCTCGGCGTCGGTGGCCGCCCGGTACTCGGCGCGGCCGATCTCGGCCAGGTGCGAGTGCTCGGGGCCGACGCCCGGGTAGTCCAGTCCGGCCGAGATCGAGTGCGACTCGATGATCTGGCCGTCCTCGTCCTGCAGCAGGAACGTCCGCGCGCCGTGCAGCACACCGACGGTGCCGGCCACCAGAGTGGCGGCGTGGCGGCCGGTCTCGACCCCGTCGCCGCCGGGCTCGATCCCCACCAGCCGGACGTCCGGGTCGTCGATGAAGGCGTGGAAGACCCCGATCGCGTTGGAGCCACCGCCCACGCAGGCGGTGACGGCGTCCGGCAGCCGGCCGGTCAGCGACAGCGACTGCGCCCGGGCCTCCAGCCCGATGATCCGCTGCAGGTCGCGGACGATCAGCGGGAACGGGTGCGGCCCGCCGACGGTGCCGAAGATGTAATAGGTGTCGTCGACGTTGGCCACCCAGTCACGGAAGGCCTCGTTGATCGCGTCCTTCAGGGTCATCGAGCCGGTCTCCACCGGGATGACCTCGGCACCGAGCAGCCGCATCCGGGCGACGTTGAGGGCCTGCCGCTCGGTGTCGACCTTGCCCATGTAGATCCGGCAGCTCATGCCCATCCGGGCGGCCGCGGTCGCGGTGGCGACACCGTGCTGGCCGGCGCCGGTCTCGGCGATCAGCCGGGTCTTGCCCATGCGCCGGGCGAGCAGCGCCTGCCCGAGCACGTTGTTGATCTTGTGGCTGCCGGTGTGGTTGAGATCCTCCCGCTTGAGCAGGATCCGGGCCCCGCCGACGTGCGCGGTGAGCCGCTCGGCGTCGGTCAGCGGGCTGGGCCGGCCGGCGTAGGTCTCCGCGAGATGGTCGAGCTCGGCGAGGAAGTCGGGGTCCAGCTTGGCCTTGTCGTAGGCGTCGGCCACCTCGTCGATGACGGTGACCAGTGCCTCGGGCAGCCAACGCCCGCCGAAGGATCCGTAGTAGCCGCGGGCGTCCGGGTCGTGCGCGGTGCCGGTGATGCCGTCGGACATCCGGGGCAGGCCGTCGGGACGCGGGGAGGGGCGGTAGAGGCCCAGGTTCTGGCTCACGGTCACAGCTGTGTCGACTTCCGGGTCGTGCGGGTGGTGGGCGGGACGTCGGGGTGGCTGCTGCCGTGTCGTCGTCCCTGCCGGCCGGGCCGCCCGTCGGTCGGCGGGGCGATCAGCGGGCCGGGCGGGGGCAGGACGGGTGGGATCCGGCGGTGACCAGGTCCGCCACGGCCGCCCGCGGGTCGCCGCTGGTGACCAGGCCCTCGCCGACCAGCACGGCGTCGGCGCCGGCACCGGCGTAGGCGAGCAGGTCGGCGGTGCCGCGGACACCGGACTCGGCGACCCGGACCACCTCGCTGGGCAGCCCGGGGGCGATCCGGGCGAAGACGTCCCGGTCGATCTGCAGCGTGGTGAGGTCACGGGCGTTGACGCCGATGATCTTGGCGCCGGCCTCCAGGGCCCGGTCCGCCTCGGCCTCGGTGTGGATCTCGACCAGCGCGGTCATCCCGAGGGACTCGATGCGCTCGAGCAGGCCGTGCAGCACGTTCTGCTCCAGGGCCGCGACGATCAGCAGCACCATGTCCGCACCGTGCGCCCGGGCCTCGTGCACCTGGTACGGCGAGACGATGAAATCCTTGCGCAGGACCGGGATGTCGACCGCGGCGCGGACCGCGTCCAGGTCGGCGAGCGACCCGCCGAAGCGCCGGCGCTCGGTGAGCACGGAGATGGCGCGGGCTCCCCCGGCGGCGTACCCGGCGGCCAGCTCGGCCGGATCGGCGATGGAGGCGAGGGCGCCCTTGGACGGGCTGGCCCGCTTCACCTCGGCGATGACGCCCACCCCGGGCTCCCGGAACACCGGCAGCACCTGCTTGGCGGCGGGAGCGGCGAGGGCGCGGGCCTTGATCTCGGCCAGGGGCACCGCCGCCTCGCGGGCGGCAAGGTCCTCGCGCACACCGACCAGGATCTCGTCCAGTACGTTCACCGGCTCGTCTCCTTGGGGCTGCTGTGGTTCCCGGATGAGGTGGTGCCCGTGGCCTCTCCGCAGGCCGTACGGCCTCCGGCGATGCGATGAGCCTTCGCCACGGCCGGTCCCGATCCCGACCCGCAGGGCATCATCGTAACCGCCCCGGGGGGTCCTTCCGGACACCGAGTCCCGATTCGTCCGGGTCGGCGACCGCGGCGTCCGGGTTGTCCGCCGGGCCGGTCGCGTCCGGCGGAGGTGTGACGGGCATGTGGTGTGCAACGGCGTCACGGTCCGGACGGTTCACCAAGGTGTCCGGACGGTCCTGCCCGCCCTCGTCCACCCGGTCGGCCGGATCGCCGGCGGTCGGGTCCGCACCGGCGTCCAGCGCCTTCCACCAGCCCGCGGCCGCGTCGGCGTCACGCACGTCGTCGGTGACCGCCGCCTCCCGCGCGGCGCGCCGGCTGGTCGGCGCCTCGTACCGGCTGCCCATCGCCGGCCGGGTGGTCCGCACAGCGGGGGCGAGCACCCGCAGCAGTCCGGACACCAGCACCAGCAGCCCGCCGACCGCCGCGAGCACCGGGGCCCAGGCATGCACCTCGACCGGGCCCATCAGGTCCGGGGTGGTGGGCAGGCCGGTGTCGGGTGCGGTGGCGTCCGAGGGTGGTGCGAACAGCACGGTGAGGGCGGCCGCACCGATGCCGGCACCGATCGCCGCCACGAGCACACCGACCGCCCGGGACCACCAGCCCCGCACCGCGAACGAGGCGGCCAGGCCGGCGAGGGCGACCAGGGACAGCGCCACCAGGGCCGGCGCCGCCTGGTGACCGGTGCGGGAGAGCTGTTGCTGCGCACCGTCGGGACCGTAGGTCTGGCTGATCCAGGTGGGCAGTCCGGCCAGCAGCGCGAGGGCCACGCCGAGCAGCAGGAGCACGACGGCGATGCCGGTCCGCCGACCACTGCGACCTGCGGGTCGAGCCGGCGGTTCCGCTTCGGAACCGTGCGCGACCTCCCCCGGCCCGGTCACGCTCCCCCAGCCGGGCGCAGCGTGCCGGCGGCGGCGACCGCGCGGATCACCGCGGCGGCCTTGTTGCGGCACTCCGCGTCCTCATTGGCGGGCACCGAGTCGGCCACCACACCGGCGCCGGCCTGCACGTGCGCAACACCGTCGGCCACCAGCGCGGAGCGGATGGTGATCGCGGTGTCGGCGTCACCGGCGAAGTCGAGGTAGCCGACCACGCCGCCGTAGGTCCCGCGTCGGGCCGGCTCCAGCTCGTCGATGATCTGCATGGCCCGCGGCTTGGGTGCGCCGGACAGGGTGCCGGCCGGGAAGCACGCGGTGAGCGCGTCGAACGCGGTGCGGCCCGGGGCGAGCCGGCCGGTGACCGTCGAGACGATGTGCATGACGTGGCTGTACCGCTCGATGGTGAAGAAGTCGACGACCTTCACCGTGCCGGCGGCGCACACCCGGCCCAGGTCGTTGCGGCCCAGGTCGACCAGCATGACGTGCTCGCTGCGCTCCTTGGCGTCGGCGAGCAGGTCCTTCGCCAGCAGGACGTCGTCCTCCTCGGTGCGGCCGCGCGGCCGGGTGCCGGCGATCGGGTGCATGGTGACCTCGCCGTCCCGCACCGTCACCAGTGCCTCCGGTGAGGACCCGACGACGCTGGCCGTGCGGCCGGACGGGGTCGGCACCCGCAGCAGGTACATGTACGGGCTCGGGTTGGTCGCCCGCAGCACCCGGTAGATGTCGAGCGGGTCGGCCTCGGTGTCCATGTCGAACCGCTGGCTGATCACGATCTGGAAGGCGTCGCCGGCCCGGATGTGCTCCTTCGCGCCCTCGACCATGTCGGTGTACTGGTCGGACGTGGTGCGCCGACGGACCTCCGGCTCGGGCCGACCGAAGACGGCGGCCGGCAGCGGCACCGGGGTGCCCAGCTGCTCGGACATCTGCTCCAGCCGGGCGACCGCGTCGTCGTAGGCGGCGTCCACCCGCTCGTCGGTGGCGTCCCAGTTCACCGCGTTGGCGATGAGGGTGACCGTGCCCTCGTGGTGGTCCAGCGCGGCCAGATCGGTGGCCAGCAGCATGACCAGCTCCGGGACCTGCAGCTCGTCGACGGCCGGGTGCTCGCCGTCGATCCGTTCCAGCCGGCGGACGATGTCGTACCCGAGGTAGCCGACCATGCCGCCGGTCAGCGGCGGCAGACCGGACAGCGGCTCGGTGTGCAGCAGCCGCAGCGTCTCGGCCAGCACCTGCAGGGTGTCCCCGTCGGTGGGCAGGCCGACCGGCGGCGTGCCGATCCAGTGGGCCACGCCGCCCTTCTCGCTCAGTGCGGCCGGGCTGCGCACCCCGACGAACGACCACCGCGACCACGACTTGCCGTGCTCGGCGGACTCCAGCAGGAAGGTGCCCGGCCGGTCGCCGGCCAGGGTGGCGTAGAGCCCGACCGGGGTCTGGGTGTCGGCGAGCAGGGTGCGGGTGACCGGGATGACCCGGCGGTCCCGGGCGAGCTCGCGGAACTCCGCGCGGGTGGGCCGGATCTCGCCGAGGGTGCCGGCGGCCGCGGCCGGGGCGGCGCCGTGTGCTGCGGGGGCGAGGGGTGGTGCGGACATGGCGATCATTCTGCCCCGCCGCCGACACCCGGTCGGACCTCCCCGGGGGTGCCCCCTACGATCCCCGGGTGCCGATTCCGCCGCTGCCCGACCCCGCCGGACTGCAACGGCTGATGGCGCACGGCTGGCAGGGAGTCATCGAGCAGCCACTGGGCGAGTGGGTGCTGCGGTACGGCAACGGGTTCACCAATCGCGCGAACTCGGTGCTGCCGCTGGGCGATCCGGGGATGTCGTTCCCGGAGGCGCTGGCAGCGACGCAGCAGTTCTACGCCGAGCACGACCGTCCGCCGGTCGCCCAGATCCCCGTGGATACCAGTGGTCTCGATGCCGTGAACCCGGTGGACGACGCCTTCGCCGAGGCCGGCTGGGCGGCGGACAGCCGCACGCATGTGATGACGATCCCGCTCGCCGACCTGCTCGATGTGTGCCCGCCGGTGCCCGGTCTGCCGGCGGCCGAGTTCGAGGACTCCCCCTCCGCGGCCTGGCTGGACGGCTACCTCTACCGCGGGGCCCCGCTGCCGCCGTCCGCGATCGAGGTGCTGGTACGCGCGGACCGGCCGGTCTTCGCGGCGGTCCGGGACGAAGCGGGGCAGGCCGGGGTGGCGCGGGGTGTGGTGCACGACGGCCTGCTCGGCGTCACCGCCGTCACCGTCGACGTCGCCCGCCGCCGGTCCGGGGTGGCCGGCCATCTGATGGGCGAGCTCGCCCGCTGGGCGGCCGCGGTGCCCGGCGCCGGTGTGCACACCGTCTACCTGCAGGTCGACGTCGCCAACACCCCTGCCGTCACCCTCTACCGCAAGCAGGGATTCGTCGTGCACCACGACTACCACTACCGGCGACCGGTCTGAGTCGGCCGGCAGTCAACGGGTGAGCTTGCCGAGAAGCTCCTCGAATCCCGCCCGGGTGTGCGCGGACATCGGCTTCATGGCAGTCGCGCCGGCGGACCGGCCCACTTCCGGTGCCGTCGATGCTCGACCATGGTCGGCGCGTGCCAACCGGCCCGTACCATGACGCCGCTCCGCGGTCCGAGCCGCGATGATACGGGGCGCGAGCCACCGGGATCGTCGAATCATGAACCCTCCTCGCCCCTCTCGAGCCGCTCTTCCACGATCGCTGCAAGCATTGCTTCCTGCTGGTCAGTATGCGCCTGGTCGGCCAATGCCCGGCAGATCCTCAGCATCCGATCCGGATCGAGGGAGGATGCCTGGGCGTACACCCACATCAGCAGGTCCCACCAGTGCTGATCCTGGGCCAGGTCCGCGGCGGCGTCCTGGTCGTAGCGGATCCTGCGGCCCACTGCCCGGTAGGCGACGACCGCAGCGACCAGTGCCCCCAGTGCGCCGAGCCCCGGCGATTTCACAAAGCCGTCGAACCAGCGCAGGGCGGGTTCGATCCAGATCCATGAGGTCGAGAAGCCGAACACGACAGTGCCGACCAGCAGCGCGCCGACCACGGCGAGCGGCACACTGCGCCGCTGTGTGTCGGAACCCGGATGCACCTGTCGATCCCACCACGTCGGAACAGCCGATGGGGCGGACCGCCGGGAGGGTGTGGACAACTTCGCGGACACCCGCGATCAGCCCTGCGGCAGCAGCGATCTCGACTCGTCGAAGCAACTGCGGGTGCCGGTGTGGCAGGCGGCGCCGACCTGGTCGACGAGGACGAGCACGGTGTCGCCGTCGCAGTCGTGCCGCACGTCCTTGACGGCCTGGGTGTGGCCGGAGGTGTCGCCTTTGACCCAGTACTCGCCGCGGGACCGCGACCAGTAGGTGGCCCGTCCGGTGGTCAGCGTCCGGCGCAGTGCCTCGGCGTCCATCCACGCCACCATCAGCACCTCGCGGGTGTCCCACTGCTGGGTCACCGCGCACACCAGGCCGTCGGCGTCGAAGGTCAGCCCGGCGGCGAGCTCGGCGCCCAGCACCGCGACCGGGTCCTGCACCGGCGGCTTCACCGCGACGCCCCGGTCTGCAGCCGCACCGGCAGGCCGGCCTCGGCGAGCTGCTGCTTGACCTCGGAGATGCGGAAGGTGCCGAAGTGGAAGACGGACGCGGCGAGCACGGCGTCCGCACCGGCCTCCACCGCCTCCGGGAAGTGGCCAAGTGCGCCCGCGCCGCCGGACGCGATCAGCGGTACGGCGACGGCGGACCTGATGCTGCGCAGCATCTCCAGGTCGAACCCGGCCTTGGTGCCATCGGCGTCCATCGACGTCAGCAGGATCTCACCGGCGCCGGCATCCTCGGCCCGGCGGGCCCAGTCGAGGGCGTCGATGTCGGTGGCCTGACGGCCGCCGTGGGTGGTCACCGTGTAGCCGGAGGGGCAGCGCGGGTCGTCGGTGCGGCGGGCGTCGATGGCGATCACCACGCACTGCGACCCGAACCGCCTGGCCGCCTCGGACAGGAACTCAGGGCGGGCGACCGCGGCCGAGTTGACCGACACCTTGTCCGCGCCGGCCCGGAGCAGGGCATTGATGTCGTCGACGGTGCGGACTCCCCCGCCGACGGTCAGCGGGATGAACACCTGCTCGGCGGTGCGCCGGATCATGTCGTAGGCGCTGGCCCGGTTGTCGCTGGTGGCCGTGATGTCGAGGAAGGTCAGCTCGTCGGCACCCTCGGCGTCGTACGCGCGGGCCAGCTCGACCGGATCACCCGCGTCCACCAGGTCGACGAAGTTGACGCCCTTGACCACGCGGCCCTCGGAGACGTCGAGACAGGGGATGACCCGGACGGCAACACTCACGCCGGCCATTCTCCCACCGCGGGCCGGGCGCACCGGTCGCAGCTCCGCGCGGTCAGCCGGCCCAGGCCTGCAGCTCGACCTCGACCAGCATCGCCGGGTCGATCAGGCCGGACACCTCGACCATGGTGGCCGCCGGGCGGATGCCGGCGAAGACCTCGCCGTGTGCGGTGCCGACCTCGTCGGAGCGGGAGATGTCGGTGACGTACATCCGGGTGGACACCACCTGCCAGGGCTCGATCCCGACGCCGGCCAGCGCGTCGAGCGCGATCTGCAACGCCAGCTTCGTCTGCGCGCCGGCGTCACCGGGGTGGCGCACCACACCGTCCACGGTCGCCGTGCAACCGGCGGTCACCGCCAGCGGGCCGACCCGGACCACCCGGGAGTAGCCGTACGCGGCCTCCCACGGCCCGCCGGATCCACGGCGCTCGCCGACCGGGCCACTCATCGTCGGTCCGAGGTCAGACGCCCACCGCGGCGACCGCGGTCAGCGCCTCGGGGAGGGTGAAAGCGCCTGCGTAGAGCGCCTTCCCGACGATCGAGCCCTCGACACCGACCGAGGCCAGTCCGGCCAGCGCGACCAGGTCGTCGAGCGAGGACACCCCGCCGGAGGCGACCACCGGGGCCTTTGTCGCAGCGCAGACCTGTTGCAGCAGTTCGAGGTTCGGCCCCTTGAGGGTGCCGTCCTTGGTGACATCGGTGACCACGTAACGGGAGCAGCCCTGCTGGTCCAGGCGCTCCAGCACCTCCCACAGGTCGCCGCCGTCCTGGGTCCAGCCGCGGGCGGCGAGGGTGGTGCCGCGCACGTCGAGCCCGACCGCGACGCGATCGCCGTACCGGGCGATGGCGGAGGCGCACCACTCCGGGTTCTCCAGCGCAGCGGTGCCGATGTTGACCCGGGTGCAGCCGGTGGCCAGCGCGGCATCCAGGGAGGCGTCGTCCCGGATGCCGCCGGACAGCTCGACCTTCACGTCGAGCGTGCGCACGACCTCGGCCAGCAGTTCGGCGTTGTTGCCGCGGCCGAAGGCGGCGTCCAGGTCGACCAGATGGATCCACTCCGCGCCGTCCCGCTGCCACGCGAGCGCCGCGTCCAGCGGTGCACCGTAGGTCGTCTCGGTACCGGCCTTGCCCTGGACCAGGCGCACGGCCTGACCATCGGCCACATCAACAGCGGGGAGCAGCTCGAACGTCACAGCGGACCACTCTATCGGCCCCTCCACCCTGCTCCGCCCCCTCCACCCGCACCCCTCCCCTGCATGGATCTTCTTCGTCGGCAGGTGCGCAGAGCCCGGAAATGGGACAGCTGGTGCAGGAGTCGCCGAGTTCGCCCCTGCAAGTGGTTGTCGCACGACGTGACGGCCGGTCAGGTGCTGTTGCAGGGATCAACTCCCTCCGCAGGCTGCAGAGGTCCGGAATGGGACGGGTGGTGCAGGAGTCGCCGAGTTCACCCCTGCGAGCTACTGCTGATACGGCGACGGGGCCGAGCGCGTCGCGCCCGGCCCCGTCGTCGGATGTTGCCGCTCAGGAGCAGCGGTGAGTCAGCTCAGTGCCCACCAAGCCGTGGTGTAGCTGCCGTAGACACTGGTGTCGTCCGCCCGCCATTTCCCTCCGGCGATCGCGCCGGCCGGAACCTCCACGATGGTCGCGAAAGTAGCCGACGCACCCTTGTACAGACCGCCCACCGCGTAGATGTTGTTGCTCCAGTAGAAGTTGTTCGTGTCGGTGTACGTGCGACCGTCACCGCCCACGAACTCGACGTCCAAGTCCCACGAGGCGTAGGCCGGGCCGTCGTTGCCGCCGTACTCGACGTCGACGAAGGCGGTGACCTAGCGGTACCCGGGCCTGGGCGACGGAGCATCTGGGATATCCCGACGGATCGATGCCAACGCGTCGGTGTTCGAAGTGCTCACAAGGACCTTCCACGTGGTCATCCCGACGACGGTGTTCGCACGCTCGGGATCTTCCCGGGTGGACTGGACATAGAGAGTGGCCGGAGCGGAGTAGGTGACCCCACCGGCATTGCGGACGACCAGTCGGTACCGCGCTCCGTTGATCGCGGTCCGGGCGACCACGCTGTGGATGGTCCGGGTGGCGTTGGTGTAGTTCCGGAACACATCGCCCGGCAGTTCCTGCTGCCACTGGTAGCTGAGCCCGTAACCGGACGCGGCCGCGCTGAAGGTGACCTTCGTCCCGGCACGGACGATGGTGACCTTGGCCGGCTGCGCGGTGATCTTCGGGGCCGCGGTGACCACGGTCAGCTTCACGGCCTGGGAGATGGCGGTGCCGCCGGCATTGCGCACGAGCACCCGGTAGCGGGCACCGTCGCGACCCGGGGTGGCGACCGTCCGGTGGTAGCTCTTGGTGGCATTGGTGACGTTCTTGAAGACCCCGCCGCGGATCTCCTCCTGCCACTGGTACGAGATCCCGTACCCGGTCGCGGCCGAGGTGAAGGTGACGGTCTGGCCGGCGGACGCGCGGGTGGCCTTCGGCTGGGTGGAGATGCGGGCGATCGGGGTGCTGACCGCGAGCTTCACCGCCCGGGAGATCGCGGTGCCACCGGCGTTCCGAACGAGGACGCGGTAGCGGGCGCCGTCCCGACCGGGGGTGGTGGCGACGTTGTGGTAGCTCTTCCGGGCGCCGGGGACGTCGACGAAGACCTTCCCCTTCAGCTCCTCCTGCCATTGATAGGTGAGGCCCTCGCCGGTCGCGGTGACCGAGAACCGCACGGTGCGACCGGCGGTCGAACTGATCGGGGCGGGCTGGACGGTGATCCGCGGGATCGCGACGGCCGCCGCGATCGCCGGGGTGGCGGGAGCCGGTGTGCTGGTCCCCGCCGCAGCGACGGGGACCAGCCCGACCGTCGCCACCAGAACTGCCGTCAGAACGGCACAGGGCCCCGTCGCCGCGCGACGGAGCCGGGAGCGCATCGATGCGCTGGAGTTGGACATGCCTGTGAGAGTCCTGTGGGCTGGAAGTATGACGCCGTCACGGCTGATTGTGATGCAGCCCACTCCAGGCGAGCGAGCTGCTCGCCGTGCCCGGACGACGCGCTTCTGCCGGGTCCACCACCTAGAAATCGCGAATGGTTATCATTTCGATGAACCGACGGTGCCATCGACGACAGGTCGGCGCGCAGATCACCGAGCAAGGAGCCGCACCGATGAACAGAGCCGAACTGATCCAGGACGTCGCCGGGAAGGCCGGCGTCGACCCGGCGCAGGCGACGGCAGTGCTCGACGCCCTCGCGCAGTCGATCGCCGCGGTGGTGGCCGGCGGCGGCGAGGTCCGCATTCCCGGATTCCTGACCGCCCAGCGGGTCAGCCGACCCGCCCGCACCGGCCGCAACCCGCGGACCGGCGAATCCATGGAGATCCCGGCGAAGTTCGTCGTGAAGCTCACCCCCGGGACGACGCTGAAGAACGCCGTCTGACCCACGAGTGGTCGGCGCCGGGTATCCGGCACCGACCACACAGCCATCAGCCTTGGCGCGCCTTGAGTCTCGGATTTCGCTTGTTGATCACGAACACCTTGCCGTGGCGGCGGACCACGATCGAGCCCTCCTTCTTCTTCAGTGCTCGCAACGACGCCCGGACCTTCATCTCCACTCCTTCCGCGGCAGGCCGCCCGGCCCGCCCCTGGGTTGCCGCTACTATAAATGAGATTCGTTCTCATTAGGAGGTGGCATGACGATCCCCGTGGTGATCGTGTCCTCGATCGACCCGGTATCCCGGGACACCGCGATCTTCGGAGCGGTGTCCGACCTGCCGGGCACCGGCGTCCTGCAGCAGGACCTGGACGCCGCGTCCGGTTCCCTGCGGCGCGTGATCAGCGACGAGACGGGCGTGTTGGAGGAGCGGGTGACCCTGCTCGAGCACGCCTGCCTGGGGTGCGCGATCCGGGAGGACTCGTTGCCGACGCTGGAGGCGATGGCGGCATCGGGGCGCTGGCAGCGGATCCTCTGGGCCCTTCCGGTCGGCGCCGACACACCGCCCGCTGCACGGCCTCTCGCCGATCCGGAGAACGCCGGCCGGATGGAGGTCGAATTGGCCGCGGTCATCGCCCTGCTGGACACCGACACGGCCGTGGCCGACCTGATGGGCGACGACCTGCTCGACGAACGCGGTCTGGCGCTCGCCGAGGACGACCGGCGTTCGGTCGGTGAGACCCTCGCGGGCCAGCTGCGCCATGCCGACCTCGTCCTGGTGACCGGCGACAACCCGGTCGGGACCGCGCTGGTCGACCTGCTGCGCGGGCGGGGCAGCCGCCGGAGGAACCTGTTCGAGACCCCCGGCGAGGAGCTGGTGCAGCGGCGCTACTCGCACTCCCGCGCGGAGGCACGGATCGACCCCCGGTCCCCCGTGCTGCCGGACGCGATCGGCGGCGCCGGTGCCTGGTCGTGGACCCTGAGCTCCGACCGGCCGTTCCACCCGGACCGGTTCCTCGACCGGCTCGACGAGCTGGTGGTCCCGGATGTGCTCTCGCACGGCTGTTTCCGGGTCGCCGGCCGGCCCGACCAGGTCGGTGAATGGGATGGCGCGGGCAGTCAGCTGTCGATCGGCGACGGTGGGGACTGGCATCCCTTCACCCCGGTGACGCGCCTGCGTTTCGTGGGGACCGGTCCCCGCCCGACGGGACTCGAGCAGGTCTTCCGGGAACTGCTGCTCACCGACGAGGAGATGGCCGACCGTGACCGCTACCTGCACACCGACGACGGACTCGAGCCCTGGCTCGGCGAGCGCACCGCGGTGATCTGACCGGATCCCGGACACACGACAAGAGCCCCCGTACCGAAAGGTGCGGGGGCTCTGTCGGATCCGGGTCGGTTCCGGGGTCGGTTCCGGGTCGCGTTCCGGGGCGGGACGTCCCGGCGGCACCCGCGGCGACCCGATCCGCCCGCCCGGGACCGGACGTCGGGGTGTCCGGTCCCGGCACGAGCGGTCGGCACAGCTACCAGCTGGACTTGGTGACCCCGGGCAGCTCGCCGCGGTGGGCCATCTCGCGGAGCCGGATCCGGGACAGCCCGAAGGCGCGGAAGTACCCGCGCGGCCGCCCGTCGACCGCATCGCGGTTGCGCAGCCGCACCGGCGAGGAGTCCCTGGGCAGCCGCTGCAGCGCGGTCCGCGCCGCCGATCGCGATTCCTCGGTCGCCCGGGGATCGGTGGCCGCGCGCCTGAGCTCGGCGCGGCGGACCGCGTGCCGGGCCACGATCTCGCGCCGCTGCGCGTCCTTGGCGATCTTCGACTTCTTGGCCATCAGAGCTTCACCCCCTGGGCGAGCAACTGCGCCACGACGGCGTCGATCCCCCGCCGGTCGATGATCCGGATCCCTTCGGTCGACACCGTGAGCCGCACCGTGCGCCCCAGGCTCGGGACGAAGTAGCGCCGCCGCTGGATGTTCGGATCGAACCGCCGCTTGGTGCGGACGTGCGAGTGCGAGATGGTGTGGCCGAAAACGGGTTTCTTCCCGGTCACCTGGCAGTGTGCGGACAACGGCTGAACTTTCGTGGTCGGGGTCGGAGGAATCGGTGCAGGGCAGTGCACGTGGAGCAGGGGGTTGCGGCCGCCGGTGGGAGCCCGACGGTCAGTCGAGTTCCTCGGGATGGCGGCGGTAGTAGGGCACCAGCCGGTGCGGAACCATGAACCGCCGTCCGGCGATGACCAGCGGCACCAGTGCGGGCGCCTCCGCCTTCCACTGCGACCGTCGGGACCGGGTGCGGGAGCGGGACATCCGCCTCTTCGGGACGGCCATCAGCTCGCCGCCCCGTCACGCCTGCGCACGCCGTACCGGCGGGTGAACTTCTGCACCGCGCCGGCGGTGTCGACGATGCGCTGCTGCCCGGTCCAGAACGGATGGGAGTAGCTGGTCACGTCCACGACGATGAGCGGATAGCTGTTGCCGTCCGACCACTCGACCGTCTGGCTGCTGGTCGCGGTCGAGCGGGTCAGGAACTGGTCCCCGGTCGACGAGTCGCGGAACACCACGGGGTGGTAGTCCGGGTGGATCGAATCCCTCACGACATCTCTTTCCTCGGCGGGCGCACAACCGGCACCGATCTAATTGGGAACGATTATCACTCTAGCAGTGGTGCGAGCGTGAGGCGCCGCCTCCTGGTCGGCGTGGGCCGCTTCGATCAACTCGCGTCGCCCGATACCGGGAACGGCACCGGTGGCGCAGGATTCGCCGGACTCGCCGCGAGCTGACGATCGGTCACCACGCCGACCAGACGACCGACAGCAGGGCACCGCGCGGGCAGTTCCAGGCCGCACGCTCACTGGAACCGGAGCGCGTCCACCAGTCGCACCGGCCCGAGAGTCCTACGGGGGCAGGCGGTCCGGCCGGAGCACCCGCAGGAACGGGCGCCGGATCGGTCATCGCGGAACCGCGAGTGCCCTCCACCGATTCTGAACATCGTGTGCCCGTGAGAAGGCGGCGGATGTTCAGGATCCGAACGGGTCACCCGCCCGGCACGACCTCACCCCCGCACCGGGTCGACCGCCTCGCACCACACGGCGAGCTGCCCGCGACCGACCCGGGCGACGACCAGGGTCCGGGCGACCCGGGTGTCCCGGCTCATCGCCGGGCGCAGGGTGCGGCGCAGGTCGTCCGGGACCACGGGCGTCCCGCGCTGCTTGATCTCCAGGGTGCCGACCCCGTCCCGGCGCAGCCAGTCCCGCACGGTCCGCTCCCGGTACTCCGCGACCTCCAGCACCCGGAAACCGCGCGTCCACGGCGGGACGGCCGGGCCGGTGAGATAGGCCAGGTGCGGGTCGATCTGGGAGAGCCCGTGCCGCACCGCCCAGTGCCGGACCAGCCCGGACCGCACCACGGCCGGATCGGGATCGACCAGGTACTCACCGACCGACAACACTGCCGAGTCGGACGGGTCGTCCGAGGTCAGCACCTCGGTCGGGCCGTCGGTGCGCAGGACCGTGGCCCGGCGCGACACCACGGCCAGCTCGGGCGGCCAGAGCACGGACTCCCGGGCCGACCCGTCGAGCGAGACGATCTCCACCTCGCCCGGCCGGGCCAGGGCGTCGAAGTCAATCCCGGGCGGCAGTCGCAGCACCGGCAGCCGGTCGGCGTGCACCCGGTCCAGATCGGCCACCGACGGCAGGGTGTCGACCCCGGTGATCCGCCGGCCGCCCTCCCGTCGCGCCGGGTCTGCGTAGCCCAGCAATCCGGAGGTGCTGCGGGACAACGCATCCGCGATGAAGACCCGGCCCGGCACGCCGGACGCGCCCAGGTTGTGCGCCGCCATCAGCACCCGGACCGGGTCGAGGTCCGACCCGACCGCGGTCCCCCGCCCGGCCAGCACGGTCAGGTCCGCACCGATGGAGCAGGTGAGGTCGTGCACACCGAGACCGCCCAGCCGACCCGCCCGGTGCACCGCCACCGGTGCCGGTGATCCCTGCTGCAGCGACTCCTCGGTCAGCAGCCAGCCGGCCGCCGCCGGGCCGAACTTGGGCACCGCCCGCCTCCGCAGCCGCACTGTCTCGGCCACCGCAGGCGCCAGCTCCCCCACCGTCCGGCGCAGCCGGGTCAGGTCGGCGAGCAGGGTCCGGTCGGACAGCTCGAGACCGGAGGCTGCAGCCGGCAGGTCGGGATCACCGGAGAGCCGCCGCACCTCGTCCGCGGTGAAGGCGTAGCCGGCCCGGCCACCGGTCACCGGCCGACGAAGCGGGCCTTGCCGGGCCCTTCCTGCAGGAACGTGCTCATGCCGATCTTCTGGTCCTCGGTCGCGAACAGGTCGGCGAACAGCCGACCCTCCAGCGCGAGGCCGCCGGCCAGGTCGCCGTCCAGACCCCGATCCACCGCCGTCTTGGCAGCTGCGATCGCGGCCGTCGCCCCGGCGGCGAGTTCTTCGGCCAGTGCCATCGCGACGGTGAACACCTCGTCCGGCTCGACCACCCGGTTCGCCAACCCGATCCGGCCGGCCTCCTCGCCGCTGACCGGCTTGCCGGTGAAGATCATCTCCTTGGCCCGGGCGGAGCCGATCAACCGCGGGAGGCGTTGTGTCCCACCGGCTCCCGGGATCACCCCGAGGGAGATCTCCGGCACGCCGATCCGGGCGTCCCGGGCCACCACCCGCAGGTCCGCCGCCAGCACCAGCTCGCACCCGCCGCCCAGCGCGTAGCCGTTGACCGCGGCGATCACCGGCACCGGCAGCCGGCCGATGAAGTCGATCGCATCGGAGAGCCCGCGCCCGAAGGAGGCGATGCCCGCCGGGTCCAGGTCGGCCATCTCCGACACGTCGGCACCGGCGGCGAACGCCCGCTCGCCGCCGTACACGACGACCGCCCGCACCTCCGGGGTCTGCGCCAGAGTGCGGGCGGTGGCGTACAGGTCCTTGTGCATCTCGCGGTTCATCGCGTTCACCGGCGGGCGGTTGAGTCGGACGACGCCGACTGCGCCCTGGACCTCGAGCAGCACCGTGTCACCCATGTCGACTCCTCCCGTTCGGCGCGGCCCCGGCAACCCGCCGCACCGCACGACCGTCACTCAACCGCTTCACCGGTACCCACCTTGCCCGTCCCCGGCGAACGGCGCAGCACCGCCCCGGGCACCGGTACGGACCGTGCCCGCGCAACCACGAAGTGCTGCCGGGGTCAGCGTGCCCGGGCGAAGTACCGGCCGTCCCGCTGCTCCAGCACGAGGCCGAGACCGAACGTCTTCGACAGCGACTGCTCGGTGAGGGTCTCGCCGAGCGGCCCGGCGCCGACCACGGCACCGCCGCGGACCAGCAGCACATGGGTGAACCCGGCGGGGATCTCCTCGACGTGGTGGGTGACCAGGATGGTTGCCGGGCTCAGCGGGTCCGCGGCCAGCCGGGTCAGCCGGCCGAGCAGGTCCTCGCGCCCGCCCAGGTCGAGCCCGGCTGCCGGCTCGTCGAGCAGCAGCAGTTCGGGATCGGTCATCAGCGCCCGGGCGGCCAGCGTGCGCTTGCGCTCCCCCTCGGACAGCGTGCCGTAGAGCCGGTCGGCCAGGTGCGCCACGCCGAAGGCGTCGAGCAGCTCCAGCGCCCGGTCGTCGTCCATCGCGTCGTACCGCTCGCGCCACCGGCCGATCACGCCGTAACCGGCGGACACCACGACGTCGCGCACCTTCTCGTTCGGCGGCACCCGGGTGGCCAGTGCGGCGGAGGAGAAGCCGATCCGCGGCCGCACGTCGGCCAGGTTCACCGCGCCGAGCCGCTCGCCCAGCACGTGCGCCCGGCCACTGGTCGGGTGCATCGTCGCGGCGGCGATCTGCAGCAACGTGGTCTTGCCGGCGCCGTTGGGCCCCAGCACCACCCAGCGCTCGTCGGCGTCGACGTTCCAGCTGATCCGGTCGAGCAGCGTCGTCGATCCCCGGCGGACCGTGACCTCCCAGAGGTGCAGTACGGAGGCCTGGCCGGGACGGATCGAAGGTGTCACGCGGCTCATTCTGTCCCACCCGCCGGATGCCGCGACCCGCGGGACCGCCCGAACGGAGCAGAACCGGAGCAGAACCGGGCGAAGGGATGCGGTCCGCCCGGAAACCGGTGGAGGATGCCCGGAGCGGGAACACGAGGGGCGGCGCGGTTCCGGGCCCGGGGCGGCGGCGACCACGACCCGATCAGCACCGCACGCCTGGCCCGAGGTCACGCCGCACCGGCCGAACGGAGAGAATCACCCCATGGCTCCGCCCTCCGATCCGCCGAACGGACTCCACCTCGCAGCACTTCCGGGTGCCGCGGGCACGAGCATCTTCCCCGGCACGCCGTTCCCGCTCGGCGCGCACGTGGTGGACGGCGGCACCAACTTCTCGGTCGTCGCCGACACCGAGGACATCGAGTTGTGCCTGGTCAACGCCCAGGGCGAGGAGCTGTGCCTGCCGCTGCAGGAGCGCACCTACGGCATCTGGCACACCTTCGTGCCCGGCGTCGGCGCCGGCCAGCGGTACGGCTACCGGGTGCGCGACCGGGATCCGTCGAAGATCCTGCTGGACCCGTACGCCCGTCGGCTCGACTCCACCGCCTACGACCTCGAGGCGGCGAGCACACCGGGGGCCGACACCCTGGGCAAGGTGCCGCTCGGCATGGTCACCGGGGGCCAGGTCTCCACCTCCCCGCGGCCGGAGGTGCCCTGGGCGCACACGGTGATCTACGAGGCGCACCTGGTCGGGATGACCCGCCGCCACCCCGCGGTGCCGCCCCGGCTGCGCGGTACCTACCTGGGCATGGCCAACCCGGCGATCATCGACCATCTGAAGAGCCTGGGCGTGACCACGGTCGAGCTGCTGCCGGTGCACGCGCACGCCGACGAGCCCGGTCTGGTCGCCTCCGGTCGGACGAACTACTGGGGGTACGCGACGCTGTCGTTCTTCGCACCGCACCCCGCCTACGCCACCGCGCCCGGCCGGGAGAACGCCGAGTTCGTCGCAATGGTGGACGCGCTCCACGGCGCCGGCATCGAGGTCATGCTCGACGTCGTCTACAACCACACCTGCGAGGGCGGCGCCGCCGACCCGATCACCCTCGCTTACCGCGGCCTCGCGCCGGACCGCTACTACCTGCCCCCCGGCCACGACATCACCGGTACCGGCAACACTCTCGACCCGGCCGGGATGGCGGTGATCCGGCTGGTGACCGACTCGCTGCGACACTGGGCCGCCCTCGGCGTCGACGGATTCCGGTTCGATTTGGCCTCGGTGCTCGGTCGCCCGCACGGCGGTCACTTCGACGCCGGATCGGCGCTGCTGTCGGCGATCGCCGCCGATCCGGTCCTGTCCCAGCGGAAGCTGATCGCCGAACCGTGGGACGCCACCGGCGAGGGCTACGCGGTCGGCCGGTTCGGCGCCCACTGGTCGGAGTGGAACGACCGCTACCGGGACGGCGTCCGCGACTTCTGGCGCGGTGTGGGCGGTGTCCGGAACATGGGCTACCGGCTCTCCGGGTCGCAGGACCTCTACGGCGACCGGCGGCCGTGGGCGTCGATCAACTTCGTCACCGCGCACGACGGCTTCACCCTGCGCGACCTGGTCTCCTACGACCACAAGCACAACGAAACCAACGGCGAGGGCAACCGGGACGGCACCGACAACAACCGGTCCAGCGGGTACGGCGCCGAGGGCGAGACCGACGACCCGGCGATCCGGGAGATCCGGCTCCGCCAGGCGCGCAACATCGTCGGCACCCTGCTGCTGTCCTCCGGCACGCCGATGCTGACCATGGGCGACGAGCTCTGGCGCACCCAGGGCGGCAACAACAATGCCTACTGCCAGGACAACGACACCAGCTGGGTGGACTGGGCCGGCCTGCTCCGCCCGGACGGCTCCCCGGTGTCCGGGACCGATGAGGCGGACATGCTGGCGTTCGTCACCCGGACGCTGGCGCTGCGCATCGACTCCCCCGCCCTGCACCAGGCCGAGTTCTTCGAGGGCCGGGCCCCGGTCGGCGGCGACGGGGTCGCCGACCTGGTGTGGTTCTCACCGGACGGCAACCCGATGACCGACGGCGACTGGTTCGACGACGGCCGGCACACGCTGATGATGTGGCTGGACGGCCGGGACGTCCGCGGGCACACCGCCGCCGGCGGCCCGTTGATCGACGACTCCTGGTTGCTGGTGCTACATGCCGGCGCGGACCCGGTGGAGATCAGCCTGCCCGGCCGCCCCTACGGCGACGCCTACACCCGGGAGATCGACACCGCCTCGCCCACCGGTGAACCGCGGGAGATCCAGAACGACCCGCTGCCGCTGGTGCTGGCCGCCGGTCTGGAGATGACCCTGCCCGGCCGCACCCTCTGGCTGCTCCGCGCCCACCGCGACCCGGCCTGAGCCGGCGGCCCCCGGTCACGCCGCAGCACCGCGACGGACCTGGCCGACCGACGCATTCGTCGGCCGAAAAACCGCCCGTCGCAAGGATTTCCGGCCAACGAACGAAAGAAGGGGTGGCGCGGCCCGGCAATTCCCCACTGCCGGTCCTTCCACCTACATCCTCTGTAGGTAGGAGGACCCCGAAGTACGGGAACCCGGGATCCGCGCCCTTTCCCGGCCCCTGTCTGACAGCAACCCGGCCGCCGGACGTGCCCCACCGGTCCACTGCCCCCTCCCGGCGCAGTGGACCCGGCCACGTCGTCACGCCACCGGTCGGATCGGACGTGATCCCCTCTCAGCCAGAAGTCTCCGAGCCGGCGACCACATTCCCGAAGCTGACAGTCCTCGGAAGCACGGAACCCTGCTCCGGAACACCGCAGGGGCGCGACCCCGACGGGATCGCACCCCTGCGGGCAGCGCGGGACTCAGGCGGTGACGATCAGCCCGAGCTCGGCCGGTGAGGCCAGCAGACCGTTGCGCGGCAGCACCCGGACGGTGTAGCCGACCGGCCCGGACCGGGTCAGCGGCAGCTGCGCCTCGTAGCGGAAGCCGTCACCCTCGGCACCGTCGGTGCCGCCCTGGATGACATCCATGGGCACCACGGTGATCTCGTGCAGCTGCTCGTTGTCGTCGACCCGCCCGGTGACGGTCTGCACCTCGACGTCCTCCGGCAGCAGCCCGCCGAGGTCGACGAACGCCCGCACCGCCATCACGTTGCCGAGCGAGGGCTCGGTGCCGATCCCGGAGGTGTCGACGTTGACCACGCGGACGGCCGGCCACGCCGCGCGCACCCGGTCCTTCCAGGTCGAGAGTTCCTTCGCCACCGTGAGATCCGTGGTGATGGCCCGGCTGAAGGTCGCCGCCGGCGAGTAGTACTCGTTGACGTAGTCGCGCACCATCCGGGTGGCCTGCACCCGCGGCCCGAGGTAGGACAGCGTGTGCCGCACCGTGTCCACCCAGCCGTCCGGCCGGTCGTCCCGCGGGCGCTCGTAGAACAGCGGCGCCACCCGGGTCTCGATGAGGTCGTACAGCGCGGCGGCCTCGAGGTCGTCGCGCCGGTGCTCGTCGGTCACACCGTCCGCGGTCGGGATGGTCCAGCCGTCGTGCCCGTCGTAGAGCTCGTCCCACCAGCCGTCGCTGATCGACAGGTTCAGCACGCCGTTCAGTGCGGCCTTCATGCCCGAGGTGCCGGAGGCCTCCTGCGGCCGGATCGGGTTGTTCAGCCAGACATCGGCGCCGGCGCACAGGATCGAGGCCATGCCCATGTCGTAGTCCGGCAGGAACGCGATGCGGTGTCGGATCTCCGGATCGTCGGCGAACCGCACGGTCTCCTGCATGAAGCGCTTGCCGTACTCGTCGGCCGGGTGCGCCTTGCCGGCGATGATGATCTGCACCGGACGGTCCGGGTCGAGCAGGATCTTCTTCAGCCGCGCCGGGTCGCGCAGCATCAGGGTCAGCCGCTTGTAGGTCGAGACCCGCCGCGCGAACCCGATCGTCAGCACCTTCGGGTCGAGAATGGTGCTGGTCCAACCGAGTTCGGCCGACGAGCGGCCGCGCTGCAGCCAGGACTCCTTGACCGCGACCCGGGCCATGTCGATCAGCCGGCCGCGCAGCGTCTGCCGCAGGTGCCACAGCCGCTCGTTGCTGACCCGGTCGCCCTCCGGCCAGTCCTCGGCCGAGGCGAGGTCCCGCCAACCGGCCATGTCCCCTGCCACGTCGTACATCTCGCGGGCGGCCCAGGTCGGCAGGTGCACGCCGTTGGTCACCGAACCGATCGGCACCTCGGACGGCTCGAAGCCCGGGTAGAGCCCGGCGAACATGTCGCGGGAGACCACGCCGTGCAGCTTGGCCACGCCGTTGGCCCGCTGCGCCAGCCGCAGGCCCATGTGCGCCATGTTGTACCGGTGCGGGTCGTCCTCGGCACCGAAGGCCAGGATGTCGTCGACCTTGACCCCGGGGACCAGCTTCGACACGCCCTCGCCGTCGGCGTCCAGGTAGTGCCGGACCATGTCCATCGGGAACCGGTCGATCCCGGCGGGGACCGGGGTGTGCGTGGTGAAGACGGTGCCGGCCCGGACGGCGGTGACCGCCTCGGCCAGCGACAGGCCGTCGGAGGAGATGACGCTGGCGATGCGCTCGAGACCGAGGAAACCCGCGTGGCCCTCGTTCATGTGGAACACCTCGGGCAGCGGGTGCCCGGTGATCTCGCAGTAGGCGTTGACGGCGCGCACGCCGCCGATGCCGAGCAGCAGCTCCTGCTTGATCCGGTGGTCCTGGTCGCCGCCGTAGAGCCGGTCGGTGGTGGCCCGCAGCTCGTCGTCGTTCGCCTCGATGTCGGCGTCCAGCAGCAGCAGCGGCACCCGGCCGACGGATGCCTGCCAGACCCGGGCGGTGAGCTCGCGGCCGCCGGGCATGGCGACCGAGATGGTCAGCTGCTCACCGTTCGCGTCCAGCACCCGGTCGATGGGCAGGCCCTGCGGGTCGTGGGCGAAGTAGTGCTCCTGCTGCCAGCCGTCGCCGGACAGCGACTGCCAGAAGTAGCCGAAGCGGTAGAGCAGACCGACGCCGATGATCGGCACGCCCAGGTCGGAGGCGGACTTGAGGTGGTCGCCGGCCAGGATGCCGAGGCCGCCGGAGTAGATCGGCAGCACCTCGGTGACGCCGAACTCCATGGAGAAGTAGGCGATGGCCTTCGGCAGCGCCCGGCGGCCGGGCTCGCCCAGGTCCGGGCCGACCTCCTCGATCTGCTGCTGGTACCAGCGCGGCTCGGTCAGGTAGGAGTCCAGGTCGGCGGCCAGCCCGCGGACCCGGTCCAGGAAGCCCTGGTCGCCGGCGAGCTCCTCGAGCCGGGCGACGGAGACGGCGCCCAGCAGCTTGACCGGGTCGCCGTCGAACTTCTCCCAGAGGTCCTGGTCGATGTCCGCGAACAGGTCCTGGCTGGCGGGATGCCAGGACCACCGCAGGTTGCGGATCAGGGAGCCGAGCGGCTGCAGCTGCTCGGGGAGCTGGGGGCGGACGGTGAACCGTCGGAGTGCCTTCACGGGGCGTGAATCTACCGGTGACGTGGCCGCACCGGAACCTCCGCGCCGGACGTTCCCCGAACGTGCACCCGGCACGGCGTCGCAGTAGGGAACGATTCAGAACATTCCGGCGAACCGGTGACAGCCGGTCCCCCGGACGCCGCACAGCCAACCCGCGGAACGCGCAGGAGTACCCGCTCGCAACCGGTCCCACACCCCGATGCGGCACATCCGTTCATGATCTTTTCCGACCCGCGCGACGCGCCGGGAGCGCCGCTGCGGACCGGTGTCCGCACCGGTACGTTGACGGCGTGGCTGGACGCATCGGACTGACAGACATCGGGCCGTCCGTCGCGGGAGGGCGTTATCCCGCGAAGGCCTCGGTCGGGGAGAGCATCGAGATCACCGCGACGGTGTTCCGCGAGGGACACGACGCGGTGGCGGCCAACGTGGTCTGGCGACCACCGCCCGCCGCCGACGCGGTGCGCCGCCGTGGCGGCAACCGGGAGGCGGGTCCGCTGCTCCGGATGAAGGCCGGCACCTACGGCACCGACCGCTGGTCGGCCACCGTCGTCCCGGACCGGATGGGCATGTGGTCCTACGTCGTCGAGGCGTGGAGCGACCCGCTCGCCACCTGGCGGCACGCGGTCGAGGCGAAGGCCGCGGTGCACCAGACCGGCGAGGAGATGGCCAACGACCTGGAAACCGGGGCGCGGTTGCTGGAGCGGATCGCCCGGCGCCCCGGCCAGCAGTACGCCACCGCCATCCGCGCCGCCGTCGAGGCGCTGCGCGACCCGGAGCGGTCGGTCACCGAACGCATCGGTCCGGCGCTGTCCACCGAGCTCTGGCCGGTCCTCACCGCGGACCCGATCCGCGAGCTGATCACCCGGTCCTCCCCGCAGCAGGTGTGGGTGGACCGGCAGCTGGCCGAGTTCGGCTCCTGGTACGAGTTCTTCCCGCGGTCGATCAACTCCGAGATCGACGCCGACGGGCGGCCGCTGCGGCACGGCACCTTCGCCGACGCCACCACCCAGCTCCCCCGGGTCGCCGCAATGGGTTTCGATGTCGTCTACCTGCCGCCGATCCACCCGATCGGCGAGCTGAACCGCAAGGGGCGCAACAACACCGTCACCCACGAGGACAGCGACGTCGGGTCGCCGTGGGCCATCGGATCGGCGGCCGGTGGTCACGACGCCATCCACCCGGAGCTCGGCACGATCGAGGACTTCGACGCGTTCGTCGCGGCCACGAACGAACTCGGCATGACCGTCGCGATGGACCTTGCCCTGCAGTGCGCACCGGACCACCCCTGGGTGGCCGAGCACCCGGACTGGTTCACCGTGCGGCCGGACGGGTCCATCGCCTACGCCGAGAACCCGCCGAAGAAGTACCAGGACATCTACCCGCTGGACTTCGACAAGGACACCTC
The DNA here is from genome assembly GCF_009707545.1 of Nakamurella alba. NCBI lineage: Bacteria > Bacillati > Actinomycetota > Actinomycetes > Nakamurellales > Nakamurellaceae > Nakamurella > Nakamurella alba. The sequence goes on along the minus strand of NZ_WLYK01000011.1, from coordinate 134,458 downwards.
CGGCCTCTACGCCGAGGTGCTCCGGGTGGTGGAACACTGGATCTCCCATGGCATCTCGGTGTTCCGGGTGGACAACCCGCACACCAAGCCGATCAACTTCTGGGAATGGCTGATCACCCAGGTGCACCTGCGGCACCCGGAGGTGATCTTCCTGGCCGAGGCCTTCACCAAGCCCGCGATGATGCACGAGCTGGCCCGGGTCGGCTTCACCCAGAGCTACACCTACTTCACCTGGCGGGTCACCAAGGCCGAGCTGATCGAGTACGGCGTGGAACTGGTGCAGGGGTCGGACCACATGCGGCCCAACTTCTTCGTCAACACCCCGGACATCAACCCGTTCCACCTCCAGTCCGGCGAGCCGGCCTGGTTCGCGCTGCGTGCCGTCCTGGCGGCCACCCTGGTCCCGACCTGGGGCGTCTACGCCGGCTACGAGCTGTTCGAGCACGAGGCGCTGGCGCCCGGCCGCGAGGAGTACAAGGACTCGGAGAAGTTCCAGCTCCGGCCCCGTGACTTCGACGCCGCACTGGCGGAGGGCCGCTCGCTCGAGCCGCTGTTCACCCGGCTGAACCAGATCCGCCGCGAGCACCGGTCGCTGCAGTACATGAAGGGGCTGTGGTTCCACGGGATCGCGAACGACAACCTGCTCTGCTACTCCAAGCGGCATGAGGCCAGCGGTGACGTGACCCTGATGGTGGTCGCCGTCAACCCCGGGAACCACTGGGGCACCACGGATCTGCACCTCCCCTCGCTCGGCCTGGACTGGACCGACACCATGGAGGCGGTGGACGAGCTGTCCGGCGAGGTCTACCACTGGGGCCAGTTCAACACCGTCAACCTGGACACCGCCTCGCGGGTCGCGCACATCTTCCGGATCCGGAAGGTCTGACCCGGCTCCCCGACGATCCGGACCACTCCCGGGTGTGATCCACCGACCCGCAACGGCGCGGGCGGCATGAGCCCGACCGCACCGGGTATCAGATCCCCAGACGACCTCGCGGCGACGAGCAGAGAGGCACCCATGACCGACACCCTGGGCCGCACCACGACGGCCCCCACGGCGCCTGCAGGTGACGCCGCGCCCGCGTTCCAGGAGGAGCCGCAGGCGGACCAGTTCACCTCGGCCCGGCCGATGCCGATGGACGACCCCGAGTGGTACAAGAAGGCCGTCTTCTACGAGGTGCTGGTCCGGGCCTTCTCCGACTCGGACGGCGACGGCACCGGCGACCTGCGCGGACTCATCGACAAGCTGGACTACCTGGCTTGGCTCGGCGTCGACTGCCTGTGGCTGCCGCCGTTCTACGACTCGCCGCTGCGCGACGGCGGGTACGACATCCGCGACTACCGCAAGGTGCTGCCCGAGTTCGGCACGGTGCAGGATTTCGCCGACCTGATCGACGCCGCGCACCAGCGCGGGATCCGGGTGATCACCGACCTGGTCATGAACCACACCAGCGACTCGCACCACTGGTTCCAGGAGTCGCGGCGGGATCCGGACGGCCCCTACGGCGACTTCTACACCTGGGCCGACGACGACACCGGGTTCCCGGACGCACGGATCATCTTCGTCGACACCGAGCCCAGCAACTGGACCTTCGACCCGGTGCGCAAGCAGTACTTCTGGCACCGGTTCTTCTCGCACCAGCCCGACCTGAACTTCGAGAACCCCGCCGTCGGCGACGCGATGATCGACGTGATGCGGTTCTGGCTGGACATCGGCATCGACGGCTTCCGGCTGGATGCGGTCCCCTACCTGTACGTCCGCGAGGGCACCAACGGCGAGAACCTGCCGGAGACGCACGACTTCCTCAAGCGCTGCCGCGCCGTGGTCGAGGAGGAGTACCCGGGCCGGATCATGCTCGCCGAGGCCAACCAGTGGCCGGCCGACGTCGTCGACTACTACGGCGACCCGGCCACCGGCGGCGACGAGTGCCACATGTGCTTCCACTTCCCGCTGATGCCGCGCATCTTCATGGCCGCCCGGCGGGAATCCCGGTTCCCGATCTCGGAAATCCTGGCGCAGACCCCGGCCATCCCGGAGACCGGCCAATGGGGCATCTTCCTGCGCAACCACGACGAGCTCACCCTCGAGATGGTCAGCGACGAGGAACGCGACTACATGTGGGCGGAGTACGCCCGCGACCCGCGGATGAAGGCCAACATCGGCATCCGCCGCCGGCTGGCCCCGCTGCTGGACGGCGACCGCAACCAGATCGAGCTGTTCACGGCGATGCTGCTGTCGCTGCCCGGGTCGCCCTGCCTGTACTACGGCGACGAGATCGGCATGGGCGACAACATCTGGCTGGGCGACCGCGACGGTGTGCGCACCCCGATGCAGTGGTCCCCGGACCGTAACGCCGGGTTCTCCCGGTCCGACCCGGCCCGGCTCTACCTGCCGGCGATCATGGACCCGACCTACGGGTTCCAGGCGGTCAACGTCGAGGCACAGATGAACACCACCGCCTCGCTGCTGCACTGGACCCGCCGGATGATCGAGATCCGCAAGCGGCACCCGGAGTTCGGCACCGGCGAGTTCGTCGACCTCGGCGGTTCCAACCCGACGGTGCTGTCCTACCTCCGCAAGAAGGAGGCGACGCCGGACGACCCGGGCGTGGTGCTGTGCGTCAACAACCTGTCCCGCTTCCCGCAGCCGGTGGAGCTGGACCTGCGCCAGTACGAGGGCCACACCCCGGTCGAGCTCACCGGAGGGACTCCTTTCCCGCCGATCGGGGAACTGAACTACCTGCTGACCCTTCCGGGTCACGGTTTCTACTGGTTCGAACTGACCGCGCCCGAGCCGCGCGGACCGGAGGTGTCCTGACGCCGTGCCGGACCTGCCCGAGCAGCCCCCGAAGGAGACCCGCATGACCGAGGCCGGCGGACCCGCCGTGACCCCCGATCCCGCCGACCCGACCTCCGGGAGTGTCGCCGGCGGAGCGGGCGGCAGCACGGACGAACTGATCGGCCTGCTGGAGCACTGGCTACCGGAGCAGCGCTGGTTCGCCGGGCGCGGTCGCGAGCGCGGCCCGATCCGGGTCGTCTCCCGGACCCCGGTGGCGAAGGTGCGCGGCGACGCCGAGGTCGAGCTGGTGCTGCTGGAGATCGACATCTCGGTCGGCGGCACGCCGACCGTGCAGCGGTACCAGCTGTGGCTGGGCTGGCACCCGTGGCTGCCGCAGATCCTGGACCACGCCCGGATCGGGTCGGCCGGCAACTGGACGGCCTACGACGCGCTGCACGACTCCGAGGTCAGCGCACTGCTGCTGCAGCACCTCGCCGCCGGCGCGGTGGTCGGCGACCTGCGCTTCGAACCGGAGCCGGGCACCGTCATCGACACCACCGCTCCCGGCCTGCCGATCGGCGCGGAGCAGTCCAACACCTCGATCGTCTACGGGCAGTCGTCGATCCTGAAGATGTTCCGGCGCCTGGAGCCCGGCCCGAACCCGGACGCCGAGGTGCACCGCGCCCTGCACGCGATCGGCGGGAAGCACGTCGCCACCCCGCTGGGCACCCTCACCGGCATCGTCGACGGGGTGGACACCACCCTCGGCGTGCTGATGACCTTCTTCGCCGGGAGCGCGGAGGGCTGGGCGATGGCCACCACCTCCGTCCGCGACCTGATGGCCGAGGGCGACCTGCGGGCCGACGAGGTGGGCGGCGACTTCGCCGCCGAGTCGCTCCGGCTGGGCAAGGCCGTCGCCGAGGTGCACGCCGACCTGGCCACGGCGTTCGGCACGGCCGAACTCACCGACGCCGAGCGCGCACATCTGGCGGCCGGGATGGCCGAGTCGGCCAAGGCCACCGCGCTGCTGGTGCCCGAGGTGGAAGCTGCACTGGAGCCGGTGCTGGAGACCTTCGCCAGGTTCGCCGCCGACCCGACACCGCTGACGGTGCAACGGATCCACGGCGACCTGCACCTGGGCCAGACGCTGCGGGTGCTGGTCGGCGGCTGGGCGATCCTGGACTTCGAGGGCGAGCCGGCGAAACCGCTGGCCTACCGGCGCGCGCTGTACAGCCCGCTCAAGGACATCGCCGGGATGCTGCGCTCCTTCGACTACGCGGCCCACCACTCGCTCGTCGGCCGCGCGCCGGACGGGCAGCACCAGTACCGTGCGACCGAGTGGGCCCGGCGCAACCGCGCCGCGTTCTGCGAGGGCTACGCGTCCGTCGCCGGCAGCGATCCACGCGACCACCCCGCGGTGCTGGCGGCGTTCGAACTGGACAAGGCGGTCTACGAGGTCGCCTACGAGTACGGTCACCGCCCTGCATGGGTACCGATCCCCCTGCAGGCGATCAACCGCCTCATCACGAGCAACGGAGGACGGTCATGAGCACCCACGGAACGTCAGAGACACCAGCGCCGGCCGCCGTCGTCCCCGAGCAGACCCCGGCCGTCCCGGTCCCGGCCACCGACGCCCCGGAGTCGCTCGGCTCGGCACCGGCCACCATCACCGATGCCGGCATCCCCGGCCCGGGGACCGACGCCTACGAGAAGGTCATCGGCGGCGACACCCACGATCCGCACGCGATCCTCGGCGTGCACCCGCTGGGCGACGGCCGGACGGTCATCCGCACGCTGCGGCACCACGCCAAGGGTGTGACGCTGCTGCACGACGGCGCCGAGGTGCCGCTGCAGCACGTGCACGGCGGTATCTTCGGCGTCGTCGTCGACGGCCCGGTCGGCGACTACCGGCTCCGCGTCGACTACGGCCCGGACGCCACCTACGAGGTGGACGACCCGTACCGCTGGCTGCCCACCCTCGGCGAGATCGACCTGCACCTGATCGGCGAGGGCCGGCACGAGAACCTCTGGAACGTGCTCGGCGCGCACGTGCGCAGCTACGACACCCCCGGCGGGACCGTGGACGGCACCTCGTTCGCGGTGTGGGCACCCAACGCCCGCGGCGTCCGGGTGACCGGGGACTTCGACCACTGGTCCGGTGCCGGCACCCCGATGCGCTCGCTCGGGTCCTCCGGCGTCTGGGAACTGTTCGTCCCCGGCATCGGCTCCGGCACCCGGTACAAGTTCCAGATCCTCGGCAACGACGGGGTCTGGCGCGAGAAGGCCGACCCGATGGCCTTCGCCGCCGAGCACTACCCGGCCACCGCCTCGGTCGTCACCACCTCGGCCTACGAATGGCAGGACGCGGACTGGATGACCGAGCGCGCCACCAAGGACGCGCTCAACTCGCCGATGTCGATCTACGAGGTGCACGCCGGCTCCTGGCGTACCGACATCGGCTACCGCGAGATGGCCGACGCCCTCGTCGACTACCTCGCCGAGACCGGCTTCACCCACCTGGAGTTCCTGCCGCTGGCCGGCCACCCCTTCGGCGGCTCCTGGGGCTACCAGGTCACGTCGTACTACGCCCCCGACCCGAGATTCGGTGCGCCGGACGACTTCCGGTACCTGATCGACCGGCTGCACCAGGCCGGTATCGGGGTCATCCTGGACTGGGTGCCGGCCCACTTCCCCAAGGACGCCTGGGCCCTCGGCCGGTTCGACGGCACCTCGCTCTACGAGCACGCCGATCCGCGCCGCGGCGAGCAGCCGGACTGGGGCACCTTCGTTTTCGACTTCGGCCGGCGCGAGGTGCGGAACTTCCTGGTGGCCAACGCGCTCTACTGGCTCGAGGAGTTCCACCTGGACGGCCTGCGGGTCGACGCGGTGGCCTCGATGCTCTACCTGGACTACTCGCGCAAGGACGGCGAGTGGCTGCCGAACGTCTACGGCGGCAACGAGAACCTGGACGCCGTGGCCTTCCTGCAGGAGACCAACGCCACCGTCGGCAAGCGGGTCCCCGGTGCGGTGATGATCGCCGAGGAGTCCACCGCCTGGCCCGGGGTGACCCGGCCGACCCACCTCGGCGGCCTGGGCTTCCACCTGAAGTGGAACATGGGCTGGATGCACGACTCGCTGGAGTACCTGCACCGCGACCCGATCTACCGCTCCTGGCACCACAACGAGCTGACCTTCTCGCTGATGTACGCGTTCTCGGAGCAGTTCGTGCTGCCGATCTCGCACGACGAGGTGGTGCACGGCAAGGGCTCGCTCTGGGGCAAGATCCCGGGTGACGACTGGCAGAAGGCCGCCACCCTGCGCACCTACTTCGCCTACATGTGGTCGCACCCGGGCAAGCAGCTGCTGTTCATGGGGCAGGAGCTGGGCAACCCGTCGGAGTGGAACGAGGCGGTCTCGGTGCCGTGGCAGCTGCGCGACGTCCCGCTGCACGACGGGATCCGGGCGCTGGTCGGTGATCTCAACCGGACCTACCAGGGCACCCCGGCGCTGTACACGCAGGACTTCACCCCGGCCGGCTTCCAGTGGATCGACGCGAACGACCGGCAGGGCAATGTGATCGCGTTCCTGCGCTGGGGATCCGACGGCAGCCCGCTGGTCTGCGTGGCGAACTTCTCCCCCACCCCGCACAGCGGGTACCGGGTCGGCCTGCCGTTCTCCGGCGTCTGGCGCGAGGTGCTCAACACCGACTCGTCGGTCTACGGCGGGTCCGGGATGGGCAACATGGGAGCCGTGGTGGCCGCCGAGCAGGAGTGGCACGGGCAGCCGGCCTCCGCCACCCTGACCGTGCCACCGTTGGGCGCGCTCTGGCTGGTGCCGGAGTCCGCCGCGCCCTGATCGCATGAGACCGTGACCGGGTGAGCCCGGAGCGCAGACCCACCTCGTCCCCGCTGCGGGTGACGGCGGTGGGTCTGCTCGTCGTGGGGCTGGTGGCGGCGGTGGTCGCCGGGTTGTTGGTGCTGCTGTCGGCCGTGCTGCCCGGCCCGACGATCCCGCGCCAGGGGCCGGCGCAGCTGCCGGACGAGGCTGCGATCACCGACGGGTCGGTGCCGGTGACCTGGTCGACGAGCCCGGTGCAACCGGACACCACCGGTCAGGTCAGCGGCGTGATCACCGATCTGGAGACGTTCTGGGGCTCGGTGCTGCCGTCGACGTTCGACGCGATGGTCACGCCGATGACCGGCGGCGTCGTCGCGATCGATCCGTCGGCGACCGCCTTCACCGGCGAGCCACCGGGCTGTGTGACCACGCCGTCCCGGATCGCCGGCAACGCCTACTTCTGCCCGGACCGGGACAAGATCCTCTACGACGCAGGCGGTCTCGTCCCGGTGCTGCTCGGGCACTACGGCCCGGCCGGGCTGGTGGCCGCCTTCGCCCACGAGTACGGGCATGCGATCCAGGCACGCATCGGGCCGACCCCGGCCGACCGGTCCGCCGAGCCCGCCCGCTGGCCGGCACTGCTGGTGGAGTTGCAGGCCGACTGCGACGCCGGGGTGTTCCTGCGGGCGGCAACGATCGGCCGGACGGCGCACGTGGCGCTGCTCGAGGCGGACCTGCCGGCAGCGGTCGGGCCGCTGCTGGACTTCGCCGACGCCCCCGACGTCCCGCCGGGAGATGCTGCGGCCCACGGACTCTCGCTGGACCGGCTGCGCGCGGTGCTGGCCGGGTACGCCGGCGACGCCGCCACCTGCCACGACCTGACCCTGGATGCGCTGCGCCCGACACTGGGTCTGGCCGGCGCGGTGCAGCCGGTCGACACTCCCCGGTACGCCGACACCGCGGCCGTGCTGTCCGCGGCCCGGTCATCGTTGCGCGCCTTCTCCAATGCCGACCTCCCGGCCGACATCTCCCCCACCGCCGAGGATCTGGCCGCCGCCGCACCCTACGGCCAGTTCGCCGAGGCCGCGGCACTGGCCCTTGCCCTGGGCCGGGTCACCGACCCGGACCACCCGACCTGTGTGGTCGGCGCCTGGACCGCCTCCGTACTCGGCGCCGTCCCGCCCGGCACCCTCGGCTCCTGGGCCACCGACGCCGACGAGGCCCTCGCCTTCCTCCGCGCCCGCCCCGGCGTGACCTGGGCCGACCTGCAGGACTACGCCCGCGGGTTCGACGGCGGGTGTCCCTGACCTGTCCCGGCCTGGCGGAACCGGTCCGACAGATCGGTGCACGCCCGGCGGAGCTCCACCGGTTCCACCTGGCTGACCTCGCAGTCGAAAGTGGCCAGGATGCCGGCGATCCCGGCCCAGGACCAGGCACCCAGCACGAGCCGGCAGCGGTCCCGCCCGAGGTCCTCGACCACCGATCCGCCGGGTGCCCACATGCCCACCACCCCCGCCGGCAGCGACAGCACCGCGGAGCCGAGACACTGCCAGTGCGCCGGGGTGTCGCCGCGGTCGGGGTGGGAGCGCACGTACTCGCCGACGTCGGTGGCGGGCAGCGGCCGGCGCTCGAACGGCACCCCGGTCGGCATCAGCGGGTGCAACCGGTCCACCCGGTGGATCACCCAGTCCGCCGCGCCGAGGTCGAAAGCGACGACGTACCAACGCCCCGCCCACAGCACCAGGTGGTGCGGTTCCAGCCGCCGGGGCGGCTCGAAGTCCGGCTCGCCGGGTGCCGGCCGGGACCGGTCCGGCCGCAGGACCTCCGCCCGCAGCAGGTGGCCACGCCGGACCGCGTCACCGACCGCCGCGACCACGTCCGGATCGATCGGTGCATCGGAGAAGTCCCAGTAGTTCCGCACCGTGGTGACCCGGGTGGCGTCCACCTGCGCCCGCAGCTCCGGCGGCATCACCTGCGCCAGCGTGCCCAGCGCCCGGTCCGCCGCGTCGCGCAGCCCGAGCACCGACACCGGCGCGGTCTGCAGGGCCAGCGAGATCGCCACCGCCTGCTCGCCGTCCAGCCGCAGCGGCGGCAGCACCGCACCGGGCGCCAGCCGGTAGGTGGCGTGCCGGCCGCCGCTGGACACGACGGGAGTGCCGAGCCCGCGCAGGGTCTCGATGTCCCGGCGCAGGGTGCGCAGGCTCACCCCGAGCCGGGCCGCGAGCTCCGGACCACCCCAGCGATCGGCGGTCTGCAGCAGCGACAGCAGTTCCAGGGTGCGGGCGGAGGTACGGGCCACGATGCCGATGCTGCCACTCGGCGGCCGCATTCGGCACGACCCTGTCGGCATGGCCAACTACACCGGATCGACCATCGACCACCTGAACATGTCCGTCACCGACGTGGCGACCTCCCGCGACTTCTACGACGCGGTGCTGCCGACCGTGGGGGTGAGCAAGTTGCTCGACTTCCCGGCCGACGGGGACCGCCCGTGGATGGTCGGCTACGGCATCCACCCGAAGCCGTTCCTCTGGCTCGTGGACCACGGGACCACCGACCCGAACCTGCATCTCGCGTTCACCGTCGACACCCGCGCCGAGGTCGACGCCTTCCACGCGGCAGCCTTGGCCGCCGGCGGGACGTCACGCGAGGAGCCGGCCGTGCATCCCGAGTACCACCCGGACTACTACGGCGCCTTCGTCAACGACCCGGACGGCCTCAACCTGGAGGCCGTCTGCCACGCCCCGGCCGCCCCCACCGATCAGTAGAGCGCAGCCGCCAACTGCCGGCGGGCCACCCGGACCAGGTCGTCGTCCGCCGGGAACAGCGCGAAGAGCCCGACCAGCCACTCCCGGGCGGCGGCCTTGTCGTCGCCGACGGTGCGCCGCACGGTGGCGATCAGCCGGTCGAACGCCGCCTGCGGATCGCCGGCGGCCAGCGCCAGATCGGCGGCCGCACCTTGCAGTGCCACGTCGTCGGGGGCGGCGTCGGCCAGCGCGGTGGCGTCCTGCGGGTGCTGGTCCACCCGGGCCAGGAACACCACCTGGGCCAGGGCCGCGGCGGCCTCGGCGTTGGCCGGCTCGACGTCGAGGATCTTCTGGTAGGCCGCGCGGGCGGCCTCGTAGTCGCCGGCGGCGAGCAGGTCCTCGGCCGCGGTGAACCGCGGGTCCTCCGGCTCGGCCTCCAGCTCACCGGCATCGGCGGCCGCCTGCTCGGCGGCCCGGATGCCCGGCAGCCGGTCGCGCAGCGCGTCCAGCAGGGAGGCGATCCACTTCTTCAGCTCCGGCTCGGACATCTGGCCGCTGAACCCGTCGACCGGCTGCCCGGCCGCCACCGCCATCACCGTGGGGATCTGCTGCACCTGGAAAGCCTGCGCGATCCGCGGGTTGGTGTCGACGTCCACCTGGGCCAGCACCCAGGCGCCGTGCCCCTTCGCGGCCAGCGCGGCCAGCATCGGCGAGAGCTGGGCGCTGACCGGTGACCGGGGCGACCACAGGTCGAAGACGATGGGCAGCTGAGCAGACGCCTGCAGCACGTCGCTGAAGTCGGCCTCGGTCACCGCCATCACGAAGGGCGAGGGTTCGGCGCCGGCCGGACCGGCAGGTGCGGCGGCGCCGGCCGGCGGTGCGGCCGGGCGGTTGGCGAGGGCGGAGAGATCGACGGCGCCGGCGAATGCCGCGGACATCGCGGCCTGCTGACGGGGGTCCGGACGGGTCATGCTGCCATCTTCACACGGCAGCACTTGCTACCGTCGACGGGTGAGTTCGCATGCCTCCTCCGGCCCGGCCCTGCCGTTCGACCCCATCGCCCGGGCGGCGCAGACCTGGGGCGAGCGGATCGGGCCGAACCACTCGATGGCGGCCGTCACCAACATCATGCGGGTCCAGCAGATCCTGCAGGCCGCCGTTGACGACTCGCTCAAGCCGCACGGCCTGACCTTCGCCCGCTACGAGGCGCTGGTCCTGCTGTCCTTCTCCCAGCGCGGGTCGCTGCCGATGCGGATGATGGGCGAGCGGTTGCAACTGCACCCGACGTCGATCACCAACATCGTCGACCGCCTCGAGGCCGACGGGCTGGCCCGTCGGCTCCCCCACCCGTCGGACCGGCGCACCACCCTGGTCGAGCTGACCGAGGCCGGCCGCACCCGGATGGACGAGGCCACCGCCGCGGTCACTTCGAACGACTTCGGGCTGATGGGCCTGGATCTCGCCGAGATCGGCCAGCTCTCCGGCCTGCTCACCAAGGTGCGGCGGGCGGCCGGCGACTTCGCCTGAGGCCGGGCAGCACTGCCTGGACGATCAGGCCGAGTCCCACTTGAACAGCCGGGTGGCGATCACCGTGATCACCGCGGCGAAGGCCAACAGCACCAGGATCGGGATCAGCGCCGCCGACGGGCCCTGGCCGCGCACCATCACGTCCTTCATGCCGTCGACCAGGTAGCCCAGCGGCAGGAACTTCGACACCACCTGCATCCACTGCGGTGCCACCTCCACCGGGATGAACGCCCCGGACAGGAACGCCATCGGCAGGGTGATCAGGTTGGCCAGGCCGCTGCCGCCCTCCGCGGTCTTGGCCACCGCACCGACGAGCAGACCGATGGCCAGGAACGAGAGTGTCCCGGCCAGCACCAGCGGGATGGTCATGTACCAGGCGCCCACCAGTTTCAGGCCGAGCAGCATCGAGAAGCCGACGAAGATCACCAACTGCAGCAGGGCGACACCGAGCGACACCGCCACCCGCGAGCCGACCACCGTCGAGGTGGACACCGGCGCCAGCCGCAGCCGGCGCAGCAGCTTCTTCTCCCGCCAGGTGATCAGCGTGAGCGCGGCGCCGAACACCGCACCGATGGAGACGCCGTAGGCGATCATCTGCGGTGCCACGTACTGCATGGTCTTGAGCGACTGGTCCTCGACCTGCTGCGGCTGCAGCGTGAACTGCGGGGTGGTCACCCCCGCCGCGGCCAGGTTCGCGTTGTCGATCAGCGCGGAGAACACGCCCTGCACGGTGGCGGCGGCGGTCTGGTCGGCGTTCGAGTAGTGCACGACGAGGGTGTCGCCCTGCTGCTCGACGGCCGCGGCGACATCACCCTTGCGCACGGATTCCAGTGCCGCATCCAGGGTCTGGCCCGACTCGAACTCGACCACCTGGGCCAGACCGTCCCGGGCCTGCTGCGGCAGCTCCTGGATCAGCGGTACCGAGCCGACCTCGATCACCTTCTGCTTCGAGGTGCCGCCGCCGGCGAAGACGATGCCGAAGATCACGATGAAGAACATCGGGAACAGGATGGCGAAGAAGACGGACATCTTGTCGCGGACGAATCCCTTGAACATCGCCCGGGACAGGCTGCCGAAGGCACTCACGCGCGGTACTCCCGTCCGGTCAGGTCCAGGAAGACGTCCTCCAGGGTGGATCCCTTCACCTGCAAGCCGGTCAGTGCTCCCCGCTCGGCCAGTGCCGGCAGCACCACAGCCGGTGCGGTGGTGGTGATCTCGGTCCAGCCGCCGGTGCTGACCACGGCGTCGACGCCGGGCAGCCCGGTCGCCGTGTCCTCCGGCAGGTCCCGCGACTCCACCGAGATGACCACCGGCCGGTCCAGGGCGCGGACCAGGTCGGCCGGCGCACCCATCTCCAGGATCTTCCCGCGGTCCATGATCGCCACCCGGTCGCAGAGGATCTCGGCCTCGTCCATGTAGTGCGTGGTGAGCACGATGGTCTTGCCGCGGGCGTTGATCTCACGCAGCACGTCCCAAAGGTTCCGCCGGGCCTGCGGGTCCAGTGCGGCGGACGGCTCGTCGAGGAACACCACCTCCGGGTCGTGGATCAGCGCGCAGGCGATCGACAGCCGCTGCGCCTGACCGCCGGAGAGCTTCTCGGTCTGCACCTTGGCCTTGTCGGTCAGCGCGACCAGCTCCAGCATCTCGTCCACCCGCGAGGGACCGACACCGTAGATGGCGGCGAAGGTCTCGAGTTGCTCACGGGCGGTCAGCCGCTCGAAGAAGGAGCTCGCCTGCAACTGCACCCCGATCCGCGGCAGCAGCCGGGTGTTGCGCGGCCACGGCTTCTCACCGAGCACGGTCACCGTTCCGGAGTCCGGCTCCCGCAACCCCTCGACGATCTCCAGGCACGTCGTCTTGCCGGCACCGTTCGGCCCGAGGATCCCGAAGAACTCCCCCTGGCCGACCGTGAACGAGACACCGTCCACCGCCGACAGATCCCCGTAGCGTTTGACCAGGTCCTGCACCGTGATCGTGTCGGCCATGCGGTGAACCTATCGAACGGTCAGCAGCAACCCTTCACCCTGCCCGCCGCCGCCGCACAGGCCGGCGGCGCCTGTGCCACCTCCGCGTCGCCGCAGTTCCAGCGCAAGGGTGAGAGCCAGCCGCGCGCCGGACATGCCGATCGGGTGACCGAGCGCGATGGCACCACCGTTCACATTCACCCGGTCCTCACCGATCTTGAGATCGCGGGCCGACGCGATGCCGACGGCGGCGAAGGCCTCGTTGATCTCGATCAGGTCCAGCGACTCCGGCGCGATCCCGGCCCGTTCGCAGGCGGCGCGGATGGCATTCGCCGGCTGCAGCTGCAGGGAGGAGTCCGGTCCGGCCACCAGGCCGGCCGGCCCGATCTCGGCCAGCCACGGCAACCCGCGTTCCTCGGCCAGCGCCTTGTCCATCACCACGACCGCGGCGGCGCCGTCGCTGATCGGCGAGGCGGAGCCGGCGGTGATGGTGCCGTCCGGGCGGAAGGCGGGGCGCAGCTTCGCCAGGGTGTCGACGGTGGTCTCCGGCCGGATGCCCTCGTCGGTGTCGACGACCACGTCGCCCTTCCGGCCGGGCACGGCGACCGGCACGATCTCCTCGGCGAAGATCCCGGCCGCCTGCGCGGCGGCGGCCCGCTGGTGCGAGCGGGCGGCGAACTCGTCCTGCTCGGTGCGGGTGAGCGGGGCCAGGTCGTTGGTCTGTTCGGTGAGCGCCCCCATCGCCTGGTCGGTGTAGACGTCCTCGAGGCCGTCGAAGGCCATGTGGTCGAGAAGGGTGACCGAGCCGTACTTGTGGCCGGCCCGGGAGCCGGGCAGCAGGTGCGGGGCCCGGGTCATCGACTCCATGCCGCCGGCCACCACGGTCCGCACCTGGCCGGAGCGGATCATCATGTCGGCCAGCGCGATCGATTCGAGGCCGGACAGGCAGACCTTGTTGATGGTCAGCGCCGCCGTGCTCATCGGGATCCCGCCGGCGACCGCGGCCTGACGTGCGGTCATCTGCCCGCAGCCGGCCTGCAGCACCTGGCCCATGATCACGTAGTCGACATCGGTGCCGGCGACGCCGGACCGCTCGAGGGCACCGGCGATCGCCGTCCCGCCGAGTGCTGTCGCCGCCACCGGTGCCAGCGCACCGGACAACCTGCCCATCGGGGTGCGCGCACCCGCAACGATCACCGTCGATCCCATGGCCCGACGGTACCGCCCCGCCGACGGCCGGGATCCGGTCCGTGGTTACCGTGACCGGGTGACCTCGATCTCAGAACTCTCCCTCGGCATCGTCGCCATCGACCACGTGGGCATCGCCGTACCCGATCTCGACGCCGCCATCGACTTCCACACCGGTGTGCTGGGCGGGCGTCTCGCCCACCGCGAGACCAACCAGGAGCAGGGGGTGGAGGAGGCGATGATCGCCTTCGGCGAGGGTCCGGCCGCCTCCCAGGTGCAGTTGCTCGCGCCGCTGACCCCGGAGTCGACGATCGCGAAGTTCATCGGCCGCAGCGGGCCGGGCCTGCAGCAGCTGGCCTACCGGGTGGCCGACGTCGAGGAGGCGTCCGCGGCCGTCCGCGCCGCCGGGCTGCGGCTGCTCTACGACGCCCCCCGGCGCGGCACCGCCGGTTCCCGGATCAACTTCGTGCATCCCAAGGACGCCGGCGGGGTGCTGGTCGAGCTGGTCGAGCCGCCGGTGGCCGGCGCCCACTGACCCTGACGGCGCGTCACCGACGGCAACCGTCGGGCAGTGACGCACCACACGGACGGACGCGGCGACCTCACCCGTACCCGGCATCGCGGGTGGGAGAATGGCGCCATGACCACCGGCGACTGGATGCCCGCGCAAGCCCCGTTCGACCTGGTCCGCCGCGGATACGCACCGGACCAGGTGACGGCGCATCTGGAGCGCCTGGAGTACGACCTGCGGATCGCCACGGCGAACCGGGACGCGACCACCCAGCGGTTGACCGAGCTGACCCAGCAGCTGTCGGCGGCACAGGCCGAGTCCGACGCGATGCGGGCCCAGCTGGACCGGATCGCGCTGGAGCCGATCTCGATGTCCAGCCTGTCCGACCGGATGCAGCGGATGATCCGCCTCGCCGAAGAGGAGGCCGGCGACATCAAGGAGCGGGCGCAGCAGGACGCCGACCGGATGCGCGGGCAGCTGCAGACCTCGCTGACCGAGGCCGCGGAGGCGCGGGCGCACTTCGATGCCGAGCGTGAGCACACCCGGGCGCAGCTGGCCGAGCAGGTGCACGGGCTGATCGGCGAGGCGACCGCGGAGGGCGAGGAGACCCGCCACCAGGCGCAGGAGGAGGCGGCCCGGCTGCTCGGCGAGGCCAACGCCGAGGCCGAGCGCACCCGTGCCGACGCCCGCCAGTACGCCGATGCCACCCGCGGCGACGCCGACCGGTACGCCGAGGCCTCGCGGGTCGAGGCGGGCCAGTACTCGGAGCACACCCGGACCGAGGCGGACAGCTACGCGGCCCAGCTCAAGGCCGAGACCGACGCCTCCGTCCGGGATCTCGACGAGCAGGCGCGGCTGCGCCGGGAGCAGCTCGACTCCGACGCCCAGGCCTACCGGTCGCAGGTGTTGGAGGACTTCGAGATCGCCATCACCGCCCGGCGCAACGACGCCAACCAGGAGATCGTCGACCGGGACAACGCCTCGCGGGCCGAGGCGCACCGCCTGGTCAGCGAGGCCACGCAGAAGTCGGAGGGACTGGTCGCCACCGCCACCTCGGACTCCGAACTGCTGATGGACCGCGCCACCACGTACTCCAACGCCCTGGTGCAGCACGCGACATCCGAGTCGCACCAGCGGGTCTCGGATGCCGATGCGGCGATCGCCCAGCTGCACGACCTGCGCGCCCACCTCACCGACCAGCTGCGCTCGCTGGCCGGCCACCTGGACCACATCCGGGAGCTCGCCGGCTCGGCGCCGGAGATCGTCACCCCGCCGGCCGCCGAGGCCGAGCGCCCGCGCCCCGCCGACTTCCCGGCCGATCCGACCGCCAGGCCGACGCCGGTGGCGGACGAGCTGCCGGTCCGGCCGGCCCCCGGTGACACCGGCCGCACCCCGGACACCGCGGGCCCGTCCGAGACGGTCGGATCCGTCGAGGACACCGCCGAGGTGCACGTCGACGACATCCCGCCCGCACTCGACGATGTCGCGGGGAACCCGGGCACGGCATCCGAGGAGACCGGCGAGACCCAGGTCTACGCCGCCGATCTGCTGGCGGACGAGTCACCGCAGGACTCCGAGCACACGGTGATGCTGAACCACAACCCGCGGCGCACCCCCGCCCGGCGGCGCTGACCGGTCCCGGCGGACTCGGCCGCGGTGCGGCCGGTCCGCCGGTGCCTCAGACCCGGTCGCCGAGCGAGACGATGTGCAGGATCTCCGGCATCGTGTCCAGGTAGCGCTTGGCGGTGACCGCTGACAGCACGGTCAGCATCGTGGCACCCACCACCACGCTCACCAGGATGCCGATCCAGCCCCACACCGGGGACACTGTGTGGGCCAGCAGGACACAGAGAGCGGACGGCACGGCCGAGGCGATCGATCCGCCGAGCAGCGCGAAGGTGGCGGCGCCGGTCCGGCCCTTCTGTCCCTCCACCGAGTTGGTGAACATCGAGTTCCGGGACTGCCGGACGGCGTAGGGCAACCGGGCCGACAGGTAGCCGGCCATCGCCGCACCACCGGCCAGCGCGGAGACGCAGATGCCGATCGCCCCGGGCAGCAGGTCCCAGTCGGACCACACCCAGGCGTGCACCACCAGGCCGATCGCCACGCACACCGCGCCGGGCACCAGCACGAACAGCGAATGCCCGAGCATCTCGCCGCGGGCCCGCACCCGGTCGGCGAACGCCACGATGTGCATCCACAGCGCGGAACCGTCCATGCCGTAGGCGTTCCCGGCCTGGGTACCGGCGATGGCCGCGGCCACCGCCACCCCGTAGACGGCGCCGTGCCCGCGGATCACCAGGAACGGCCAGGCCACGGCGAAGAACGCCACCATGAGCCACGGGATGCGCCGCATCGGGTCCCGCCAGGCCAGCAACCGGTCCCGGCCGGCGATCAGCCGCGCGGTGCCGCCGATCGTGGTGGCGACGCTGTCCCCGGCGGCGTCGCCGGCGGGCGCGGAGCCGCTGGTGACGGACGGCCGGGTGGTGAGCAGCCGGCGCAGGGCGCTCGACCACCACCACCAGATCAGTGCGGCCCCGGCCAGCACGATGACGATCCCGCCCACGGCCCGGAGCAACCGGCCGTCGGCCACCTGGGCGGGCAACTGGGCCAGCGCACCCGGCGGGATCCAGCCGAGCCCGGTGGCGATGTCGGTCAGCCCCTGGCCGAGCGCGGTGGCACCGGACCGGCTGTTCAGCGCGAAGGTGGCCGCGAAGTACAGCACGATCAGCCCGAAGCCGGCGAGCATGCCGAGATCACGGCCGCGGCGCCCGGACATCAGCTGGGAGATGGTCGTCGACAGCGCCCGGGAGAAGGCCACGCAGAGCAGCAGCTGGGCCGCCGCGCAGACCAGGGCGACAGGCAGCACCGCCCAGGTCGGCGACATCGCGATCGCGGCCGCGATCAGCACCAGCGCATTGATCACCGGCAGGTAGCCGACCAGCGACGCGGTCAGCAGGCCGGTCTGCAGGGTCCGGGAGGTCAACGGCAGCAACGCGAACCGCTGCGGATCGACCGTCTCGTCGACACCGAAGGCGATCAGCGGAGCCATCCCCCAGCCGACGAACTGCAGCACGAACAGGGTGGTGACCACGGTGACGGCGACGTCGGGCACCGACCGCACGGCCACCATGCCGAGGAAGACGAAGGCCACCACGACGAGCACCACGAACCAGCCGACCACGGTCCAGGCCTTCACCGCCGTGCTGGACCGGCGGAACCGGCCGGTGACCAGTGTCCACTTCAGGCTTGCGAAGACCCCAACCACTCCAGGCCCCCCTTCCCCACGTCGTCGGCGCCGATGAGGTGGATGAACGCGTCGTCCAGGTTGCGGGCGTCGCCGCGCACGGTGGCCAGGTCACCGCTGGCCACGATGCGGCCGCGGGCCATCACCGCGACGTGCGAGCACAGGTCCTCGACCAGTGCCATCACGTGCGAGGAGAAGATGACGGTGCCGCCGCCGGCGGTGTACCGGGACAGCACGGTGCGGATGATCCGGGCGGACACCGGGTCGACCGCCTCCAGCGGCTCGTCCAGCAGCAGCACCGGCGGCGAGTGCAGCAGCGCAGCGGCCAGGGTGATCTTCTTCCGCATGCCGGTGGAGTAGTCGGCCACCAGCTTGGTGCCGGCATCGGCGAGGTCGAGCACCTTGAGCAGTTCCTCGGCCCGGGACCGCACGGTGTCCGGGTCGATGCCGCGGAGCCGGCCGAGATAGCTGAGCAGTTCCAGCCCGGAGAGCCGTTCGAAGAGCCGCAGGCCGTCCGGCAGTACGCCCATCCGGGTCTTCGCGGTGACCGGGTCCTGCCAGACATCGACGCCGGCGAGCAGCACCCGCCCGGCGTCCGGGCGGAGCAGGCCGGTGACCATCGACAGCGTCGTGGTCTTGCCGGCACCGTTCGGCCCGACCAGGCCGAAGAACGATCCGGTCGGCACGTCCAGGTCGATGTCGTCGACGACGTTGCGGCCGTCGTAGGTCTTGCGGAGGCCGCGCAGCACCAGCGCGTTGCCGCGGGTGGAGGCAGCCAGTTCGTCAGGGCCGGGATAGTGCGGCAAGCCGGTCATGGACCCACCCTGCCACAGCCGGTTTCACGAAGGGCCGACCAGGTCGGGGTGGAAGACGTCGAGGAGAGGATCGACTCAGGGCAACGGGACGAACACGGACAGCAGTATCCAGGCCACGACCGCCGAGGGCAGCAGGGAGTCCATCCGGTCCATGACGCCGCCGTGGCCGGGCAGCAGGGTGCCCATGTCCTTGACGCCGAGATCCCGCTTGATCAGCGACTCGGCGAGGTCGCCGATGGTCGCCACCAGCGCCAGCACCAGGCCGAGCACCAGGCCCTGCCACCACGGGTGGTCCAGCAGCAGCCACACGGACAGCGAGCCGCCCACACCGGCGGTGACCACCGACCCGGCGAAGCCCTCCCAGGACTTCTTCGGCGAGATCCGCGGGGCCATCGGGTGTTTCCCGAAGAGCACACCGGCTGCGTAGCCACCGGTGTCGGAGCAGACCACGGCGATGAGGAAGGTCAGCACCCGCGCCGCGCCGTCCTCGGGGGCCACCATCATCGCCGCGAACGAGGCGAAGCCGCCCAGGTAGACCAGCAGGAAGACGGAGGCGGAGACGTCGGCGAGGTAGCCGTCGGCCCCGCCGGTGAACCGCCAGGCCAGCAGCACCAGGGCCGTCACCGCGATGCCGACGGCCTGGGCCTGGTGCCCCCAGGGCCACGCGCACACCACGGTGGCCACGGCGCCGACGGCCAGCGGCAGCCAGGCCAGCCTGATCCCACGGGCGGTGGCCAGGGTGCTGCGCATCTCCCAGATGGAGGCGCCGACCGCCGCGGCGATGATGATCAGGAACCCCTGCCGCCAGAGCAGCAGGGACGCCACGATGATCGCGCCCAGGAACAGGCCGACACCGATCGCCATGGGCAGGTTCCGGCCGGCCCGGGACGCCGGGGCGGGGCTCGCGGGCGCGGGGCTCGCCGACATCAGATACGACTCGCCGTCATCAGACCTCGAGCAGTTCTGCTTCCTTGTTCTTCACCAGCTCGTCGATCGCGGCGACGAATTTGTCGGTCAGTGACTGCAGTTCCTTCTCCGCCCGCGCGACGTCGTCCTCGCCGGCCTCGCCGTCCTTGACCAGCTTGTCCAGCGAGTCCTTGGTCTTGCGGCGGGCGTTGCGGACGGTCACCTTGGCGTCCTCGCCCTTCGACCGGGCGGTCTTGCCGAGATCGCGGCGGCGCTCCTCGGTCAGCTGCGGGAAGACGATGCGGATCAGCGAGCCGTCGTTGGTCGGGTTGACCCCGAGATCCGAGTCACGGACCGCCTTCTCGATGGCGCCGAGCTGCGACGAGTCGTAGGGCTTGATGACCGCCATCCGCGCCTCGGGGATGTTCACCGACGCCATCTGCGGCAGCGGGGTCGGGGCACCGTAGTAGTCGATGGTGATGCGCGAGAAGGCGTTCGCGTTCGCCCGCCCGGTCCGCAGCGTCGCCAGGTCGTCCTTGACGTGCGCCACTGCCTTCTCCATGCGGTCCTCGGCATCGAGGAGTGCTTCGTCGATCTGCTCGCTCACCTGCTGGCACCTTTCCGTGCGTTCGTGCTTCCTCGCGGCCGGCCTGCGGCCGCCGGCTGTGATCGTGCCCTGTACTGATCGTGCCCTGTACTGATCGTGCCCTGTGGTCCTGCGTGCGCGGGCCGTCAGGCCGGTGTCGACACCAGTGTGCCGATGACCTCGCCGCCGACGGCGCGGCCGATGTTGCCGTCGGTCAGCATGTTGAACACGATGATCGGCATCGCATTGTCCTTGCAGAGGCTGAACGCCGTCGCATCGGCCACCTGCAGGCCACGCTCGAGCACCTCCTGGTGGGTGATCTCGGCGAACATCGTGGCCCCGTCGACCTTGCGCGGGTCGGCGTCGAACACGCCGTCGACCGCCTTCGCCATCAGCACCACCTCGGCACCGATCTCCAGCGCCCGCTGCGCTGCGGTGGTGTCGGTGGAGAAGTAGGGCATGCCGACGCCGGCGCCGAAGATCACGACGCGGCCCTTCTCCAGGTGCCGGATCGCGCGGCGCGGGATGTAGGGCTCGGCGACCTGGCCCATGGTGATGGCGGTCTGCACCCGGGTGTCCAGGTGCTGCTCGCGCTCCAGGAAGTCCTGCAGGGCCAGGCAGTTCATCACGGTGCCCAGCATGCCCATGTAGTCGGAGCGGGCGCGGTCCATGCCGCCGTCCTGCAGCTGCGCCCCGCGGAAGAAGTTGCCGCCACCGATGACGACGGCGACCTGCACACCCTCGCGGACGACGTCGGCGATCTGCCGGGCGACCTTGGAGACCACCGCGGGGTCGACGCCGACCTGACCGCCGCCGAACATCTCGCCGCCCAGCTTCAGCATGACCCGGCGGAACGGCCGCCGGCCGGTGGCCCGCTCCAGCGGAGCGCTGTCCCCGATCGATCCTGTGTCGTCCGTCAACGGTCGCCCTTTCGTCCTGCCGGGTCCCTGCGTGCTGGTCGTGCCGGTGCTTCGTCGTGCTGGTGCTTCGTCGTGCTGGTACTGCGTCGCCGCGCGGACGTGCCGCTCGATCCTTGCAGCAACGGCCGTGCGGTGGCTCGTCGAGCCCCCGCACGGCCGGTGTGCTGTGCTGCTTGTCCTGCTTGTCCTGCCTGTACTGCTGCTGTCCTGCTGTGCTGCCGTCCGGTGCGCCCGGTCGGTGTCCCGCGAAAGGCGGCGGGACCGCGGGTCAGACGGTGCCGACCTCGAAGCGGACGAACGCGGTGACCTGGATCCCGGCCTCCTCCAGCACCTTGGCGACGGTCTTCTTCGAGTCGCGCACGGACGACTGCTCGCCCAGCACGGCCGACTTGTAGAAGCCGTTGACCCGGCCCTCGATGATCTTGGGCAGCGCGGCCTCCGGCTTGCCCTCCTCGCGGGCGACACCCTCGGCGATCCGGCTCTCCTGCTCGATGACCTCGGCCGGGACCTCGTCGCGGGAGACGTACTTCGCGCTCAGCGCGGAGACCTGCATGGCGGCGCCGCGGGCGGCCTCCTCATCCGATCCGGTGTAGGCCACGAGCACGCCGATGGCCGGCGGCAGGTCGGCGGAGCGCCGGTGCAGGTAGACCGTGGTCTGCCCGTCCAGCTTCGCGACCCGGTTCAGCACCAGCTTCTCGCCGAGACGTCCGGCGGCGTCGGTGATCTCGGACTCGACGGTGCCGGCGCCCAGCGGGGCGGCCAGCACGGTCTCGACGGTCGCCTCGCCGGTCAGACCGGCGGCGACGACGGCGATGCGGTTGGCCAGGTCCTGGAAGTCCTGGTTCTTCGCGACGAAGTCGGTCTCGGAGTTGAGCTCGATGAGCGCGTTGCCGGAGGAGGCGATCATGCCCTCGGCGGTGGTCCGCTCGGCGCGCTTGGACGCGTTCTTCGCGTTCTTGATGCGCAGGTACTCGATGGCCTTGTCGAAGTCGCCGTCGGTCTCGTCGAGCGCCTTCTTGCAGTCCATGAAGCCGGCACCGGTGAGCTCCCGGAGCCGCTTGACGTCAGCGGCGGAGTGGTTCGCCATCTGTACGGCACTTCCTTCCGTTGCAAATTCGAGGTCCGGTGCGGTGCCGTCGTCCGGCACCGCCGGGATGTGCTGGCGGCGTGCTCTGGGCACACCGGTGCCCGTGCGGTCCGGCGGATGGCCGGACCGCACGGGCGGGTGATCAGTTCTGGGTCGGCTCGACGCCGGCAGCGGCGTCGGCGGCGACCTCGTTCGCGGCCTCCGCGCCGGCCTCGGTCTCGGCGACGACCTCGACCGGGGCGGCCTCGGCGGCCGGGGCCGCGGCGTTGGCGGCCAGCAGCTCACGCTCCCACTCGGCCAGCGGCTCCTCGTCCGAGGCACCGGAGGCGGCGCCACCGGAGCGGGCGAGCAGACCGGCGGCCACGGCCTCGGCCACGACCTTGGTCAGCAGCGAGGCGGAACGGATCGCGTCGTCGTTGCCCGGGACCGGGTAGTCGACCTCGTCCGGATCGCAGTTGGTGTCGAGCACGGCCACGACCGGGATGCCCAGCTTGCGGGCCTCGCCGACGGCGATGTGCTCCTTCTTGGTGTCGACGATCCACACCGCGGACGGGACCTTGGCCATGTCCCGGATGCCACCGAGGGTCTTGGCCAGCTTGTCCTTCTCGCGGGTCAGCAGCAGGACTTCCTTCTTCGTCCGGCCGGCGAACTCGCCCGAGGTCTCCATGGCCTCGAGGTCCTTCAGCCGCTGCAGACGCTTGTGCACGGTGGAGAAGTTGGTCAGCATGCCGCCGAGCCAGCGCTGGTTCACGTAGGGCATCGAGACGCGGGTCGCCTGCTCGGCGATGGCCTCCTGGGCCTGGCGCTTGGTGCCGATGAACAGGATGGTGCCGCCGTGGGCGACGGTCTCCCGGACGAATTCGAACGCCTTGTCGATGTACGTCAGCGTCTGCTGGAGATCGATGACGTAGTTGCCGTTGCGCTCGGTGAAGATGAACCTCTTCATCTTCGGGTTCCAGCGCCGGGTCTGGTGTCCGAAGTGGACACCCGCGTCCAGCAGCTGGCGCATCGTGACGACCGCCATGATGGCTGCCCGTCCCTTCTGATCGCACCCCCGCACGGGGGCGGGCGGCCCCGGGTGCCCGGTCCGTGCAGGACCGGAGGCGGGGTCGCCTGGTTTCGGTTGTCGCCGTCGGCCGGGTTGGCGTCGGGCCCTGACGCCCTCGACCTGCTCCGCCCGGCGGACCGGGACCATGGAGCCTGTCGTCCTCCCGGTCGGTCCGGCCGCGGGGCGGTCGGTTCCGGGTGGCGAAGGGCGTGCGTAGTCGACCGGGATGGCCCGGTCGCCGTTCCAGAGTACGCGACGCGGGGGCGTGCTCCCGCATCGTGCGTGGTGGGGCCGTGTCGGGTGGGGCCGGGACGGGCGGGCGGCGTGAGCCCGTGCCGTGATGGCGCGGTGGCGGAGGCCGTGTCGCGGGCGGCCACTCCCGGACCCGCCGGGTGGCCCCAGTGTCCGTGCCGTTCTGTCCACACTCTTCACCCCGTCCACAGCCCGGCGGACGGTCGTGGCGGCGACGTCGGCGCCGCGGTCGGATGGTCGGGTGCTCCCCCGACTGCTGCTCCTCGTGCTCGCCCTGACGCTCGTCGTTCCCCTCGCGACGCCGTCCGCGACCGCCGGGGCATCCGGGGGCGCCACGACCGTCGGGTCGTCCCGGGGAGCCGGCAGGGACGACCCGGCGGTCACCTCGCGGGCTTCCGTCGATGCGGACCTGCGGTCCGACCCGGTACCTGGTGTGCACCGACCGCCGTTGGCCGGGCCGCTGTCGGTGCTGGCGCCTTTCGATCCGCCCGAGCACCGCTACCGCCCGGGCCACCGCGGCGTCGACCTCGGTGCACCGGTCGCCGCCACCGTGCGGGCGTCGGCGGCCGGTCGCGTGGTGTACGCAGCACCGCTGGCCGGCCGTGGGGTGGTGTCCGTCGAGCACGCCTCGGGCCTGCGGACCACGTACGAACCGGTGACCGCGGCCGTGCGCCGCGGCGACCGGGTGGACGCCGGGACGGTGCTCGGCGCCCTGGAGGCCGGGCACGCCCGCTGCGCTCCGGCGACGTGCCTGCACTGGGGCGCGCGACTGCCGGACGGCAGCTACGTCGACCCGATGCTGCTGCTCGCGCCGCCGGAGGTCAGGCTCGAGCCGTGGGACCCGTGAGCCGGACGCCCGTCACCGTCACTGTCACAGCCGCTGTCGCACCGGGCCAGGAATCACGCGTACGGCGCGTACCCGAACACGTAGACGTCGTCGCCCTCCTGGAGCGTGTTGAAGTACACCTCGGAGGCCTCGTAGGACAGGTGGATGCAGCCGTGCGACCACACGGTGAGACTGCCTGCGTGGAAGGCGATCCCGCCGTCGAAGAACACGGAGTTCGGCATCGGCGCGCCGGCGAACTCGGACGAGTAGTGGTCCTTGTGCTTCCAGTAGACCGGGAAGGTGCCCGGGTAGGTGCGGTAGCCCGGCCGGCCGGAGGTGATCGGCACCGGGCCGTAGGTGATCCGGCCGCCGGACTGCAGCCACGACTGGTCGTTGGTCAGGTCGACGCAGGCCTTCGCGGTCGCCGGGCACGGGTTCGGGGCATGGGCGGTGATGGTCTTGGTGGTGGCGTTGGCGGCCACGAACCGGCTGTCGCCGGAGTAGGCGGCGATCACCGTGTGGATGCCGGCCGACAGGGCCGGCAGTTGGACGGTGAAGGCGCGACCGGTGAGGGTCTTCGTGGCGACGGTGCGACCGTCCAGCAGCACCTTGACCGTGCCGGTGGGCACCGGGGCGGCACCGGAGACGGCGACGGTGAACAGTGGCCGCGCACCGGCCCCGACCGAGGTCTCGCTGGTGACCGACTGGACCGTCGGAGCGACCTTGCTGACCGTGATGACCCGGCCGGCGTTCGCGGCACCCAGGATCGAGGAGCCGCTGTAGTGGACGATGAGCTGGTGGTTCCCGGCCGACAGGTTGGTCGGGATCATGTACCAGGTGCGGCCGTACGGGTTCAGCTGCCGGGTGGCCACCTTCTTCCCGTCCAGCAGCACGTCGACGCTGCCGGTGCCGGGGCGGGTTGCCGCGGCGACGCTGAGATCGAGCCGGGCGGTGGTGCCGACGGTGACCGCGGCGCTGCCGGAGATGCCGACGCCGGTGCGGTCACGGGAGATCGACAGGATGGCCGGCGCGGACAGCGAGGTGGTGTAGCCGCTGGTGCTGACCGGCCAGAAACGGGCCTGCAGCCGGTGGTTGCCCACCGTCATGTTCCGCGGCAGCGCGAGCCGGGCGTGGCCGGAACCGTTCACCATGCCGCGGGCACGGAGCGTGGAGCCCTCCCAGACCAGCAGCTCGCCGCCGGGAATCTGGCCGTTGGCCGACTTCACCCAGATGTCGGCGACCGACCCGCCGCCGGAGTAGGCCCGCTGGTTGGGGTCGATCGTGAGAGTGGTCGTGGTGGCGATGCCCGCCGCGGCCACTTGCGGCGCCGGCACGGATGAGACCGAGGCGGCGCCCGTCGCTGCGGTGGCCGCCTGCGCGCTGCCCGCCACCACCAGCGGCGTCCCCGCCGCCAACACCAGCGTGAGCGCGGTTGCGATCCGACGTCCCCAAGGCCTCATCGATCAGTCCCTCCACCTGTCCGGGCACCGTCGCCGGATCAGGGGCAACGTAGCAGGTCAACGACCATGATCAGGACCGTTCGACGGCGTTCCCGGTCCGGCCTGGCGTGATCATCCCGTGGTCAGGCGGCTACCGACGGTGTCCGTCACGCTCTCGGGTGGGCCTGGGTGTAGACGGCGCGCAGCTTCTCCGCGGAGACGTGGGTGTAGAGCTGCGTGGTGGCCAGGCTGGCGTGGCCGAGCAGCTCCTGGACCGTGCGCAGGTCGGCGCCACCGTCGAGCAGGTGGGTGGCGGCGCTGTGCCGCAGGCCGTGCGGGGCGAGTTCGGGGGCGCCGGGCACGGCCCGGGTGGCCCGGTGCACGAGGTCCCGGACCGCCCGCTGGTCCATCCGGCCGCCGCGGGCACCGAGGAAGAGGGCCCGGCCCGATCGGGGCCCGGTCATCCGGTCCCGACCGAGCTCCAGCCATCGACCCACCGCCGCGTCCGCCGGCGCCCCGTAGGGAACGGTCCGTTCCTTGTTGCCCTTGCCGGTGACCCGGGCGACCCTCCGGTGCCGGTCCAGGTCCTCGACGTCCAGACCGACCAGCTCGGACACCCGCAGCGCCGAGGCGTACAGCAGCTCCAGGATCGCCCGGTCGCGCAGGGCCGCCGGCTCCGGCTCGTCCCCGGCCGCCTGTTCCGGGGTCGTCGACGGCCCGCCGGTCGCCGGACCGTCCAGCATCTCCGTCGCCTGGCCCACGTCCAGCACCGCGGGAAGTCGGCGCTCGGCGCGAGGTGCGACCAGCCGGCCGGCGGGATCGGTGTCTATCAACCCGATCGAGAGTGCCCAGCCGGTGAAGGATCTCGCCGAGGACACCTGCCGCGCCATGGACGAGCGGGCGGCGCCGGTGCTGCGCCGGCGGGCGAGCCAGCTGCGCAGATCGGCCAGGCCGAGATCACCGACCGTGGTGGCCGCCGCGCCGCCGCGCAACCGCTGCAGGTGGTCCAGCAGCGAGACGACGTCGCCGAGGTAGGCCGCCACCGTCGCCGGTGACAGGTTCCGCTCGGCGGTCAGGTACCGCCGGTAGCCCGCCACCGCGTCGGACAGCGCCGCCGGCAGCGCGGCCCGCAGCGCGTCGGTTGACGATCGGGTCACCCGCCCGACGCTGCCCGTCCGGCGGCCGCCGATCAAGCGGGCGCGCCGCCCGGGTCCCGATCCGCTCCGGTCCCGGCCCCGCAGGTCCGGCTCACTGCGCGACCGACACCCCGCCGGTGTAGCCGGCCATCAGGTGGATCAGCCGACCGGCGTCCACCTCGTCGATGTCACCCTCGAACAGCACCCGGCCCAGGTTCAGTACCACCACGTGGTCGGCGACCTCCATCACCGAGTCCACGTCGTGCGTGATGATGATGACCGCCGCGCCGGTGTCGGCCAGCGTGCGGGCCAGCCGCAGCACGTTCGCCGTCTGCCGGACGCCGAGCGCCGCGGTCGGCTCGTCGAGGATGACCACCGAGGCGCCCTCGACGTTGACCCGGGCGATCGCCACGCACTGGCGTTGGCCGCCGGACAGTTCGCCGACCGGCCGGAAGTAGTCGGACAGATCGATGCCCAGCGAGGACAGCCGCTCGCGGGCGATCTTCTCCGACCTCGCGCGGTCCAGCAGCCCGAGCCACTTCCGGCCGGGCTGGTAGGGCTCGGCGCCCAGCACCAGGTTCAGCGCGGCGCCGAGGTTCGTGGCGAGCGCGAGATCCTGGTACACGGTGTGGATCCCGGCCAGGTGCGCGTCGGCCGGCTGCTCCAGGTGCAGCTCCTGCCCGTCCAACCGGATGGTGCCGGCGTCGGGCTTGTGCACGCCGGAGAGCATCTTGATGAGCGTGCTCTTGCCGGCACCGTTGTCGCCGAGCAGGCAGGTGACGGTGCCCCGCCGCGCGGTGAAGGAGACGTCGGCGACAGCGGTCACCGCGCCGTAGGACTTGCGCAGCCCGTCGACCTCCAGCAGCCCGGCGTCCGGATCCGGTGCCCGGCGGACGATCTCGACCGCCTCCTGGGCCGCGGCGTCCGAGGCCGGCCCGGGTTCGCTGCGCGCACCCTTGGTCCGCCGGCGGCGGGCCGCCACCAGCTGGTCGGCACCGAGGGCGACGAGCAGCAGCATGCCCTTGGCCAGCAGCTGGTAGTAGCTGTTCAGACCCTCGAAGACGAAGCCGGCCTGCAGGATGCCGAGCACGACGACGCCGATCAGCACCCCGGTCCACCGACCGGCGCCGCCGTTGAACGCCACCCCGCCCAGGATGACCGCGGTCAGCACGTCGATCTCGAACCCGACGCCGTTGGTCGGCGAGGCACTGCCGATGGACGCCGTGGTGACGACGGCCAGCAGGCCCACCGAGATCCCCATGTAGACGTAGAGCAGCAGCACGTGCCGGTCGGCCCGGACGCCGGACAGCTTGGCCGCCTGGAAGTTCCCGCCGATGGCGTAGCTGTGCAGTCCGGAAACGGTGCGGGACAACAGGTACGCGCCGATCGCGAAGGCCAGCAGGGCGACGATCACCGGCACCGGGATCCCGGCGATGCGGGTCTGCGCGATGAAGGAGAACGACGACGGGAAGTCGTAGATCGGGTTGCCGTTCGTCGTCAGGTAGGCCAGCGCGGTGTAGACGGTGCCCAACCCCAGCGTGACGATGATCGGCGAGATCTGCAGCACCCGGACGAGTGTCCCGTTGAGCAGACCGAGCAGTGCACCGCCGGCCAGCGTGCCGAGCAGGCCGATCAACGGAGATCCGGTGCCGGACACCAGGAACCCGCACAGCACGCCGAGCACCGCGTACCCGCCGGCGATGGACAGGTCGACGTTGCCGGTGATGAGCAGCCGGGCGGCCGGGATCGCCGCGATCAGCGTCGGCGCCAGGTTGACCAGGATCTGGACGATGTTGCCCTGGGTGATGAAGCCACCGACGTGGAACTGGAAGAACAGCAGCAACGCGATCGCCAGCACCCACAGACCGCTGCGGGAGGAGGACCGTTCGATCTGCCGCCGGTTGCGGCGCAGCAGCGTGGGCGCGGTCACTGGACGAGGTCCGGCAGCTTGACGGGCAGGTCACCTTCGTAGATGGCACCCCTGGTGGCGTAGGAGATCTCGCCGCGCGGGGCGATGTAGGTGGTGTCGCCGCCCAGCATCTCCTCGTAGAGCTCCGGGCACCGGTCCTGGTCGGTCTCCCACTTCGTGGCCGCATCCGCGGAGTCGATGAGGAAGCTCTGGTACTCCAGGAACTGCGGGATGGTCTTGCCCTCGCCCCAGCGGCCGATCAGGCGCGCCGGCGCGTACCCGACCATCGGGTAGTGCACGGCCGAGGTCGCCTTGTACGGGGTGTTGGCCGCCTTGATCGCGGCGATCGCCTGGGTGTTGCCGTCGATGCCGCACACCATCAGCTTCGGCTTGGACTCCCACATCCCGGCCGCCTTCAGCGCCGACATGGCGCCCAGTGCCAGGTCGTCGCCGGCCGCGGCGACGACGTCGACCTCCCCCGCCTTCTGCAGGTAGGTGTTCATCAGCGTGTAGCCCTCCTCCTGGGTGGCGGCGGCCGGCGAGTCGACGCTGGTCACGATGCTCTTGTCCAGGCCGGCCTCGGTGATCGCGTCCATGAAGCCGGTCTCCCGCGGGCGCAGGTCCTGCTGCACGTTGAGGTTGATGAACACCACCTTGCCGGTGCCGCCCAGCTGCTCCTTGACGTACGTCGCGGTGTACTCGCCGATCCGCCGGCCGAACTGGTACTGCACCGCAGCCATGCCGCAGGTGATCCCGCCGGTGTTGAACAGGAACATGGCGCTGCCGGCGGCCATCCCGGTCTTCATCGCGGCCACCTGGGCCGGCAATTCCTGACCCGGAGCCACCATGCCCATGATGCCGCGGGTGATCGCCTGGTTCATCTGCGTGATGGTCTGCGCGGAGTTGCCGTTGGAGTTGGAACCCAGGTACTCGTAACCGATCTCCTCGGCGCCCTTCTTCACCCAGCTCTCCACCGCCTCCAGCGCGGTGACGCCGACGACGATGTTCTGCCAGGCGATCCGCTTCGGCCGGTCCGGGAGGGCGCCGACGGTGTCGGTGGGCGTCCACAGTTTCGACGGGAAGTCGGTCGTCGGGGTGCCGGTGCCCGCGCCGCTGCCGCTCGAGCCGGTGCCGCTGCCGCCGGCCGTGTCCGGGGTGCTGCAGCCGGCGAGCACGGGGCCGGCCAGCAGGCCGGCACCGAGCATCGCCCCGGTGGTCAGGAAGCCGCGCCGGGTCAGGCGAGCGGTCATGGTGGTCTCCTCGGTGAGTCCGTCTGGGTCGGTGGTGTGGGCGTATCGGGTGGGAGTCGTTCGGGTGGGAGTCGTTCGGGTGGTGTGGTTCTCGCTGGTGCCGGGGTGCCCGGTGGGTTCACTCGCCGGGGTCGCCGACGACCTTGCCGGGGTTGAACAGGTCCAGTGGGTCGAGCGTGCGTTTCACGGCCAGCTGCATCGCCTGCACCGGCGCCGGCAGTTCGGCACGCATCCCGCGCCGCTTCAGCAGCCCGACGCCGTGCTCGCCGGTGACGGTGCCGCCGGCGGCGATGGCGGCGGTGAGCATCTCCTCGAAGGCGGCCTGCGCGGCCTCCCGGGCGGCGGCGTCGTCGGCCGGGCTCAGGATCAGCGGGTGCAGGTTGCCGTCGCCCGCGTGCGCGATGGTGGCGATCCGCACCTGGTGGCGGGCGGCGATCTCCTCGATCGCGGCCAGCACCACCGGCACCTGGGACCGCGGCACGCAGACGTCCTCGGTGAGCACCGGACCCAGCCGCTCCAGCGCCGGGTAGGCCAGGCGACGGGCCGAGAACAGTGCCTCCGCCTCGGTGTCGTCGGTGGACCGCTCGGCCCATACCGCACCGGCGCCGCGGAACGCCTCGGCCATCGCGGCGGCCTGCTCGTCGCCCACCACGCCTGGGGTGTCGATCTGCGCGAGCAGCATGGCGGCCGCGGACTTGCCGATACCGAGGTGCTTCCAGTCCTCGACGGCCTGCAGGCAGGCGCGGTCCAGCAGTTCCAGCGCTGCAGGCTCCAGTCCCAGCCGGGTGACCGCGGCGACCGCACGTCCGGCTGCGATCAGGTCGTCGAACTCGCCGACCACGGTGATCGGGGCGGACCGGCGGGCCGGCCGCAATTTCAGGGTGATCTCGGTGATCACCCCGAAGGTGCCTTCGGAACCGACGAACAGGCCGAGCAGGTCGTAGCCGCTGACCCCCTTGGTGGTGCGCCGGCCGAGCCGGACCGTGGTGCCGTACTCCCCCGCCGGGCCGCCGACGACGGCTTCGAGCCCGAGCACGTAGTCGCGGGTCACGCCGTACTTGAGGCAGCACAGGCCGCCGGCGTTGGTGGCGACGTTGCCGCCGATCGTCGACCACGGGGCGCTGGCCGGGTCCGGCGGGTACCAGAGCCCCTCCCGGGCCACTGCCGCCTTGAGGTCGTCGTTCACCACGCCGGGCTGGACGGTCGCGGTGAGGTTGTCGGTGTCGATCTCGAGGATGCGGTTCATCCGGGACAGGTCCAGCACCAGGCAGCCGTCGGTGGCATTGGCGCCGCCCGAGAGTCCGGTGCCCGCACCACGTGTCACCACCGGGATGCCGAGTTCCGCGCAGGCCGCGACCACCCTCGACACCTCGGCGGTGCTGTGCGGCCGGAAGGCCGCGAGCGGCACGCCGACCTCGGCCCATTCGGCGTCGTCGTGGGACAGGGCGGCGAGCACGTCGACGTCGGTCTCGAGCCGGAGTCCGTCCAGCCGGGCGGCCAACGCGGTGGCCGCGCCCGGCGCCGGTGTCGCAGCCATTGCGACGTGTGAGGTCATGCCGAGAACGCTAGGGGCCGGTGTCGTGGCTTCCTACGGAGGAACCCTCCGGCATTGTCCGAGCCCGGTGGAGATTCTCTCCATGCCTGAGGTCGCGGCCCGCTGCTCCGTCCGCTCCTCGCCCTTGCTCCCTCGTTCCTCGGTCGACACAGGGCTGCGATGCTCCCTCGCGCGACCGCTCCGGCCCTACTGGTCGCGGCCGGCACTCCTCGAGCACAGGGATCAGGACCGGGCCAGCAGCCGGTGGATCCGCAGCGCCAGCTGCACGTCGTGCGCCCGGTCGCCGTCCCGCCAGCCCTCACCGAGCCGGTCGGTGATCCGGTCCAGCCGCTGGTAGAGCGTGTTCACGTGGATCTGCAGTGCCGCGGCGGTGCCCGCGTGCTGCCGCCCGCCGGACAGGAACACGTCCATCGTGCGCACGAGATCCGTACCCCGCGAACGGTCGTGGTCGATCACCGCGCCGATGGTGGCCCGGACGAAGCGGGCGGCGTCGTCCCGGCCGGCCCGGCTGAGCAGGAACCGGTACGGCCCGAGCTCGTCGACCGTCGCCAGATCCCCGACCCGGCCCAGGGCGTGCAGGGCCGCCACGCAGCCGACGGCGGCGTCGTACCCGTCTGCCAGACCGGCGGATCCGGCGGTGGCGGTGGCGATGCCGACCGTCGCCTGGGACCGCCACCGCCGGCGCAGGGCGGTCCGCACGGTCTCCTCGGCGGCCGGGGTCACCAGCACGACGGCGCCGAGCACCCGCTCGGCGAGGCCGCCGTTCCTGTCCACCACCTCACGGGCCAGCGCCAGCGCCGGACCGGCGTTGTCCGGCAACGGTTCCAGCACCGCCACGGTGTGCGCCGAGGCAAGGTCGAGGCCGAGATGCCTGGCCCGGCCGGTCATCGCCGTCTCGTCGTCGATCCTGCGCGAGAGGATCTGCTCGAGAAGTTCGGTGGTGGTGCGCCGTTCGGCATCCAGCAGGGCGCGTTCGGAGAAGGCAACCAGGGCGATGGTCATGGCGGCGCGTTCCAGCATCCGGACATCGGCATCGGACACCACGGCGGCGTCCAGCCGCACCTGCAACGCACCGACGTAGTCCTGCGGGGTGGCGATCGGCACGGTCACCGTCGAGCGTTCCACCCGGGTCCGCCGCATGGCCGGGTCGGTGAACACCCGGGCCGCGCCGCGACCCGAGACCGGTTCCAACGAGACGGTTTCCACCTCCGCGCCACTGGCGGCGGCGGTCACCACGCGGTCGGCGGCATCGGCGAACAACACAGTGCCGGCCACCACCGAGGAGAGTGTCCGCACCACGTCCGGCACCCGCCCGGCCCGGGTGGCCACCTCGAGCAGCGTCTCGTGCAGGGTGGCAGCCCGGTTGATGCTGTCCAGGGTGGCGGAGAGCTGCTCGTTCGTGCGCTCCAGGGCGGCGGTGCTGTGCCGGTACCCCTCGATCAGCCGGGCGTTGTCGATGGCCACCGCGGCGATCGAGCCGAGCGACCCGAGCAGCGAGATCTCGGCCGCGCCGAAGTGCCGCACCTCGCGCTGGGACACCATCAGCACGCCGATCACCGAGCCCCGCAGTCGCAACGGCGCACCGAGAATGGTGCGCAGGCCCTCGGTGTCGGCGACCTGGTCGACCTGCTCCTGGTGCGCGAGAGCGCGGTCGGCGAGGTAGTCGCGGCTCTGCACCGGCTCGGCCAGCTCGACCACCCGGCCCGCCAGGCCGCTGCGCGGGGCCAGCACGATGCCACGCAGGTTCGGCCCGGTCGACCCGTCGGTGACCCGGATGGTCAGGCTCTGGTCGTCCTCGACGAGGGCGAGGTAGGCGACGTCGACAGCCAGCAGCCGGCGGGCGTGGCTGACGGTGTCCTGCAGCAGGGCGTCCAGCGAGTGCTCGCGGGACAGCCGGAGCGAGAGGTCGTACAGGCTGGTCAGTTCCGCGGCGTGCGCGCGGTGCTCGACGAGCTGGGCCAGCAGCTGCTCGGCCCGGCCGGCCTCGGCGGTGATGACCGACCTGGCGGTCTCGGACCGGGTGCTGCGCAGCGCCGACCGGCGCGCCGCGGCCAGCCCGGCGGCATCGGTGCCGTCGAGCAGCAGCTGCAGCCAGGACGGCCCGGGGTCAGCAGGCACGCAGGAAGTCCAGGACCGCGGCGTTGAACGCCTCCGCCTGGTCGGTGTTCGTGGAGTGGCCGGCGTCCTCCAGGATCACCGCCTGCACCTTCTCGTTGAGTGCGGCCGCAGCCGTGGCGTGCTCGCACGGCCAGAACTGACTGAGCCGGCCGGCGACGAACAGCGCCGGCACGTCGAGCCGGGCGATCACGTCCCGCCAGTCGGCGGCGGCGTGGTCCTGCAGCAGCGGGCGGGTCTGCGGCGCGGCCGGGTCGGCCCACTGCAGCGGGCCGGTGGCCGCGGCCAGCATGCGGGCGACGCCGGCCTGCACGACGGCCGGGTCCGGGCCGTGACCGGTGTCCGGGATGCCGGCATCGAAGAACGTGCCGACGTTGTCGGGGGTGAGACCGTAGAAGCCGTGGGGCCAGTCGCCCGTGCTGACCATCTTCGGGGTCTGGTCGACGCACACGTAGGCGCGGACCCGGTCGGTGCCGAACAGATCGGTGTAGGCCCAGAGGGCGTTGCCGCCCATGGACTGGCCGATCAGCACCACGTCCGACAGCCCGAGGTGGTCGAGCAACTGGTGCAGGTCGGCGCCGTGCCGCGCCATCCGCTGGCCGTGGAACGGCGACTCCGATCCCCCGTGTGAACGGCGGTCGAACCCGATCACCCGGTGACCGGCGTCCCGCAGGGCCGGGACCTGCAGCGACCAGCTCGTTGCCGGCGCGGTGAAACCGGCGACCAGCACCACCGGCGGTCCGCTGCCGGTGTCGGTGTACGCCAGTCGCACCCCGTCATTGGTCAGGAAGCTGTTGCTGCTCGTACCGCTGGGCATCTCACGTCCTTGTGGTCCGCAGGTGGATTCGTCGCCGATCTCCATCACAGCACACCCGTAGATGGAGGATCCCTCCACCACGGGAGCGCAGCGCTGTACCGGTCGTCCACAGATGCGGTCGGCGGTGGTGCCGTGCCAGGCTCTGCTCCATGGGGTTCGCGGAGCAGGTGCGCAGCAGTTACGACGCCGTGGCCGGCCGGTACACGGCCGAGGTGGCCGGGGAGCTGGTCGGCAAGCCGCTGGACCGCGCGCTGCTGGACATGTTCGCGGAGCTGGCCGCGGGTGGCCCGGTGGTCGACGCCGGGTGCGGGCCCGGCCATGTCGCGGCCCGGATCGGCGCGGTCGGGCTCGACCTGTCGCCGGCGATGTGTGCGCAGGCGCGGGCCGCAGGCGTGCCGGCCGCCGCGGCGGACATGACGGCGCTGCCGGTGGCCTCCGGATCGGTGGCCGGTGTCGTGTCGTTCTACGCGGTGATCCACCTGCCGGACCCGGCGGCCGCGTACCGGGAGTTCGCCCGGGTGGTGCGTCCCGGCGGTCATCTGCTGCTGGCGTTCCACGAGTCGGACGCGGAGACCGGACCGGGGCGGGCCCGACGGATGACCGAGTGGTGGGGCGAGCAGGTCGATCTCGACTTCCACTTCCTCGATCCCGCGGTGCAGGTCGGGCTGCTGGAGCAGTCCGGGTGGCAGCTGGTCGCGCGGGTGGACCGAGAGGCGATCCCCGGCGTGGAGCACGCCAGCCGGCGGTGCTACCTGCTGGCGCAACGCTGACGCGCGGGACGCGGGCACAGCAGCGTCCGCGGCGGTGGTCCTGGTTGCGGACACACTGCCACGGACGCTGCCGACCCCTCAGATATCGGCGCCCTGCCGGGTCGCCATGGTCATCAGTTCCCGGCGTTCCCGATCGGAGGCCGCGGTCGCGATCGCGAACTGGATGCTCCGGCGGTAGGTCTCCCGGAGCTCACGGCGGCGGCGGGCCGCCCGCGTGACGCGGTTCATCGGACAGCTCCGCTCATCGAGCGGTGCTGATCGATCAGGTGGCTCTGGCCGGCGCGGGCCCGGGCCGTGTCGATCGCCGCGCCGATGGTGCGACCGCGGGTCGACGACCGACGGAGGGCTGCGGTGATGCGGGACATGATGACTCTTCCTCGTTGCAGGGCGGCGATCCCGGTTGGATCGCCGCTTCACGAGGGAAGGACCCGGCCGCATCGGCGGTGATACAAGAACTTCTGGTGGGACCCGGAAGTTCTGCGGGGCAGCGCATCCGGTGCCACCGGACGGCTACTTCTGCCGCAGCACCTCGAGGTCGTACTTCGCGACCAGCTCGGGGTTCTCGAGATCGATGACCCGCTGCCCGGCCTCGCGCAGCCGGTCGTTGACCGCGTCGAGATTGGCTCGCACGGTTGCCTTCTCGTTCTCGGTGATGCGGCCGCGGTGCGGCGTGCCCGCATGCTCGAGGCTGGAGTAGTCGATCTTGGCCGTGGCCGGCTTCGGCGCCGACCGCTGCGCCACCGAGGCGCCGAACCGGGCCCGCGGCAGGTCGTCGACCGGGTCCGGGGCGTACTGCGACGCGCTCTTCAGCGCCTCCGCGGCGTTCCCGGACTGGAAGAGCTTGCCGAAGTCCTCGACGGTGAGCACGATGCGCTCCGGCGGGGTGTCCGGGATGACCAGCTCGAGGGTGACCAGCTCGACGTTGGTGCTGGCCAGGTTGAGCACCTCGTACTTGTCGACGTCCAGCCGCACCGGCGTGTCCAGCTCCGGGTGCTGCAGGACCCGCAGCTGCGCCACGTTCTCCGGCCGACCGATCTCCTTGCCCGTCAGATCACTGAACACGACCATCTTCCGCGCCATCAGCCGCTCTCCCGTTTCCGCTCGCATGCCCCCGTCGATCCTGCACGGAGCCTAGGTCATGGTGGGCCCCTCACCGGTCGACCACGGGCGTCCGCCGATTCCGTCACCCGGACCGCGGGTACCCCGTGCGCAGACGGATCCGGTGGGGTGACGCGGCGGACGAGGAGGCAGGCGTGTCGTCAGGGACCTGGTGGGGCTTCGCGATCGTCGGCCTGGTGGTGGGTGTGCCGCTCCTGCTGTTCCCGCGGCAGGTCTCCGGCTGGAACCGGCGGACCAGCCGGACCATGGGCTACGCCGTTCCTGAGGAGTCCTCACCCCGGCAGGGGCCGTGGGGTGCTCGGTACACGCGGATCCTCGGCACGGTCTGCGCCGTGGTCGGGCTCGTCTGTCTGATCTTCGCCCTCACCTCCGGCTGACCCGCTCGTCACCACCGGACCACACCCGCAGCGTGGTCCGAGCGATGTGTCCGTGCGGCTCTGTCCACATCCCCGGCTCTGTCCACACTGTGACCCGGCCGACCCCACGGAAGTGCTGTGCCGACGGCACTGTGGTGCCCGGCGTGCCGGAACCACTCCGGCCGGAGGGGGACTGCGGTGGACGGCACACGATTGACGAAGGACGAGTTGGGCCGCTGGGGCGAGGATCTCGCCGCCCGCCACCTCGAGGACACCGGGCTGGTGGTGATCGCCCGGAACTGGCGCTGCCGCGAGGGCGAGCTCGACATCGTCGCCGCGGACACCGACGGCCGCCTGGTGATCTGCGAGGTCAAGACCCGCTCCGGCACCGGCTACGGGCTGCCCGCCGAGGCCGTCACCGCCGGCAAACGCCGCAAGCTCCGCCGGCTCGCCCAGCTCTTCGCCGGCGAGTACGGCCGCGGCTGGATGTCCTTCCGCTTCGACGTCGTCAGCGTGCTGGCACCGCCCGGTGCCACCCCCACCATCACCCACCTCGCCGAGGCGTTCTGATGAAACTCGCCCGCACCTGGTCCGTCGCCCTCGCCGGGGTCAGCGGCCACCTCGTGTCCGTCGAGGCCCACATCGCCCCCGGCCTGCCCGGTGCGACCGTCATCGGCCTCGGCGACGCCGCCGTCGTCCAGGCCCGCGACCGGGTCCGCGCCGCCGTGCAGAACTCGCGCTACAAATGGCCCGAGACCCGCATCACCCTCGCCCTGTCCCCCGCCGCCCTGCCCAAACGCGGTGCCGGCTACGACCTCGCCCTGGCCATCGCCCTGCTCGCCGCCGCCGGCGACGTCCCCGCCGCCGACGCCGCCCGCCCGATCCTGCTCGGCGAACTCGCCCTCGACGGCTCTGTCCGGCCCGTCCACGGCGTCCTGCCCAGCCTGCTCACCGCCCGCGCCGCCGGCCGCACCAGCGCCGTCGTCCCCGCCGACAACCTGAATGAGGCCTGCCTCGCCGACGGCATGGACGTCCTCGGGGCCCGCACCCTCGCCGACCTCGTCCACCACCTTCGCGGCGAGAGCTCCGCACTGGAACGACAACTCCAGCGCCGGCCACCCGACGAAACCCCGCTGCCCGACATGCGCGACGTCATCGGACAACCCGAAGGACGACGCGCCCTGGAGATCGCCGCCGCCGGCGGCCACCACCTCGTCATGATCGGACCACCCGGCGCCGGCAAGACCATGCTCGCCACCCGCCTGCCCTCCATCCTCCCCGCCCTCGACGACGACCAGGCCCTCGAGGTGACCGCCGTCCACTCCGTCGCCGGCATCCTCGACGACCACACACCCCTGGTCACCCGACCACCCTTCGTCGACCCCCACCACTCCGCCTCCGTCGCCGCCGTCATCGGCGGCGGCTCCGGACTCATCCGCCCCGGCAACGCCTCCATGGCCCACCGCGGCGTCCTGTTCCTCGACGAGGCGCCGGAGTTCCGGCCGACGGTGCTGGACGCGTTGCGACAGCCGATGGAATCGGGGGTGGCGGTGCTGGCCCGGGCGTCCGGAGTGGTCCGGTACCCGGCCAGGTTCCAGCTGGTGCTGGCCGCCAACCCGTGCCCGTGTGCGGCGGCGCTGGACATCAACTGCACCTGCGCGCCCGGCGTCCGCCGCCGCTACCTCGCCCGATTGTCCGGCCCGTTGCTCGACCGGGTCGACATCCGGGTCGAGCTGCCGGCGCTGGGGCCGGCGGATCTCGCGATGGCCGCCGACGAGACACCCGAGTCCTCCGAGGAGATCCTGGTGCGGGTGGTCCGGGCCCGGGAACGCGCCGCCGCCCGGTGGTCCGGCACGACACACCGCACCAACGCGGAGGTGTCCGGTCCGGAGATCCGGCGCTGGTGGCGGCCCAGCGGGCGATCGGCCGCGCTGGTCGACCGGGCCGCCGAACAGGGCCGGCTGACCGGCCGCGGCTACGACCGGGTGCTGCGCGTCGCCGCGACCTGCGCCGACCTCGCCGGCCGGGACACCCCCGAACTGCCGGACGTCGCCACCGCTCTGGCCCTGCGCTGCGGGGAGGCCGCGTGAGCACGACCGATGTCGACGATCTGCCGGGCACGGGCGCTGCGGCCCCGATCGCGGTGAGGATCGCCCGGGCCGGCCTGCTCCGCGCCTGCGAACCATCCGCCCGCGGTGTCGCAGCGCTCGTCGAACTGGTCGGCCCGGTCCGGGCCTGGCACGCGGTCCGCAGCCGCACCGCCACCGCGGGCCTGCCCGTCGAGTGGATGGCCGAGACCGACGCCCGCACCGCCGGTCTCACGCCCGGACAACTGGACGACACGGCCCGCGCCGACCTGGCCACGGCCGGGCGGGTCGGCGCCCGCCTGGTGGTCCCGGAGGACGAGGAGTGGCCGGCCGCGGCACTGCACGGGCTGTGGCAGGTCGACCGGATCGCAGACCGGACGACCGCCCCTCCGGTCGCCCTGTACGTCCGTGGTGGCAGCATCGGCGATCTCCCACACACCGGCATCACCGTCGTCGGGTCACGCGCCGCGACCGCCTACGGCCAGCGGGTCGCGGCCGATCTCGGTCACGCACTGGCCGATGCCGGTCTGACCGTGGTGTCCGGCGCCGCGTTCGGTATCGACGCCTCCGCCCACCGCGCAGCGATGGCTGCACAGGCTCAGCTGCCCACCCTCGCCGTGCTCGCCTGCGGCATCGACCGGGCCTACCCGGCCGCGAACGCCGCCCTCATCGAGCGGATCGGCGAGCTGGGCGCCGTTGTCACCGAATACCCGCCCGGCACCCACCCGTCCCGGCTGCGGTTCCTGGTCCGCAACCGGCTCATCGCCGCGCTCGGCGCGGCGACGATCGTGGTCGAAGCGGGGATCCGGTCCGGCACCCTGTCCACCGCCGGCGCCGCGGAGAAACTGCACCGCCCGCTGATGGTCGTGCCGGGCCCGGTGACCTCGGCGTTGTCCGTCGGCTGCCACCGCCTGTTGCAGGAACCGGGTCGGCACCTCGTGACCGGACCGGCCGACGTGCTGGAGATCCTTCGCCCCGTCGAGCACCTCGGCGACCAGGGTCACCTGTTCGAGACACCCACCGCCCCGGCGGATGACGACCTCGGCCCCAGCGTCAAGGCCGTCTCCGACGCCCTGTCCGTCCGGCTGGCCCGGACCGTCCCCGAGATCGCCAGGGACACAGGCCTTCCCACCCGCGACGCCCTCGACGCCCTGGCCGTGCTCGAGGCCTCCGGGCTGGCATCACGCACCGGCACCGGATGGCGTCGCTCGCCACGGACGAGAACCCGCCGCAGCCAGTGACGGAACACGACCGACCGGGCGCCCGGTCATGTCGTCAGCCGGCAAGGACGGGTGGGTGGTGACTCTTCGTCGCGAAGCAATCTACACGAAAGGGA
Organism: Nakamurella alba; assembly: GCF_009707545.1. Classification (NCBI taxonomy): domain Bacteria; kingdom Bacillati; phylum Actinomycetota; class Actinomycetes; order Nakamurellales; family Nakamurellaceae; genus Nakamurella; species Nakamurella alba. The sequence goes on along the minus strand of NZ_WLYK01000011.1, from coordinate 94,329 downwards.
CACTGGATGACCCGAATGTGGTCCTGTGTGAATAGCCCATCGGCATTACGTTCAAGCCAGACGTCGGTACTCACCGACACCTCTTGCACCGGAGGCCCACATGAAGCACCGCACCGCAGGACACCGGACGACCGGCCGGGGCACCGTGCTGCTGTCCGTGCTGGTGATCGCCGGTCTGGCCCTGGCGGTCCCGGCTGGTGCGAGCACGACCGACGACGAGAAGGCTGCTGCGGCCGTGACGGAGTCCGACGGGGAGAAGGCCACCGATCCGGGCACGGAAGGGCAGTCGGACCAGCCGCTGCGCAGCCGTAAACGGATGGGTGCCGGGACCGCGAAGGACGACGCGGCAGGTCGCGAGGTGACCGACACCTCGAGCGGTCGCTCCGTCGTCACCGCCTGGAGTACCGACACCATCGACACCCCCGAGTCGCTCCGCGGCGCCACGGTCACCTCTGTCGCGGCCGGCGCCGCGCACCTGCTCGCCCTGACCGCCGAGGGGACCGTCATTGCCTGGGGCGACAACACTCTCGGCCAGACCGATGTGCCGCGCGAGATCCAGGAGGTCGGCGTCACCGCGATCGCGGCCGGCGGCGGCATGAGCCTGGCGCTGACCCGCGGTGCTCGACTCGCGTTCTGGGGCAGCACCTCCGGCAAGCCCGTCGAGCCGACCATGGTCGAGGTGCCGGAGAAGGTCGGCATCACCGCGATCGCAGCCGGCGAGCACCACTTCCTGGCACTGACCGACGCGGGTCAGGTCCTGGCCTGGGGTGAGGACACCACCGGCGAGACGGAGGTGCCGAAGTCCCTGCAGGACCGGACGGTCGTCGCCATCGCCGCGGGCCGTTCGTTCAGCATGGCCCTCACCGATGACGGTCGGGTGACCATGTGGGGTGACGGCGGCAAGGAGATCGCCGCGCTGCCGGAGGTTCTCGGGAAGACCACCGTCACCTCCATCGCAGCCGGCCCGACGGTCGCCGCCGCGATCACGTCCGACGGGACGCTTGTCCTGCAGGGTCCCGACTCACCCGTGCTGCGTCTGCCGGAGGAACTCGGCAAGCAGCAGGTCACTTCTGTCGCCATCGGCGATACCCACGCCGTCGCATTCACCGGGGACGGCACGGTCATCGCCTGGGGCAACGACCGCAAGGACAACCCGGTCGTGGTCCCGGAGTCGTTGGCGAAGCAGCGCGTGCTGAAGATCGCCGCGGGCGGCGACACCACCGTCGTACTCGGCACGCCGGTCACCGACGAGAAGCCCGCCGAAGAGCCGACGGACGAGAAGCCCACCGAGGAAACCCCGGCCGACACCACGGATCCCACAGCCGGGACCCCGACCGGGCAGCCGACCGACGAGAAGCCCACCGAGGAAACCCCGGCCGACACCACCGACCCCGAGGCCGAGGTCCCGACCGAGCAGCCGACCGACGAGAAGCCCACCGAGGAAACCCCGGCCGACACCACCGACCCCGAGGCCGAGGTCCCGACCGAGCAGCCGACCGACGAGAAGCCCACTGACGAGACTCCGGCCGAATCCGTCGACCCGAAGGGTGAGGCGCCGGCGAAGCAGCCGGTCGACGACGCCCCGGTCATTGATCTCCCGGACGAGCAGGGCTCCACCGACACCGGTTCCACCGAGCCGGGCGCCGCTGACACGGGTTCCGCCGACACGGGTTCCGCCGACACGGGTTCCACCGAGGTCCCGACCAACAGCTCCGTCCCTGACGACAGCCCGACCCAGGAGCCCGAGGACACCGGAACCGGCGAGACCCCACAGGTCGAGCCGGAGAGCGCGACCCGCACCACCGTCACGATCACCCCGACCGCTCTCACTGCGACGGTCAAGGACCAGCAGTCCGGCGCACCGATCACCGACGGCACTGTCCGGTTCAGCGTCGACGGCCGGAACGTCGGCAGCTCACCGGTGGTCGCCGGGACCGCGACGGTCGTGCACCGGATGCCCACCGGAGGCAGCCCGACGGTGACCGCGACCTACGGCGGCGTCAGCACCCATGCCTCCTCCACGACCGAGGTCACCCGGGTCGACCCGTCCATCGTCGCGCGTCCGGCCACCTCGGCAGCGCCGACGGTGCACGGCTGGTACCGCTCCCCTGTCACGGTCGCCTTCGTGTGCAGCACCGGCTCCGCACCGCTGGCCTCGGCCTGCCCGCCGCCCGTCCGGTTCACCGTGAGCGGCGCGAAGCGCACGACGACCCGCGAGATCGTCGCCACCGACGGTGGTTCCGCCGAGGTCACCTCACCGGCCATCAATCTCGACACGGTGGCACCGAAGGTGTCCATCGCCGGACTGCCGGCCGGGACACGATCGGTGACCAGCGTTCCGGTGCTCCGTTGCGCGGCGAGCGATGGCCTGTCCGGCCTCGCGAAGTGTTCCCTGCAGACCCGGACGTTCGGCCGCACCACCCAGATCTGGGCGACCGCGACCGACAAGGCCGGCAACATGACGACCGTGTTCGGCAGCTACCGCTCGACGCTCCCGCTGCGCCCCGCGCGCTGATCCGCCGCGTACTCGGCGACCAGCTCCACGTAGCGCTCGGCGGTCTGCGCGACCCCTGCCTGCTCGGCCTCGGTGAGCTCGCGGCGCACCTTGGCGGGCACACCGGCGGCCAGGCTGCCGGGCGGGATCTCCGTACCCTCCAGCACCACGGCCCCGGCGGCCACCATGGCCCCGGCGCCGATGTGCGCCCCGTTGAGCACCACCGCGCCCATCCCGATCAGTGCGCGGTCGTCGACGGTGCAACCGTGCAGCACGGCGCGGTGGCCGACGCTGACGCCGCGGCCCAGCCGGGCCGGGAACCCCGGGTCGGCGTGCACCACGACCCCGTCCTGCAGGTTGCAGTCCGGTCCGATGTCGATCGACTCCCGGTCCGCCCGCACCACCGCGCCGAAGAGCACTCCCGCCCGATCGCCCACGGTCACCCGGCCGATCACCGTCGCGCCCGGCGCGATCCAGGCGGAGTCGGAGATGGCCGGGGTGATCCCGCCGAAGGTGATGATCCGGGGTGCGTCGTCGCTCATCGCCCGAATCTATCGAGAGCACACCCCTGCCCCGCCACCGGCGCCGGAGTCGCACAGGCGGCACGGATCCTCGACTCCGCCCCAACCACTCCGGCGCGTCCGTCATCGGCGCCCTAATCCCCGGCTGGGCAGGCCGTCAACACGACCAGGGGTACCCGACAGACCGTGATCCGTCACCAGGCGGCGATGTCGACCTCGCCGAGTCCCATCCGGTTCCCCCGCCGGGTCGCCGTGATCCCCGTCGACGCCCGCGAGCTCCCCTGCACACCGCTCATGCCCGACACCCTGTCCCCTCGCGGCCGGCGACATCTGTGACGCCGGTCTCCTGAATCATCCGGTACGTCACCCTCCGCGGATGGGAGCCGGACCACCGATCACCCGAGAGGGCCACATCGGCAGGCCGTGGGGGCCACCCCGATGCGGCCGACATCCGCTGCACGCCAGGGTCATCCGACCGAAGTCTTCCGACAGGGTCTGCCACGGAACACTTCAGGGGCACCCCACCGCCGACCCGGCTGCTTGACAGCCCGCACCGGGCCGCTCTACAGGTGGCCGTCACCGGTTCGTCCGTCCGTGCACTGCGCCGCCGAAACCGGTTGATCTCGATAGTGTCTCGCCGCCACGACGCCCGGTGATCGGCGATCTGCTTCGGACTGGACTTACTCAGAGTGCCTTTCCCGTCACACTGCGTCGATCTACGGTCGTGCTCTCACAACAGCAGACCGGCCACCCGCCGGTCCGGACCGGCCCCGCAGGGGCCGACCAAGGGGTCAGCAATGAACAAGTGGCTTCGTTTTACCGGCGTGACCGCCGTCGTGGCCGGCGTGATGGCCTTCGGCATGGTCAGCGCCTCCGCTTCCGGGCCGGCCCGCACCGCCGCGGCCCCGGATCCGCTGGTCGAACTGCAGCAGGCGTCGTTCGTGGCGATCACGCCCTGCCGCATCGTCGACACCCGCGTCCAGGGAGGCCTTTTCGTCAGCAAGGAGACCCGCAGCTTCGTGGCCAGCGGCACCACCGGCTTCCAGGCACAGGGCGGCAAGGCCGGCGGCTGCGACATCCCGGTCACCGCCTCGTCGATCACCGCGAACATCAGCTCCGTCGGCGCCACCGGCAAGGGCTACATCCGGGCCTGGGCCGCCGACAGCACCGAGCCGAACGCGACCCTGCTGTCCTACAACGCCAACGAGAGCGGCGACAACCACGCCGTCATCCCGATCGTCCCGGGCGGCTCCCCCGCCTTCAAGATGAAGAACTACGCCGGCCCGACCGGCGTCGTCATCGACGTCACCGGCTACTACGCCGCACCGATCACCCTGTCGCTGGACTCGCTCGGCAACGTGCTCAACGGCAGCGCCGGCATCGAGAACGTCCTGCACCCGTCGACCGGCACCTACCTGGTGGACACGGGCATCGACGTCACGAACTGCGTGCCCACCGCCGTCTCGTCCAGCCCGCTCGGCGGGATCCTCGGTTCCACCGCCGAAGCCGTCGTCACGGACGTCAACACCATCGAGGTGAAGGTCGGCGCGCTCGGCCTCGGTGGACTGCTGACCCTGGTCGACGCCCCGACCGTGCTGCACCTGGTCTGCTGACACCAGCCGCAGCACCCACCCGGCACCCCGTCGCAACCACGCGGCGGGGTGCCGCGGTGTCCGGGGCAGCGGCCGGAGGACTCGACCTCAAGAATCGAGCCGCGCCGCCACACCGCTCCGAGACGACACCCGCAACGGCAGCAAGGTTCTCGGCCTCAGCCTGACGCCCGCAGCCCGTCCAGGATCAGCGCGAGCATCCGCGGCGACCGGTCCCCCGGGCCCGGCGCCGCCCGCCAGAGCGCGCCGGTGAGCTGCAGGAAATCGCCCGGATCGGCGTCGGTCCTGATGCTGCCGTCGGCCTTGCCCGCATCCAGAAACGCCGCGATGGAGGCGACAACCGGTCCGTAGGTCCGCTCGGTGATCGCCTGATGCGCACCGGGGCTGAGCGCATCCCCGAGCCCGTGCTTCTGCCGCATCGCCTCCACCAGGTCGGTGGTCCAGATCCGCAGCGCCTCCAGTGGCGTCGCGCCGGCCAGCAGCCCGGGCACGGCGCCGATGATCCGCTCCACCTCGTCCTGGTAGACCGCCAGGGCCAGCGCCTCCCGGGTCGGGAAGTTGCGGTAGAGCGTCCCCGGCCCGACACCGGCCCGCTGCGCGACCTGGTTCATCGACGCCCCACCGCCCTCCGCGAAGGCCTCCCGGGCCGCCGCGAGGATGCGCGCACGGTTCTGCAGCGCGTCGGACCGGACCACGGACAACCTCCCTCTAGCGAAGTGGAGACCTCTCCGTTACGGTAGTGGAGACCTCTCCACCTACCTTAGGGAGCAATCGTGCCGAACATCAACCCCGGCGGCGCCGTCGACGGAGCCCGGCGATGACCCCCACCACTGTCCTGGTCACCGGCGGCTCCGGCTTCATCGGCGGCTGGTGCGTCCTGGCCGCCCTCGATTCCGGCCACCACGTGCGCACCACCGTTCGCGACCCGGCGAAGGGAAACCGGCTCAGGGCGCAGTTGCACGCCGCCGCGTCCTTCGACGACGAGCGGCTCACGATCGTCCTGGCCGACCTGGGCGACGATGCCGGCTGGGCCGAGGCGGTGTCCGGCTGCGATGCCGTGCTGCACGTCGCCTCACCCACGCTGCGGACCACCGATCTGTCCGAGGACGAGATGATCGCGACCGCCCGCGACGGTGTCCTGCGGGTGCTCCGCGCGGCGCGTGACCACGGCGTCCGGCGGGTCGTGCTGACCAGCGCCTCCGGGGCGGTCGTCTACGGCCACCCACCGCAGACGGAGCCGTTCACCGAGGACGACTGGTCCGATGTCCCGATCCCGTCACAGCCGAGCGTCCCGCGGCCGTCAGGCCGCCATGTCACCGCTGTCCCGCCGTACCAGAAGTCGAAAACCCTTGCCGAGCGCGCCGCCTGGGAATTCGTCCGGTCCGAGGGCCGCGGACTCGAACTCGTCGCGATCAACCCGACCGCCGTCCTCGGACCGATGCTCGGCAACGACGACCCGCCCTCGCTGCGCACCATCCGCGGCATGCTCGCCGGAGCCCTGCCGGTGTGCCCACCGTTCGGCACCGGCTGGGTCGACGTCCGTGACGTCGCCGACCTGCACCTGCGCGCCATGACCGACCCGGCGGCGGCCGGCGAACGCTTCATCGCCACCTCCGGCCGCAGCCTCCGGATGGTGGAGATCGCGCGCGTCCTGCGTGAGCGCCTCGGCGACCGGGCCGCCAAGGCTCCGACGCGCGAGCTGCCGGTTTTCCTGGCGAAGGCGCTCGGCGTGATCAACCCGCAGCTGCGGGCGCTGCGACCGCAACTCGGCCTGAACCTCGACTCCACCAGCGCCAAGGCACAGCGGTTGCTCGGATGGCGCCCACGCCCGGTCGCCGACTCGATCGTCGACACGGCGGAGAGCATCCTCGCCCACACCGCGTCGTAGCACCGGCGTGCCGGACCGCCGACCACGGCGGCCGGACCCGCGACGGCAGTCCCCATGACCCTGCCGGCCGGAGCCTTCGCGGCACCCGCGCCCGGGAGCGGTCTGAGCACACCCGCCGCCGGACTAGCCTCGTCAGGTGAGTGCGAGCGGTCCGGCGACGACGACGGACGGGACAGGGGACACACCCACCCGGATCTGGCGCGGTCCGTTGCTCCGGCCGACGCTGGGCTCCTTCGCCCTGGTCTTCCTGGCGGCCTTCGAGGCGCTCGCCGTCACCACCGTCATGCCGGCCGTCAGCGAGGACCTGCAGGGCGGCACGCTGTATGCGCTGGCCTTCGCCGGTCCCCTGGCAGCGGGTGTCATCGGCATGGTCACCGCCGGTGCGCTGGCGGACCGCCGCGGACCGGCGGCGCCGCTGGTCGCGGCTGTGCTGTTCTTCGTCGTGGGGCTACTCGTCGCCGGTCTCGCGCCGACCATGCCGGTGCTGGTCGTCGGCCGGCTGATCCAGGGCCTCGGCGCGGGCGGCACCACGGTCGCCCTCTACGTGCTGGTCGCCCGGGTCTACCCGCCGCCGCTGCACCCGAAGATCTTCGCCGCGTTCTCCGCCGCCTGGGTGCTGCCCGCACTGGTCGGACCTGCACTGGCCGGCCTGATCGAGCACGCCGCCGGTTGGCGCTGGGTGTTCCTCGGCGTGGTGCTGCTGGTGGTGCCGGCCGGTCTTGCGCTCGCCCCGGCGCTGCGTGACCTGCGGCGGCAGACCATCGACATGCCCGCCCCGGAAACGCAGGAATCGACGGAATTCCCCTGGTCCCGGCTGGCCTGGGCGCTGCTCGGGGCGATCGGCGTGCTGGCACTGGATCTCTCGGGTCGGTTGCCGTCCCGGACCTGGATCGTGATCGGGGCGATCGTCGCGGCCGCCGTCACGGTGCTGGCCGTGCGGCCGCTGCTCCCCCGCGGCACCCTGCGCGCCGCCCGCGGCCTGCCCGCGGTGGTGCTGACCCGGGGCGCGATCTCTGCGACGTTCTTCGGCACCGAGGTCTACCTGCCCTACCTGCTGGTCAGCGACTACGGCTTCGCCGCCGGCACGGCCGGGCTGGCGCTCACCGCGGCCGGCCTGGCCTGGGCGTTGACCTCGCAGCTGCAGGGCCGGCTGGGCGAACGGCTGCCGGATGCGACTGCTGTCCGCTGGGGCGCCGCGCTGGTGCTGATCGGGGTCGCCGGGGTGCTGGCGACCGCCGCCGCCCACGGCTGGGCCGTGCTGTTGATCCTGGCCTGGGCCGCGTCCGGTGCCGGGATGGGCCTGGCCTACGCGCGGCTGACCGTGCTCACCCTGTCCGGGTCGACCCCGGGCAACCAGGGTTTCAACAGCGCCGCACTGTCGATCGCCGACTCGCTGGGCTCCGCGATGGCCCTCGCCGTCACCGGCATGTTGTCGGCGCTGCTGACCGCCGGCGGCACCGCGTTCGTCCCGAACTTCGTGCTGACCACCGCCCTCGGCGTCCTCGCCGTGACCCTCTCGCTCAGGGTGAGACCCGGACGAGCAGCTACGGTCCCGGCCCGGCAGTGAGCGAGTCGCGGCCCGGCCTCAGACCTCGGGCAGCCGCAGATCCGGCTTGTCCAGCTCCTCCACGTTCACGTCCTTGAAGGTGATCACCCGGACGTTCTTGACGAACCTGGCCGGCCGGTACATGTCCCAGACCCACGCATCCGACATCCGCACCTCGAAGTACAGGTCCCCGTCGCTGTTCCGGATCTGCACATCCACCGCGTTGCAGAGGTAGAACCTCCGCTCCGTCTCCACCACGTACGAGAACTGCGTGACGATGTCCCGGTACTCGCGGTAGAGCTGCAGTTCCATCTCGGTTTCGTACTGCTCGAGATCCTCAGCGCTCATGCCGCTCCTCCTGTCCGACTGCTCCGTCCATCATTGCGCACCGTCGGCCTCGTCGAAGGCATCGACGAGCGCGTCCGGATCCATCACCCCACCCGCCCCGTCGGGATCCGGCCCGGCGCCGGCCACCGGCAGGTTCCAGCTGCGCCGGTGCACCACGCTCGGCCCGACCCGGCGCAGTGCGGCCACGTGCTCGGACGTGCCGTAGCCCTTGTTGACCTCGAACTGGTACTCCGGGTGCGTGTCGGCCAGCGAGACCAGCATCGCGTCCCGGGTGGTCTTGGCCAGCACGCTGGCCCCGGCCACCCCGGCGCAGGTGAGGTCCGCCTTGATCCGGGTGCGGACGAGGGCCGGCGGTACCGCGAGTCCCTCGGCGAGACCGGCGTAGGCGGCCGGGACCAGGCTGTCCTCGGGGAACAGGCCGGGGTCCGGTTCGGTGAGGTAGTCGTGGTTGCCGTCCAGCAGCACCGCGTCCACGGGTCCGGACAACTGGTGCAGCGCACGGCGTCCGGCCAGGCGCAGGGCCGCGATGATGCCGACGGCGTCGATCTCGTCCGGGCTCGCGTGCCCCACGGCCCACTCGCCGACCCAGCGGCGCACCACCGGCGCGAGGGACTGCCGCGCGGCCGCGGTCAGCAGCTTGGAGTCGCGCAGCCCGGTGGGCACCCGGCCGATCCGTTCGGTCACCACGACGACGCCCACACTGACCGGCCCGGCCAGCGCACCCCGACCCACCTCGTCCATCGCCGCGAGCCGCAGCAGCCCGCCGCGCAGCAGTTCCTTCTCGAAGCGCAGGTGCGGGCGGTGCAACTGCTTGACCGGGGCCTTCCCGGCTCGTGGTCCTGCGGTACGCACGGCGGCCCGGGTCACGGGCTGCTCCGGGCCGCCCGCCGGGAGGCCCGTCTGGCCTTGCGCAGGCGGCGTCGCCGCGGGGTCATCGCCAGCCCGCCGCGCAGTCCGGCGGTGAGCAGCAGACCGCCGGTGATCGGCACCGCCGAGGCCGGCACCGATCCGGCCTGCCCGCCCGGGTCGATCTCCGGGTCACCGATGGTCTGCCACCGGCTCGGCGGCATCACGATGAAGATGGCCTTGCCGATGACGTTGTCGACCGGGATCGGCCGGGCACAGGAGCTGCCGTCGACGTTGGTCTCCTGGTACTGCTGCATGCCCTCGGCGGTCCGGCCCCAGCAGTAGACCGAGCTGTCCGCGGAGGCCGACCGGTGGTCGCCCATCACCCACAGCTGGCCCTCCGGCACGGTGAACGGCCCGAAGCAGCGGCGCGAGGTGTAGGAGAGCCCGTCCGGCGAGACGCTGCAGTCGTTGGAGGAGTCGCCCGGGGTGAACGGCAGCGGCTCGTACAGGTAGGGCTCGGTCAGCGACCGTCCGTCGACCTGCACGTTCCCCTGGTCGTCGCAGCACTGCACGGTCTGCCCGCCGACCGCGATCACCCGCTTCACGAAGTCCTTCTCGTCCGGCGGGGCGATGCCGACCACGGAACCGAGCGACTCGAAGATCTTGCCGTACCAGGTGGTCGCACCGGAGGTGCCGACCAGCTCGGGCGCCCAGGTGTCCGGTCCCTTGAAGACCACGACGTCGCCCTGGTGCGGGTCCCTGAAGTCGTAGACGATCTTGCTGACCAGGATCCGGTCACCGCCGGAGGTGACACCGTGCAGCGTCTTCTCCATCGAGCCGCTGGGCACGTAGTAGACCTTCGCGATGAACGTCTGGATCAGGAAGGTCAGCACGAACGCGACCAGGATCAGGATCGGCAGCTCGATCCAGAACGGTCGCTTCCCGCGCTTGTTCCGCTTGTCCGACTGCGAGCGCCACTTCCCCACCGCCGCCGCGTGGTCGTCGTCGGGGGCGTCCGGCGCGGGGCCGTCCGCATCCGTTGCGGCGGCGGTCACCGGGACGTCACCGCGGCGGTCGAGTGCGGTATCCGGGTCGGACTTCACCAGCCAGTCGTCGTGCGGACGGTCGGTGTCCGGCGCATCGGTGCGGCCGGTCCCGGCGGCGTCGTCGGGTGCGGGGTGATCGGGCTGGTTCATCAGGGATCAGGGTAGGGCTTCCACTGTCATGTCCGGGTGCACGGGCGCCACGGCCGGAGCGAGTCCATCACCGGGCGGCACACCCGGGAGACGCGAACGGCCGCCGCCCCGGGTGTCGGGGACGGCGGCCGTGCGGCAGCAGTGCTGGGAAGCGGGGCCGGAGAACCGGCCTGCGATCAGCGCTTCTCCTTGATCTTGGCGGCCTTGCCGCGCAGCTCGCGCAGGTAGTAGAGCTTGGCCCGGCGGACGTCGCCGCGGGTGACCAGCTCGATCTTGTCCAGGTTCGGGGAGTGGACCGGGAAGGTCCGCTCGACGCCGACGCCGAAGCTCACCTTGCGGACGGTGAAGGTCTCGCGGATGCCACCGCCCTGACGGCGGATGACGTGGCCGGCGAAGACCTGCACACGGGAGCGGGAGCCCTCGATGACCTTCACGTGCACCTTGACGGTGTCACCGGGGCGGAAGTCGGGGACGTCGTCCCGCAGGGAAGCGGAGTCCAGGGCGTCCAGGGTGTTCATGTCAGTTCCTCACTGGTGTACTGCGTCGAGCATCTCGTGGTGATCGCACGACCCCGGCGGGGTGGTGGAGCGACCCGGTGGTCCTACTGGCCCCGGGAATCGGGGTCAGGGCAGGTCGGTCGCGTCAGCGCAACCGCTCCAGTCTGCCAGAACGCGGCGCCGGAGTGAAATCAGCCGATGGGGTCTGCCTGATCCCCACCAGCACCGGCAGCAGCATCCCCTGCACCGGCACCTGCGTCGGCCTCGGCCAGCACAGCCCGGTCCCGTTCGTCCAACGACGACGGGTCCAGCGCGGCGATCAGGTCCGGACGGTGCCGGGCGGTGCGCCGCAGCGACTCGTCGCGGCGCCACCGGTCCACCGCGGCGTGGTTGCCGGACAGCAGCACCGGCGGCACCGGCAGCCCGCGGTACTCGGCCGGCCGGGTGTAGCTCGGGTACTCCAGCAGGCCTGGCGACCCGGTGCCGAAGGAGTCGGTGACGGCCGACATCGGGTTGCCGAGCACGCCCGGCAACAGTCGGGCGACGGCCTCCACCATCACCAGGACGGCGGCCTCTCCGCCGGCGAGAACGTAGTCACCGATGGACAACTCGTGCACCGGCAGCCGCGTCGAGGCCTCCTGCACCACCCGCTGGTCGATGCCCTCGTACCGCCCGCAGGCGAACACCAGGTGCTCCGCACCGGCGAGCTCGGCGGCGACGTCCTGGGTGAACGGGCGGCCGGCCGGGGTGGGCACGACGAGGGTCGATCCGGGCGGCGCCCAGGCGTCCAGGGCACGGCCCCACACGTCGGGTTTCATCACCATGCCGGCGCCGCCGCCGTAGGGCGAGTCGTCGACGGTGCGGTGCCGGTCGAACGCCTGCTCCCGCAGGTCGTGCACCTCGACCGAGAGCAGGCCGTCCTCGATCGCCCGGCCCAGCAGCGACTGCCGCAACGGCTCGAGGTATTCGGGGAAGATGGTGACAACGCTGAACTTCACCGGGGTTTCGCTCCGATCGCCCGGCTCAGGCGAACATGCCGTCGGGCGGGGACACGACGATGCGGCCGCCGGCGAGGTCGACCTGGGGCACCACGGCGGTGACGAAGGGGACGAGTTCCTCGGTGCCGTCGGGCCGGGTCACCGAAAGGACCGGTGCGGCCGGCGGGTGCAGGACGTCGGCGACGGTGCCGAGCGGGGTGCCGTCGGTGTGCACGACGGCGAGGCCGACCAACTGGTGGTCGTAGAAGTCGTTCTCGTCGGCGGGCTCGGGCAGCTCGTCGACGGCGAGCAGCAGCGAGGTGCCGCGCAGGGTCTCGGCGGTGGTGCGGTCCTCGATGCCCTCGAAGGTGATCACCAGGACCTGTCCGGACCACTGCCGGCGGGCGACGGTCAGCGGACCGCGCTCCGCCGGGTCGGTGCTCAGCACCGACCCGGCGGCGAAACGCAGGTCCGGATCATCGGTGGTCGGCGCCACGGTGACCGCGCCACGGATGCCGTGTGCGCGGCCGATCCGGCCGACCTGGACCTGTCCGGTCATCCCTGTCGCTGGATCAGCGATCGGTGTCGACGACGTCGACCCGGATGCCCCGGCCGCCGACGGCGTTCACCACGGTCCGCAGCGCGGTCGCGGTGCGACCGCCCCGGCCGATGACCTTGCCCAGGTCGTCCGGGTGCACCCGGACCTGCAGGGTGCGCCCCCGCCGGCCGGTGGTCAGGTCCACGCGGACGTCGTCGGAGTGCTCGACGATCCCGCGGACCAGGTGCTCCAGCGCCTCGGCGAGCTCGCTCATTCGGCGGCGGTCTCGTCAGCCGACGCGGCGTCGCTGTCGGCGGCCTTGGCGGCCTTCTTCTTCGGGGTGGTGGCGGAGGCCGAGGTGTCGGCACCGATGGAGGCCAGCGCGGCCTCGTAGCGGGCCTTCTTGTCGACGGCGACCGGCTGCGGCTTCAGGGTGCCCTCGGCGCCCGGCAGGCCCTTGAACTTCTGCCAGTCACCGGTGACCTTGAGCAGGCCCAGGACGGACTCGGTCGGCTGCGCGCCGACACCCAGCCAGTACTGCGCGCGCTCCGAGTCGATCTCGATGAGGCTCGGCTCGGCCTTCGGGTGGTACTTGCCGATCGACTCGATGGCCCGGCCGCTGCGGCGGGTGCGGGAGTCGGCGACGACGACGCGGTAGAACGGCTCGCGGATCTTGCCGAAGCGGGCGAGCTTGATCTTGACAGCCACGGGTGAGAACTACTCCTTGGTTGATCGATGTGTCCGGGTCGGACCATCAGGTGCGGCTGCCCGGATCCGCGTGGGGTGCGGGGCCGGGCGCGCCAGATGGCGACCGCGACCCGGAGAGAGGGGCCGGAACGCAGCCGTGACCGGACCATTCTGCCAGATGTGCTGGTCAGGACCCAAACGCGCCGACACGCGCAGATCAGTGCGGGTGCGGATGGTCGTGCGTGTGGTCAGGGGCGTGCTGATGCCCGTGGCTGTGCTCCCCGGATGGGCCGTGGGAGTGCGTGTGCCCGGGACCGTGCGAGTGCCCGTGCGCGCTGCGCAGCCCGGCCCGGATGCGCCCGGAACGGAGCACAGCGGCCGGCCGGCGCAGCTCGTCGAGGTCGGCGGCCGGGTCGCTGTCGAAGACCACCAGGTCGGCCGGGTCACCGGGATCGGACCCGGGCACCCGCAGCCACTCCCGCGCGGCGTGCGAGGTGTTCGCCAGGGTGCGTCGGTGACCCGACCCGAGCCCGGCCAGCGCCTGCACCTCGTCGACGATCCGGCCGTGCTCGATGAAGCCACCGGCGTCGGTGCCGGCGTGCAGCACCACTCCGGCCTCGGCGGCCTTGGCGAAGGTGTCGAACCGGCGGGCGTACAGGTCCCGCATGTGCGCCGCGTACACGGGGAAGCGGGTGGCCGCGTCCGCGAAGGACGGGAAGTTCTCGATGTTGATCATTGTCGGCACCAGCCGCACACCGCGCCGGGCCATCTCGTCGATCACCGGGTCGGTCAGCCCGGTGCCGTGCTCGACGCAGTCCACCCCGGCCTCGACCATGGCGGCCACGCCGTCCTCGCCGAAGACGTGGGTGGTCACCCGGGCGCCGCCCGCGTGCGCGACCGCGATGGCCTCGGCGATCACGTCCGCCGGCCAGAGCGGAGCCAGGTCGCCGACGGTCCGGTCGATCCAGTCCCCCACGATCTTGATCCAGCCGTCGCCGTACTCGAGCTGCCGGCGCACCTCGGCGACCAGCTCGTCCGGCTCGACGTCCACCCCGAGGTCGCGGATGTACCGCTTCGGCCGGGCGATGTGCCGGCCGGCCCGCACCAGCACCGGCAGGTCCTCCCGGCCGACCAACGGCCGGGTGTCGATCGGCGACCCGCAGTCCCGGATCGCCAGCACCCCGGCGGCCAGGTTCACCCGTGCCTGCTCGACCGCGCCGTCCAGGTCCGTCGGCACCCCGCCGCCGGAATACCCGACATGGCAGTGCGCATCCACGAACCCGGGCAGCGTCCAACCGGTCAGCTCCACCGCGTCGCGCACCGGGCCGTCGACGTACCGCCCGTCCGCGATCCACCGCTCCACCGGCTCACCGGTGGCGGCGTCGGTACCCACGACATGGAAGCGGCCCTCGTCGGCCGCGATCAGGCTCTGCACGCCGTACATACTGTCGTGGCCCGCGATCGCCGCACGAGCGGGGTTCCTACTGCTTCGGCAGCTTCAGCTTCGAGGGGTCGAAACCCGGGGGCAGCTGGTCCATCCCGGGGAGCTGGCCCATGCCCGGCATGCCGCCGAGCCCGCCCATCCCGCCGGGGCCGGGCATCGGGAAGCCCGGAGGCATCCCGCCCTTGATCTTCGGCGGGGTCGGCCCGCGCCCGGATCCCTTGCCCTTCTTGCCCTTCCGGCCCTTGACGGCCTTCCGGTTGGACGGCCGGGAGCCGGGGAAGCCGAACCGGCCGGCCATCGACGACATCATCTTGCGGGCCTCGCCGAAGCGCTCGACCAGCGCGTTGACCTGCGTCACCGTGGATCCCGAGCCGTTGGCGATGCGCTTGCGGCGAGAGGCGTTGAGGATGGCCGGGTTCCGCCGCTCCTCCGGGGTCATCGACTGGATGATCGCGGCGGTGCGGTCGATGTCGCGGTCGTCGACCTGTGCCAGCGCGTCCTTCATCTGGCCGGCACCGGGCAGCATCCCGAGCAGGCCGCCGATCGGGCCCATCTTGCGGATCATCTGCATCTGCCCGAGGAAGTCCTCGAGGGTGAACTCGTTGGCGGCCAGCTTGGCCGCCATCTCTTCGGCCTCCTCGACCTCGAGGTGCTGCTCGGCCTGCTCGATCAGCGTGAGCATGTCGCCCATGCCCAGGATCCGGGAGGCCATCCGGTCGGGGTGGAAGACGTCGAAGTCGGCGAGCTTCTCTCCGGTGGAGGCGAACATGATCGGCTGACCGGTGAGTTCCCGCACCGACAGCGCGGCACCACCGCGGGCGTCGCCGTCGAGCTTGGTGAGCACCACGCCGGTGAAGCCGACGCCGTCGCGGAACGCCTCGGCGGTCGCCACCGCGTCCTGGCCGATCATCGCGTCCAGCACAAACAGCGTCTCGTCCGGATCCACTGCGTCCCGGATCGCCGCGGCCTGCGCCATCAGCTCGGCGTCGACACCGAGCCGGCCTGCCGTGTCGACGACGACCACGTCGTGGTGCTTCTCCAGCGCGAAGTCGATGCCGGCCCGGGCGACGGCCACCGGGTCGCCGACACCGTTGCCGGGCTCCGGCGCGAACACGGTGGCGCCGGCCTGCTCGCCGACGACCTTGAGCTGGGTGACCGCGTTGGGCCGCTGGAGGTCGCAGGCGACCAGCAGCGGGGTGTGTCCCTGGCCCTTGAGCCACAGGGCGAGCTTGCCGGCCAGGGTCGTCTTGCCGGCGCCCTGCAGGCCGGCCAGCATGATCACCGTCGGGCCGGTCTTGGCGAACCGCAGCCGGCGGGTCTCGCCGCCGAGAATGGCGACGAGTTCCTCGTTGACGATCTTGATGACCTGCTGGGCCGGGTTCAGCGCCTTGGAGATCTCGGCACCGTTGGCCCGCTGCTTGACGGCGGCGATGAAGGTGCGGACGACCGGCAGCGCGACGTCGGCCTCGAGCAGGGCGATGCGGATCTCGCGCGCGGTGGCGTCGATGTCCGCCGGGGACAACCGCCCCTTGCCCCGCAGGGTCGTGAAGACCCCGGAGAGCCGGTCGGACAGGGTTTCGAACACGGTGCAGCCTCACTGACGGTCGGTCGGGTCTCCTGGCAGGTTAGCCGAGTTCCGGGCCGTGCCCCCCGAGGGTGCGGGCCACGGCGGTCGCGATCTCCCCGCCCTGCTCGTCGGTCAGCGCGGTCCCGTCGGCGGCCCGGAGGTAGAACACGTCGACCACCTCGGCACCCAGCGTGTGCACCCGCGCCGAGGTCACCGTGGCGCCGTGCTCGGCCAGCGTGCCGGCCACGGTGTGCAGCAGCCCCGGGGTGTCGTGGGCTCGCACCTCCAGGACCAGGGCGCGCTCGGACGCGCCGTCGACGGCCCGGACCGACGGCGGCGCGGCGGCGGCCGGCGGCCGGTTGGCGGCGCGCTTGGCCAGCCGGGCCGCGATGTCCAGGTGACCGTCCAGCGCGCGGACCAGGTCGGCCCGCAGCGTCTCGGCCTGCGGGGGCTCGCCGAACTCCGGGGTCACCGTCCACGTCTGCAGACCCACGCCGTCCAGGGTGCGCAGGGCCGCGGCCCGCACGGTGAGCCGGTGGATGGTCAGCACCCCGGCCGCCGCGGCCATCAGGCCCGGACGGTCCGGTGCGGCGACGGTGACCTCGAAACCTCCGCCGGTGCGGTCGATGACGATGCCCGGCCCGCCGACGGCGATCAGCGCGCGTTCGGTGTCGGACAGCTCGCCGGCATCCGGTAGCCGCTCGCCGGCCAGCGACTGCCGCACCCGGGAGACCAGGTAGTTGACCTGCCCGGCCTTCCATCCCGACCAGGCGGCCGGACCGGCGGCCCGGGCGTCGGACTCGGTGAGGGCGTGCAGCAGGTCCAGCGTCGAACTGTCCCCCACGGCCGCAGCGACCACGGCGACCGTGGCCGGGTCGTCCGGGTCGCGCCGGGACGCCGACTCGGCGAGCAGCAGGTGGTGTCGGATCAGCGTGCGGATGATGTCGGCGTCCGGCTTCTCGACGCCGAGCCGGTCCAGCCAGGATCCGATCAGCTCGGCGCCGACCTCGCTGTGGTCGCCGGGCAGGCCCTTGCCGATGTCGTGGAAGATCGCGGCGAGCAGCAGCAGATCGGGGCGGGAGACCCGGCGCACCAGCCCGGCGGCGTTGACCGCGGTCTGCATCAGGTGCCGGTCGACCGTGTAGAGGTGGATCGGGTCCCGCTGCGGCAGCGAACGCAGCCGGTCCCAGCCGGGCAGCAGGTCGGAGATCAGCCCGGCCTGGTCCATGCCCTCCCAGGCGGTGAGCATCGGCTCGCCGGCCCCGAGCAGGGTGAGGAAGGCGTCCAGCGCGGGGCGGGGCCAGGGCTCCGGCAGGCCGCGGCTGGTCCGGGCCAACCGGACCAGGGTGGCCGGGGAGACGGGGATGCCGTGCTGGGCGGCCGCCGCCGCGCACCGCAGTGAGAGTGTCGGGTCCGCAGCGGGATTCACCGAGCGGGCCAGCGTGGCCTCGCCGTCCTGCTCGACGATGCCGTCGGCCAGCGGGGTGCGGTCCGGCCGTCGGACGAAGCGGCCGCCCACCTCGGTGAGCCGGCCACGTCCGGGGCCGGCCAACGCTCGGTTGACCCGGTGCCAGGTGAGATCGCCGGCCAGCACCACGGTGCGGCCGATGGAGGAGACGTGCCGCAGCAGCTGGTCCCGGTCGTCCAGGCCGAGCGCGGCAGCCACCCCGTCCTGGTCCTGCTGGTGCAGCCGGTCGGTGGCGCGGCGGGTCTGCATGTGCAGGGCGTCGCGGACGTCGAGCAGCGAGGACCGGGCCTCCTCCAGACCCTGGTGCGGGCAGTCCGCCACCCAGGAGGCGGCCACCGCCCGCATCACCACCAGGTCACGCAGCCCGCCCCGGGACTCCTTGAGGTCGGGGGTGGTGGCGAAGGCGAGTTCGCCGCTGCGGTCGGCCCTCTCGTGGCAGGAGGCGAGCAGGGCCGGGAGCCGGTCGCCGGCGTCGGAACGCCAATCGGCGAGCACCCTGCGGTGCAGGGTGCTCGCCAGTTCGGGATCTCCCGCGATGTGCCGCAGGTCGAGCATGCCCAGGACGGCCGGCAGATCTATCCGGGCGATCTGCCGGGCGCCGCCGACGGAGCGGACCGAGTGGTCCAGCCGGATGCCGGAGTCCCAGATCGGGTACCACAGGCGCTGGGCGAGCATCTCGGCGTAGGACGCCGGGGTCTCGGTGGAGTGCAGCAGTACGAGATCCAGGTCGGAGAACGGGGACAGCTCCCCGCGCCCGTACCCGCCGACGGCGACGAGTGCGACACCGCCGACGTTGACCCCGGCCTCGGCGGCCAGCTCGATCAGCCAGCCGTCGGTCAGCCGGGCCAGAGCGCGCCGCCGGGCCGGACCGGTGAGACCGGTCCGGCCCAGCAACTGCGCACGGAGCTCGAGATATCCGCCGGTGGCGGACTTCCCACCTGCCCCGGGCCCGACTGCCATGTGGGTCAGAGAGCTTCTTGGCCGCGTTCGCCGGTGCGCACGCGGACGACACTCTCCACCGTGGTGGCCCAGACCTTGCCGTCACCGATCTTGCCGGTGCGGGCGGCGCGGACGACCACGTCGATCACGTCGTCGGCATCCTCGTCGTCCACCAGGATCTCCACGCGCACCTTGGGCAGCAGCTCCACGGTGTACTCGGCACCGCGGTAGACCTCTGTGTGCCCGCGCTGGCGACCGTAGCCGGAGGACTCCGACACGGTCATGCCCTGGACCCCGAAGGCGAGCAGCGCGGCCCGCACCTCGTCGAGCTTGAACGGCTTGATGACAGCGGTGATCAGCTTCATGCGTTGACCCCTTCGGACTGAGCAGCGGACTTGGACAGCACACCGGACGCACCGGAACCGGACGCCGTGGTGTCGAGGTCGTACCCGCTCTCTCCGTGCAGGGTGACGTCGATGCCCTCGACCTCGTCCTCCTCCGAGACACGCCAGCCCATGACCGCCTTGAGGATCAGGGCGATGACGGCCGTCAGCACGCCGGAGATGACGATGGCCACCACGGCCACGACGATCTGGGTGACCAGCTGGGTTCCGCCGCCGCCGTAGAACAGGCCGCTGGTGGCACCCTCGGGGGCGAAGGTGGACAGCGCCTCGTCCGGGTGGTCCACCGACAGCTTGGCGAAGAAGCCGATGAGCACGGTGCCGATGAAGCCACCGACCAGGTGCACGCCGACCACGTCGAGCGAGTCGTCGTAGCCGAACTTGTACTTCAGGCCCACGGCCAGGGCGCAGACGGCGCCGGCGATGAGGCCGATGAAGATCGCACCGACGACGTCGACCGCGGCCGCGGCCGGGGTGATGGCGACCAGACCGGCGACCACACCGGAAGCGGCACCCAGCGAGGTGGCGTGACCGTCGCGGATCTTCTCCACGATGAGCCAGCCGAGCATCGCCAGGGCGGTCGCGACGGTGGTGTTGATCCAGGCCTGGCCGGCGGTGCCGTCGGCGGCGAACTCGGAACCGGCGTTGAAGCCGAACCAGCCGAACCACAGCAGGGCGGCGCCCAGCATCACGAACGGCAGGTTGTGCGGCTTCATCGGGTCCTTCTTGAAGCCCTTCCGCTTGCCCACCACGAGCGCCAGCACCAGACCGGCCATGCCGGCGTTGATGTGGACCACGGTGCCGCCGGCGAAGTCGATCGGGACCGAGAACGCCTCGGCGATCCAACCGGTGCCGCCGAGCATGCCGCCGCCCCAGACCATGTGGGCGATCGGGAAGTAGACGACGGTGACCCAGATGGCTGCGAAGACCATCCAGGTGGCGAACTTGACGCGATCGGCGATGGCACCGGAGATCAGCGCGACGGTGATGATCGCGAAGGTCATCTGGAAGGCGACCGCGACGGTCCACGGCACTCCGGCACTGGCCATCAGGCTGTTGGAGCTGAAGGTGGCCTCACCGGCGTCGTTCAGCACCGGGGCACCGGCGCCGTCCAGGATCGGCATGCTGTCGGACAGGCCGCTCAGACCGAAGTACTCGAACGGGTCGGCGATGATGCCGCCCACGTCCGTGCCGAAGGTCATCGAGTAGCCCCAGAGCACGTAGATGAGGCCGACGATGCCCATGGCACCGAAGGACATCATCATCATGTTCAGAACCGACTTCGAGCGCGTCATGCCGCCGTAGAAGAAGGCCAGGCCGGGGGTCATCAGCAACACGAGTGAAGCCGCCAACAACATGAAGGCGGTGTTCCCCGAGTCGAGGGTGAATTCGTCCATCAAGCCTCCAGGCTCGGTGTGGTGGGCAGACGCAGGCGACGTCGCCGCTTGACCTGGATACCGTGACCGGAAGGTGTTGCACGGAGCGCGCATTCATGTTTCGCGATCGTGAACTCCCACTGAGATCGATTGCGATCGTGTTTCCGGCAGATCGACATCAGGTGACAGCGCCGGACATTCGCGTGATCAGGGGCCTGAACCCACCCGATCGGCGTTCGGGTGTAGCGGAGGTCACACCCGAAAGACGTTTCCGGCCAGTACCTTCCGCCACTCCCCCGGGTGCCTCCGGTCACCGTCCGCGATCGCCGCGTGTCTTCCCCGGCTATTCCCCGAGCAGCGCGTCGACGAAGGCGCCGGACTCGAAGGGGGCGAGATCGTCGGCGCCCTCCCCCAGCCCGACGAGCTTGACCGGCACCCCGAGCGCGCGCTGCACGGCGACGACGATGCCGCCCTTGGCGGTGCCGTCGAGCTTGGTGAGCACGATGCCGGTGATCGCCACGACCTCGCTGAACACCTTGGCCTGCACCAGTCCGTTCTGGCCGGTGGTCGCGTCCAGCACCAGCAGCACCTCGTCGACGGCGGCCTGCTTCTCGACCACCCGCTTGACCTTGCCCAGCTCGTCCATCAGTCCGGACTTGGTGTGCAGCCGCCCCGCGGTGTCGATGAGCACCGCGTCGGCGCCGTCGGTGATCCCGCGCTTCACGGCATCGAAGGCGACAGCGGCCGGGTCGGCGCCGGCATCCACCCGCACCACGACGGCGCCGGCCCGCTCCCCCCAGGTCTGCAGCTGGTCGGCGGCAGCGGCGCGGAAGGTGTCGGCCGCGCCGAGCACGACCTGCAGTCCGTCGGCCACCAGCACCCGCGCGAGCTTGCCGGTGGTGGTGGTCTTGCCGGTCCCGTTGACCCCGACCACCAGCAGCACCGACGGCCGGCCGTCGTGCGGCAGCGCCCGGACCGACCGGTCCGCGATGCCCTCGTCGACGGCCTCGACCAGCACCCGGCGCAGCAGCGCCCGCGCGGACGCGGTGTCGGTGACCCCGTGGGCCGCGACCTCGCGCCGCAGTCGGGCGGTGATCTCCGCCGAGGCGGTGGCGCCGAGGTCGGCCATCAGCAGGGTGTCCTCGACGTCGGTCCAGGAGTCCTCGTCCAGGGCACCGGCGCCGAGCAGACCCAGCAGCGAGCGGCCGAGCGCGTTCTGCGACCGGGACAGCCGGCCACGCAGCCGGGAGAGCCGCCCGGCGCTGGGCTCGATCTCCTCCACCACCGGTGCGGGGGCCGGGGCCGCCACCGGCTCGGCGGTGATCTCCGGGCTGACGGCCGGTCCGGCCAACGGCGGCACCTCGACCACGGGCGCTTCGGAGACCGGTGCGACGGTGGGAGGAGCCGGCTCAGTGGCAGGAGCAGGAACGACAGGTGCAACAGCCTCCGGCGCCTCGGGCTCGACGGCAGGAGCGGGCTCGACAGCAGGAGCGGGCTCGACAGCAGGCGCCGGCGCCCCGGGCAGTTCGACGTCCACCACGGCGTCCCGCACGGAGTCCCGCGGGACGGCGGCGTCGTCACCGACGCCGGGCTGGCCGTCGACCTCGGTCCGCTCCGGCAGCGGGATCGGCGTGGTCGGCGGCGCCTCCACCCGTGGCGCCGGAACCAGGGGCACGTCGGTCGACTCAGCAGGCGGGACGGTCGGGATCGGGGTGGTGGGCGCGGCGGCCCCTGGTGGCACGGCGACCGCTGGTGGCACGGGCGGCGTGGCCGGCTGCTTCGGGCGGGTGTCCGGCTTCGGCGCGACCGCGGCCCCGCTGCCCTGGGAGAAGGAGATGGACCCGCCGGTGCGGTAGCCACCCTTGGTCGGCGGCTTCTCCCCCTTGCCCTCGGGAGCGACGGGGGTGGCAGGAGTCGCCGGCGGCGCGATGGTGACGCGACGGCGGCGGGCCAGCACCAGCCCGACGACGAACACGACGACGAGCACGGCAACGACAGCGATGACGATCCAGATCCAGGCAGGCACGGCGGCCATCCTCCCAGACCCGTCGACCGCCGTCCGGGACGAGCGCCGGTCCCGGATCAAGAAGCCGCCGGGATCAGGACGCGTCGAAGAGCCGGTCCACCACCTGCCGGGAGCGTCGGGCGGCGCGCCGGTAGTCGTCCACGAACTCCCCCGGGTCCTCGTCGGCCGGGTACCCGAGCAGCCGGGCCACGGCGGCCAGCTCCCGGCCGTGTGCCGGGATCTGGTCCTCCGGCTTCCCGCGGACCAGCATCAACGCGTTGCGGGTGCGGGTGGCCTCCAGCCAACCGGTGCGCAGCACGACGGCGTCGTCGGCGGTCACCAGGCCGGCCGCCCGGGCCGCCTCGAGCGCGGTGAGCGTCTCCGGCGTCCGCAGACCCTCGACGGTCCCGGCGTGCCGGAGCTGCAGCAGCTGCACCGTCCACTCGATGTCGGACAGCCCGCCGCGACCGAGCTTGGTGTGCGTGGTGGCATCCGCCCCCCGCGGCAGCCGCTCGGCATCCACGCGGGCCTTGATCCGCCGGATCTCCACCACGTCACGCGGGTCGAGACCACCCGCCGGGTAACGGAACTCGTCGGCGGCGGCGACGAACTCCGCTCCGAGGTCGGCATCGCCGGCGATCGGCCGGGCGCGCAGCAGCGCCTGCCGCTCCCACGGCGCGGCGAAGCGTTGCCAGTACTGCCGGTACGCGGTCAGCGTGCGCACCAGCCGGCCGTTGCGGCCTTCCGGCCGCAGGTCGGCGTCCACCATCAACGGTGGGTCCGGGGTGGGCCGGGCCAGCAGCCGGGCCAGCAGGTCGGCGATGGCGTTCGCGTCGTCCAGCGCCTTCTCCGGGTCGGCGCCCTCCACCGGCTCCGCGACGTACATGACGTCGGCGTCCGAGCCGTAGCCGAGCTCTCCGCCACCCAATCGACCCATTCCGATGACCGCCAGCCGCGCCCGCGCCTCGCCCCGGTCCCGCACCACCTGCGCGGTGGCCGCGGTCAACGCCGCCTGCACGGCCGCCTCGGCCACCCGGGTCAGTCCGCGGGCGATGTCCAGCACGTCGATCAGCCCGAGCAGGTCCCCGCAGGCCAGCCGGGCGAGCTCGTGCCGCCGACCGGCACGGGCCCGGTCCACCGACTCCTGCGCGGTGGCCGCGCGCGCCGCGCGGGCCAGCAACGTGGACCGCACCCCGTCGGGCTGCGGAGCCAGCAGCGCGGTGTCGTCGGTGAGCAGCCGCAGCACCTCCGGCGCCCGGGTGAGCAGGGTGCCGACCAGCTTGCTCGATCCGAGCAGCGACGCCAGCCGCTGCGCGACCAGCGCCTCGTCGCGCAGCAGCCGCAGGTACCAGGGGGTGTCGGCCAGTTCCTCGGAGACCTGCCGGTAGGCCAGCAGCCCCAGGTCGGGATCCGGGGAGTCGGCGAAGGTGCCGAGCAGCACCGGCAGCAGCGTGCGCTGGATCGCCGCCCGTCGGCTCACCCCGGTGGTCAGCGCCGCGAGATGGCGCAGTGCCGCGTCCGGGTTGCGGAAACCGAGCGCGGCGATGCGCAGGCTCGCCGACTCCGGGGACAGCCGCAGCTCGTCACCCGGGACCGCGGCCACGGCGTGCAGCAGCGGCCGGTAGAACAGCTTCTCGTGCAGCCGCCGGACGGAGGCGACGTGCCGCAGCCGGTCCCCGGTGAACACCTCGGCCGCAGTGGCGGTCCCGGCCGCGCTGTAGCCGTCGCTGCGGGCCAACCACTCGAGATCGGCGGTGTCCTCCGGCAGCAGGTGCGTCCGCCGCAGCCGCTGCAGTTGCAGTCGGTGCTCGGCGCGCCGCAGGAAGGTGTAGGCGGCGGCCATCTCGGCGCCGTCGGCGCGGCCGACGTACCCGCCGCGGACCAGCGCCCGCAGCCCCATCAACGTGCCGGGCAGCCGCAGCTCCGGGTCCGCCCGCCCGTGCACCAGCTGCAGCAGCTGGACCGCGAACTCGACGTCCCGCAGCCCGCCGGCCCCGAGCTTGAGCTCCTTGTCGCGGTGGTCCTCCGGGATGTTCTGCTCGACCCGCCGGCGCATCGCCTGGACGTCGTCCACGAAGGAGTCGCGGGACACCGCGTTCCACACCCCGGGCGAGGTGATGTCCAGGAACCGCTGCCCGAGCGCCGGGTCGCCGGCCGCCGGCCGGGCCTTGAGCAGCGCTTGGAACTCCCAGGTGTGCGCCCACTTCCCGTAGTAGGCCGCATGACTCGCCGGGGTACGGACCAGCGCGCCGGCCTTGCCCTCCGGGCGCAGCGCCGCATCCACCTCCCACGCCGCCTGGCCGCAGATGCGCATCATCCCGGAGGCGAGAGCGGTGGCGCTGACCAGCATCCGGGAGTCGTCGCGGTCCTCCACCGGCAGGTCGTCCGGGTGGTCACCCACGAACACCACGTCGACGTCGGAGAGGTAGTTGAGCTCGCGGGCGCCGCACTTGCCCATCGCCACCACCGCGAGCCGGGCCGGCGCCGCCCCGGACGGCAGTGCCGCGGCCGCGGCGGCCAGCCCGGTCTGCAGGGTGGCGTCGGCCAGCGCGGAGAGCGACCGGCACACCGACGGCAGGGACGCGGCGGGCAGCGACGCCTCGACGGTGGGCGCCAGGTCGTGGGCGGCGATGATCAGCAGTTGGGACCGGTACGCCCGGCGCAGCGCGTTGATCGCGAACCCGCCGGTGACCGTGGCGCGCGCACCCTCGGTGCCGGTGCACCGCGGGGCGGCCGGGTCGATGCCGACAGCGGCGCCGAGCACCGCGGCGATGGCCGCCGGGTCGAGCAGGTCCTCGCCCGGGGTGGCCTCCTCGAGCAGCAGGTGCCAGTCCCCGGGCTCGGCGACCAGGTGGTCGCCCAGCCCGGTGGACCCGCCGAGCACGCCGAGCAGCCGGCCGCGGAACCGCGGCAGGGTGGCCACCGCCTCCAGCAGTTCGGTCCGGTCCGTCGCGGACTCGGCGAGCCGGGCCAGCGCACCGACCGCGAGCTCCGGCCGGCCGGTGCGCGACACCGAGGCCAGCACCTCCGCCGCCGCCGGGGTGACATCGCGACCGGCGGTCAGCAGTCCGAGGGCCTGCAGGTCCAGCAGCACCCGGTCCGTGTCGGGCAGGCCGTACCTCGCCAGCGTGCGCACGGCCGGCCGGTTCACCCGCCACCCCCGGCGAGCGGCAGCCGGCGGCCGGCCAACCCCCGGGCTCCGGCCGGCCCGGTTGGTGCTGCAGCGAGATCGGCGAAGCGGTGCACCATGTCGCGCCAGACGACGGCCATCGCCGCGTCCGCCTCGTCCAGCACCGGACCCAGCCGACCGGAGTGCGTCGGCAGTCCCTCGTGCGCGGCCCACTCCCGCACGGTGGCCGCGTCGGTCTCGATGTGGAACTGCACACCCCAGGCCCGCCGCCCCACCCGGTAGGCCTGGTGCGGGTAGCCGGTGGAGGACATCAGCAGCACCGCGCCCGGCGGCAGCCGCGAAATGACGTCGTAGTGGTAGTGCATGACGTCGGGCGTCATCGGCGCTGCATCGAACAGCGGATCCTGTTCCGCCGCATCGCGTTTGGCCGCCAGGTAGGCGCCGATCTCGGGGCCGTCGGCACCCCTGGTCACCTCGCCGCCGGTCGCGGCCGCGAGCAGCTGCGCGCCGAGGCAGATGCCCAGCACCGGGACCTCGCGGTCGACAGCCGCGGAAAGCAGTGCCCGGGTGGCCGGCAACCAGGGAGCGACATCGTCGTCCAGCGCGCCCATCTCGCCGCCCATGCTGACCACGGCATCGAACATCGACAGATCGTCCGGCACCCGGTCGCCGGCGTGCAGGCGACGGACGTCCAGGACTCCGCCGCGTTCGGCGAGCCAGTCCCCGACCCGCAGCGGCGGGTCGCTCGCATCGTGTTCCAGCACCAGCACCCGCAGGCCGGTCACGCCGGGGCCGGTCGTCATGCCCACAACCCCGGCTGCCCCTCGGCGGCGGGCTCCGGGTCCGGGGCGGCCGGGATCGGTGCGGGAGCGACGATGTCCGCCGTCAGGTCGAGGTCGACGATCACCGGCGCGTGGTCCGATGCGCCCTTGCCCTTGCGCTCCTGGCGGTCGATCAACGCGCCGGTGGTCGCCGCGGCGAGAGCCGGTGAGCCGAGCAGGAAGTCGATCCGCATGCCGCGCCGCTTGGGGAACGCGAGCTGGGTGTAGTCCCAGTAGGTGTAGGTCTCCGGGCCGGGCGCGTACGGCCGCACCATGTCCGCGTACCCGGCGTCCACCAGGGCGGCGAACGCGGCCCGCTCCGGCGGCGTGACGTGGGTGCTGTCCTTGTAGTACTCGACGCTCCAGACGTCCTCGTCGGTGGGCGCGATGTTGAAGTCCCCGCACAGTGCCATCCGCAGCTGCGGGTCGGCGGCCAGCCGGGCGGCGGCGTGCTCGCGCAGCGAGGCCAGCCAGGCGAGCTTGTAGTCGTAGTGCGGATCCCCGACGGACCGGCCGTTGGGCACGTACAGCGAGACCATCCGGACACCGCCGCAGGTGGCCGCGATCGCCCGGGCCTCCGGGGCCACCGGGTCACCGAACCCCGGCATCCCGGGCCAGCCGATCTCGACGTCCTCGATCCCGACCCGGGACAGCACCGCCACCCCGTTCCACTGCGAGATCCCGTGCGAGGCAACGCTGTAGCCGTGCTCGGCCAGCACCTGCAGCGGGAACCCGGCGTCCGGCACCTTCGTCTCCTGCAGCGCGATCACATCGACGTCGCTGCGGTCGAGCCAGGCGACCAACCGGTCCAGGCGGGCCCTGATGGAATTGACGTTCCAGGTGGCGATGCGCATCGGTCAGCCGATCACCGGGGTGCTCGGCGGGCCGGGGACCCAGCAGGGCAGCACCCAGTCGGGCTTGCTCTCGCCGTCGATCCGGGCCCGCCAGACCAGCGCCTGGCCGGCCGGCAGCGGCAGCCCGGTGTTGAAGTAGAGGACGACGTTGGTGCGGCCGGGCAGGGTGCGCCGGGGCAGCCCGGAACCCGGGAAGTTCGGTTCCTCCACCTGCAGGCTCTGCCCGAACCGGACCACCGGCGACGAGCTGCCGGGCTGCTGGTGCGGCAGCTCGACCGGGCTGCCGGTCAGGTCCTCCAGCACCACCTCGAAGGCGTACTGCTCGTGGAAGACCTCGGGCGGGAACGACATCGAGACGACGAGGGCGAAAGCGGCGGTGTTGCCGGTGTTCCGGTCACGGCCGAGCAGCTGCAGCCCGCCGCCCACCATGTGCAGCTTGCCCAGCGGATCGGTCACCGCGTAGTCGGCCAGCACCATGCTCAGTCGCGCCCGGTCGTGCACCTCACTCATACCGGCGATCGTGCCAGACCGGTGCGGGCCCGCGGGCCGCTGCCCGGCGCCGCACGGCGGAACCCGGTCAGCGGAAGTCCCGGGACGGGGTGCGGACGGACAGGTCGATGGCCGCCATCCGGTCCGCGAGCACCGAGAACGCGCCGTCCGCCTTCTCCAGTACCCCGCGGACCAGCAGCGCCGACGACCCGCGGGCGATCCGCCGGTACCGGGACCAGAAACCGGTGGAGCAGACCACGTTGATCATCCCGGTCTCGTCCTCCAGGTTGACGAAGATGATCCCGGAGGCGGTCGCCGGGCGCTGCCGGTGGGTGACCATCCCGGCGATCAGCAGCCGGGTGCCGTGCTCCAGACCGGGCAGCTCGGTGGCGGTCCGCACCCCCAGCTCGGTCAGCCGCTCCCGGGAGAACTCGGTCGGGTAGGCCGTCGGCGAGATCCCGGTCGCCCAGATGTCGGCGACGGTGAGTTCCAGCTCGCTCATCCCGGGCAGCGGGGGCGCATCCAGCCCCACGGTGGTGCCGGGCAGGGTGCCGGCCCGTTCCCCGGCGGCGGCGCCGGCCGCCCAGAGCGCCCGCCGCCGGTCGGTGCCCAGCAGCACGTCCGATCCCGGCTCCAGGGTGAGCACGTCCAAGGCGCCGGCGGTGGCCAGCGCCTCGGCCTGCGCGGTGGTCAGGGTGACGGTGCGGGTGAGTGCGTCCATGTCGCGGTAGCCGCCGGCCGGGCGGCCGTCGACGATCCGCTCCGCCAGTTCGGTGCCGATGCCGCGGACCCCACCGAGCCCGAGCCGGATCGCCGGGCGGCCCTCCGGCCCCGGTTCCAGGTCGGCCTCCGCACCGGAGGCGTTGACGTCCGGCCGCCGCACCGTCACCCCGTGCCGGCGGGCGTCGGCGACCAGCGACTGCGGCGAGTAGAAGCCCATCGGCTGGGCGCGCAGCAGCGCCGCGGTGAACGCTGCCGGGTGGTGCAGCTTGAGCCAGGACGAGAAGAACACCAGCGAGGCGAAGGACAGTGCGTGCGACTCGGCGAACCCGAAATTCGCGAAGGCGTGCAGCCGCTCGTAGATCCGGTCCGCCACCTCGCCGGTCACTCCGTGAGTACTGGCCATCCCCGCGTACAGCCGGTCCTTGAGCTTGGCCATCTTCGCCGACGACCGCTTGGAGCCCATGGCCCGGCGCAGCTGGTCGGCCTCCCCCGCGTCGAACCCGGCCATGTCGACCGCCAGCTGCATCAGCTGCTCCTGGAACAGCGGGATGCCCAGCGTCTTGGACAGCGAGGCGGCCATCGCCGGGTGGTCGTAGGTGACCGGCTCCAGCCCGTTGCGCCGCCGGATGTACGGGTGCACCGACCCGCCCTGGATCGGTCCCGGGCGGATCAGCGCCACCTCCACCACCAAGTCGTAGAAGGTGCGCGGCTTCAGCCGGGGCAGCGTGGCCATCTGCGCCCGCGACTCCACCTGGAACACGCCCACCGAGTCCGCGCGGCGCAGCATCTCGTACACCGCCGGCTCCTCCAGATCCAGGGTGGAGAAGTCGATCTCGATTCCCTCGTGGGCGGCGACCAGGTCGCTGGCGTAGCGCAGGGCGGACAGCATGCCCAGCCCGAGCAGGTCGAACTTGACCAGCCCGATCGCCGCGCAGTCGTCCTTGTCCCACTGCAGCACGGTGCGTTTCTCCATCCGCGCCCACTCCACCGGGCAGACCTCGCCCACCGGCCGGTCGCAGATCACCATGCCGCCGGAGTGGATGGACAGGTGCCGCGGGAAGTCCTGCACCTGGGTGGCCAGCGCCAGCACGTCGAGCGGCAACGGGTGCTCGGCGGGAGTGCCCGCGGGGGTGGACATGTCGGCGACCTGGGCGGCCAGCGGGGTCCAGCCGTCCAGCTGCTTGGAAAAGGCGTCCTGCTGGCCGGGCGAGTACCCCATCGCCCTGGCCATGTCCCGCACCGCCATCCGCGGGCGGTAGGTGTTCACGTTCGCCACCTGCGCGGCGTGGGTGCGGCCGTAGGTGTCGTAGACGTGCTGGATCACCTCCTCCCGGCGGTCGGACTCGATGTCCACGTCGATGTCCGGCGGCCCGTCGCGCTCCGGCGCCAGGAACCGCTCGAACAGCAGGTTGTAGGACACCGCGTCGACGGCGGTGATGCCCAGGGCGTAGCAGACGGCGGAGTTCGCGGCGGACCCCCGGCCCTGGCAGAAGATCCGCTGCTCGCGGCAGAACGCCACGATGTCGTTGACGATCAGGAAGTAGCCGGGGAAGCCGAGGTCGGCGATGATCCGCAGCTCCTTCTCCAGCTGCGCGTAGGCCCGCGGGTTGCTCTCCGGGGTGCCGTACCGCTGCCGCGCACCGGCCATGGTCAGCGCGCGCAGGTGCGAGTTCTCGTCCTCCCCCGGCGGCACGTCGTAGGGCGGCAGCTTCGGCGCGACCAGCATCAGGTCGAACGCGCACTCCCGGCCGAGCGCCGCCGCGGTGGCCACCGCCTCCGGGTACCGGGCGAACAGCGCGGCCATCTCCGCCCCGGAGCGCAGGTGCGCCGCCGGGCCGGCCGGCAGGTACGGGTCTGCCTCGTCCAGGCTGCGCCGGGCCCGTACCGCCGCCATCGACGCGCCCAGCCGGGCGGCCCGCGGCCGCGCGTAGTGCGCACCGGTGGTCGCCACCACCGGCAGGCCGAGTCCGACGGCCAGCGCGGCGAGCGCGTCGTTGTCCTCGTCATCGGTGGGCTGCAGCCGGGTGGTCAGTTCGACGGCGATGTTGCGCCGTCCGAAAAGATCGACCAGTCGCAGGATCTCGATCCGGGCCCGGTCCGGCCCGCCGGCGGCCAGTGCCCGGCGTACCCGGCCCTTGCGGCACCCGGTGAGCACCAGCCACTCATCGCCGGCCGCGCCGGCCAGGTCCGCCTCGTCGTAGACCGGCCGGCCCTTCTCCCGGCCGGCCAGCTGGGCGGCGGAGATCTGCCCGGCCAGCCGCCGGTACCCGTCCTGCCCGCGGGCCAGCACCAGCAGGTGGTCACCCACCGGGTCCGGCACCCCCAACTGCGACTCCGGCAGCCCGAGGGACAGCTCCGCCCCGTACAGCGTGCGCAGCCCGGTGTCCGCCGCCGCCTCGGCGAACCGGACGATCCCGTAGAAGCCGTCGTGGTCGGTGATCGCCAGCCCCTCCAACCCCAGCCGCAACGCCTCCGCCACCAGCTGCTCCGGGGTGGACGAACCGTCCAGGAAGCTGAACGCCGAATGGCAGTGCAGCTCGGTGTACGGCACCGGGGTGCTGCGCGGTGACGGCGGCGGCACCGACCGGCGCCGCCGGTGGTCCTCCGGCGGCCGGGAGTGTTCCGGTCCGCGGCCCGGCAACGGCCGCCGCCCGGACAGCGCCCGTTCCAGCTCGCTCCACGGCACCAGCGGGTTGGACCAGCCCATCAGCCGTTGATCCACATCAGCCGTTGAATCCACATCTGCCGTTGAATACACATCTGCCGTTGAATCCACATCAGTCGTAGGTCCCTTCGAGCTGCCAACCGGTGCCGCCGTCCCCGAGGGTGACCGCCGCCAGCAGCAGCACCTCGCCGTCCCCGGTCAGCACCTGCATCCGGGCCCGGCGCAGCGCGGGCGCCGTCACCACGGTGACCGGCCCGGCCACTTCCGTTGACCCCGCACCCGCACCCGACCCCGACCCCGACCCCGCACCGTCGCCACCGGGCGGCACGGCGACCGGTGGCTCCGCGGTGACCCGGGCGTCCCGCCGGTCGTCACCGTCCTGGTGGCTGATCAGCCGCCGGGCCCGGCTCGGCCGCCGGTAGCCGATGTCCCCCGGCGCCGGGACGTACTCCTTCTTCCCGTGCCGGACCGGTGCGCCGACCACGGCGGCGGCCGTCACCGGCACGGCCGGGTCCGGCAGCCGGACCGACCACCAGCGCTCGTCCAGCAACCACGGTCCGGCCCAGCCGAGCACCGCGGCCGGCGGAACGGCCCGGCCGGCGACCAGCACCGGGTCCGCGGACAGCAGCCCGCGGTCGGTCAGTTGCACCTCTTCTCCCGCCGCGTCCTGCAGCCGGACCGCGACCTCGTCCGGCGGCAGCGTGTCGAGGGCGAGCCTGGTCGGCGACGGGGCCGGCAGCGCACCGGGCCACGGCGCGTCCGGGTCGGCGGCGGGCACCTTCTCCTCGCCCCACGGCACCAGCGTCACCCGCTCCGCCGGGCCGCGGCCGCCGGAGCGCACCGGGGCCAGCACCGCCGACGGCCCGAGCAGGCCCTGCACCCGGGCGAACGCCCAGCCGGCCCGCTGGTCGTCGTCGCCGTCGGAACCCCAGAGCCCGTACTGCACCAGACCGGCGCCCAGCGCCTCGACCGGCTCCAGCCGGAGCAGGGTGATCGCGCCGGGTCCGGTGCCCTCCTCGTCGTGCAGTGCACCGGTGGCGTCCCGCTGCAGGGTGCGGCCGGCGGTGAGCCACCCGTCGAGCTGCCAGCGCACCCGGTCGGCGGTGGCGGCGGAGGTGAGCGGCCGGGCGCAGCGCCAGATCCGGGAGAACTCCTTCCCCTTCTCCGTGCGGGCGGAGATGGCCAGTCTGGTGCAGGCCAGCCCGGCGTCGGCCAGCCGGGCGTGGAACCGCTCGGCCAGCGCCCGGGCCAGGAAGGCGGCGGTGTCCACCCGGTCCAGCGGTGGGTCGCAGGCCTGCTCGACCGCGAGGTCGTCCGGCACGTCCCGCCGGGACAGCCCGCGCTCGGCCACCCCGCGGGCCAGCCGGTGCGCGAGCAGCCCGTCGGCGCCGAACCGGGTGATCACCTTCTCCTCCGGCAGCGCCGCGAACCCGCCGACCGTCCTGATCCCGAGCCGGACCAGCAGGTCGACCAGTTCCGCCCGCTCCGGCGGGCTGATCGCCGGCTCCCGCGCCAGCTCGGCGATCGGCAGCGGGGCGCAGAAGTCGGCGGACCCGCCCGGCGGCACGATCCGGGCCCGCCGGGCGGCCAGCACCGCCACCGCCAGGCTGTCGGCGATGCCGACCCGGCACTCGACGTCCAGCGACTCGACCAGGTCGACGATGCGCTCGGCCGCCGCCTCCTCGGACCCGAGGTACCGGGACGGGCCGCGGGCCGAGCAGGCGACCAGCCCCGGGCGCAGCACCTCGATCCCCGGGGCGATCTCCTCGACGGTGGCCGCGACCGGCTCGAACAGCCGGGCGTCCCGATCGGGATCGGCGGCGAGCACCAACAGCTCCGGGCACCGGGACTGGGCGTCGCGGCGGCGCATGCCCTGCCGGATCCCCTCCGTGCGGGCCGATGCGTTGCAGGTCTGCACCCGGTTCGCCCGGAACACCGCGGCCGGCCGGTCCGCGGGCTCGCCCAGCAACCGGGCACCGGCCACCACCGGCCAGTCCTGGCACCAGATCACCAGGGCGCGGTGCCGCTCGGTCCGCACCGGAGCGTCCGTCCCGCTCATCGCACCCCCTGTCCGCACCGCCCACCTTCGAACCTCTGTTCGAGACTAGAACAGATGTACGACAG
The DNA here is from genome assembly GCF_009707545.1 of Nakamurella alba. NCBI lineage: Bacteria > Bacillati > Actinomycetota > Actinomycetes > Nakamurellales > Nakamurellaceae > Nakamurella > Nakamurella alba. The sequence continues at coordinate 61,172 of NZ_WLYK01000011.1, read as the reverse complement.
TGGACAATCCACAGACGGTGGATCCGTCTGCCACGCTGGCCGGGTGAACGGCTTCCACCACGTCGAGCTCTGGGTGCCCGACCTGGCATCCGCCCGCCCGCGCTGGGACTGGCTGCTGACGACGCTCGGCTGGACCGACTTCCAGGACTGGTCCGGGCCGGGTGGCACCGGCGGCCACTCGTGGCGCGCACCGGCCGGCGGCTACCTGGTCGTCGAACAGTCCGTCGACCTGTCCGGGACCCGGCACGAGCGGACGGCGCCCGGGATGAACCATCTCGCCCTGGACGGCAGCCGGGAGCAGGTCGACCGAATCGCCGCGACCGGACCGGCACACGGCTGGACACTGCTCTTCGCCGACCGGCACCCGCACGCCGGCGGGCCGGACCACTACGCCGCCTTCCTCGCCGACCCCGACGGTTACGAGGTCGAGATCGTCGACCCCGACCCTGCGGTCAGCTGATCGCCCGGGTGCTGCCGAGGATCGCGGTGGTCAGCGCCTCGGCCGCCTCCGACGGTGCGCGCGGACCGGTGAGCAGGGCGAAGTCGATCTCCCCCAGGTCCGGCAGCCCGGCGCTGGCCGGCAGCACCACCAGGTCGCCGGGGGCGAGGCTGCGGGCGAACACGCCGAGCCCGAGCCCGGCCCGCACCGCCGCCAGCACGCCGTTGACCCCGCGCACCACACAGGTCAGCCGGTAGCTGCGACCCTGCTGCTCCAGCGCCTGCACGGTGAGCGACCGGCTGAGGCTCGGCGCCTGGTAGACGACCAGCGGGACCGGCAGGTCCGGATCGATCCGGGTGCCCTCGGCCGCCGCCCAGACCAGGTGGTCCCGCCGCACCACGGACGCCCGCGGGTCGCCCGGCTGGTGCTTCACGAACGCCACGTCCAGGTGCCCGGACTCGAGCCGGCGGTGGATCCCGGAGCTCTGGCCGACGGTGAGCTCGAGGTCGATGCGCGGGTAGATCCGCCGGAACTCGCGCAGGATCCGCGGCAGCGCGGTGAGCGCCAGGTCGTCGGACACGCCGAACCGCAACCGGCCGCGCAGCCCCGACCCGGAGAAGTAGCCCACCGCCTCCTGGTGGGCGGCCAGGATGGTACGGGCGTACCCGAGCAGCGCGTCGCCGTCGGCGGTCAGCGTGACGCTGCGCGTGTCCCGCACGAGAAGTGGTCGCCCGACGGCTGTCTCGAGCTTGCGGATGTGCTGACTGACGGTCGGCTGCCGCAGCCCGAGCTGCGCGGCCGCCCGGGTGAAGCTGAGCGAGCCGGCCACCGCGACGAACGTCCGCAGCTGTTCCGGGTCGTACACGCCGACCATCCCTTCCCGATGCACAGCACCTCACCCATTGCGTTCCGCAATGGCAGATATTGAACCGATTCTCCCACGGAATGATGGATCGACCACCGGCGGTGGGTCAGGATCGAACGGTCACGCCGACGAGCGTCGTGCCAGAACAGTCAGGAAAGAGCTTGTCCCCCGGCCGGTCCCCCGCGCACAGCACCCAGTCACCCGCACCCACACCCAGCGCATCGCCCCTCCCGACACCCGCACCGATACCGACACCAACACCGACACCGACACCGACACCGACACCGACACCGACACCGACACCGACACCGACCGGCACCTTCGCCTCGCTGCAGGTCCGCAACTACCGGATCTTCGTCACCGGCCATCTCGTCGCGAACATCGGCGGCTGGACCCAGCGTGTCGCCCAGGACTGGCTGGTGCTCACCCTCACCGGCAGCGCCACGGCGGTCGGCCTGACCACCGCCCTGCAGTTCCTGCCGACCCTGCTGCTCGGTCCGTGGGGTGGGCTGCTCGCCGACCGGCTGCCCAAGCAGCGCATCCTGCTGGTCACCCAGAGCGTGATGGGACTGTCCGCCGCGGCGGTCGCCGTGCTGGCCCTCACCGGCGACATCCGGGTCGGCCACATCTTCGTGCTGGCCGCCGTTCTCGGTATCGCCACCGCGGTGGACAACCCCACCCGCCAGTCCTTCGCCGGCGAACTGGTCGGGCCGTCGCTGCTGCGCAATGCGATCAGCCTCAACTCCACCGCGTTCCAGCTCGGGGCACTGATCGGCCCGGCGGTGTCCGGCGTGCTGATCGGGCTGGTCGGCATCGGCTGGTCGTTCGCCGTCAACGCCGTCTCGTTCGCGGTGACCGTGCTCGCCCTGCTCCGGATCCGCAGCTCCGACCTGTACCCGGCCGCCGGCGCCGGCCGCGCCGGGCGGCGGGTGTCCGCCGCGGCCCGGGAGGTGTTGCACCGGCCGGAGATGTGCCTGCCGTTCGTGCTGGCCACGGTCTTCTCGGTGTTCACCGCCAATTTCCCGGTGACCCTGGCGGCGTTCTCCGCGGAGGTCTTCCACACCGGGCCGACCGGTTTCGCCGTCTTCACCGGGGTGCTGGCCGCGGGATCGGTGATCGGTTCGCTGCTGGCCGCCCGGCGCAAGGTCATCCGGCTGCGGACGATCGCCACCATGGCCGGCCTGCTCGCCGTCAGCCAGCTCGCCGCCTCCTTCGCCCCCGGCGAGATCGCCTTCACCGTGCTGCTGCTCGCCCTCGGGCTGTCCTCGGTGTCGTTCGGGGTGTCCGCGAACTCGGCGGTGCAGCTGGCCGCCGGCGACGCGATGCGCGGCCGGGTGATGGGCATCTACCTGCTCGGCGTGATGGGTGCCGCCTGCCTCGGCGGCCCGCTGGTCGGCGCGATCAACGAGCACCTCGGGCCGCGCACCGGGCTGGCGGCCGGGGCGGTGCTGCCGGGTGCGGTGACGATCGCCGCGGTGGTGCTCCTCGCCCGGCGGCAGGACATCACGATGCGGTCAGCGGCTCAGGGCTCCTCGACCGCGCTGATCCGGTACTTCCGGACGTCGGCGGACAGGATCCGCGCGGCCGTGCCCTCGTCCGGCCCGGAACCGCGGAAGGCCATCAGCTCCGCGTCCCCCACCCAGCGCTCGTAGACGTTGATGCGGCCGCGGTCGAGAGGGTCCGCGGTGATGCAGAAGTCGAGGCAGCCGGGGGCGACCCGGGCCAGCTCGACGACCTTCACGTTGTCCCGGGCGTACGAATCCCGGTCGTTCGGGTCGACGGTGAGGTGTCCGGCGATGATGAGCATGAAGGGTGGACGTGCCGAGGCCCCGCGACTCATCGGTGGAGTCGCGGGGCCTCTACATCAACAGATCAGGAGCAGCAGATCAGGACGAGCCCTCCAGCGCGGTGGACAGCGCATCCAGGTTGGCGGTCATCCAGCTGACGTAGGTCTGGCCCTCGGGCAGGGTCTCGGTGAACGGCACGACCGGGATGCCGGCGGCCTGCGCCGCCGCGGCGACCTCCTCGGTCTGGCTGTCACTGGTCTGCGAGTTGTTGGCCAGCACCGCGACGGTCTTGTCGGTGAACAGCGCCAACGTCTCCTGCAGCACCCGGGCGGGGGCGTCCGTCCCCTCCTCCACCGCCTCGCTGAACTCCTCCGGCGTGCGGTTGACCAGTCCGGAGGCCTCCAGCAGGTAGACCGGCACCGGTTCGGTGACGGCCGCGCCGACGCCCTCGTGCTCGGCCTTGATGGATGCCTCCTGCGCGAGGAGCCCGGTCAGCCCTTCGTCGAGGGTCTTCGCGTTGGCCGCGAAGTCCGCGGCGGCCGACGGGTCGGCGGCGGACAGTGCGGTGACCAGCGCGGCGGACACCTTCTGCACGCTGGGCACGTCGTACCAGACGTGCTCGTTGAGCTCGCCGCCGGCCGGGGCGGTCCTCCCGGACACCTCGACCGCGTTGATCACCTCGGCGTCACTGCCCGCGGCGGCCAGCAGGTTGGTCATGAAATCATCGTAGCCACCGCCGTTCTCGATGACGATGGCGGCCTTGGAGACCTGCAGCTGGGTCTGCGCGCTGGCCTCGTAGGAGTGCGGGTCCGCGGACGGGTCGCTGATCACCGAGCTGACCTCGACGTGGTCCCCGCCGATCTGCGCCGCGATGTCGCCCCAGACATTGGTGGAGGCCACCACGGCGATCGTCGTGCCGGTGGCGCCGCCGGTCCCGCTGCCTGCGGCGGAGGTCGTGCCACCGGAGTCCGACGAACCACAGGCGGTCAGGGCGAGGAGGGTGGCAGCCGTCAGCGCGGTCAGCGCGGAGCGTCGGGATGGTGCGTGCACGTGCGGGGTTCCCTTCGGTGCGGTAGCAGGCGCCGCCGCGATCAAGTTGATAACTGTTCTCGTTACCGACTCACGATAGCGCACCGACGGCGAGGTCCTCGACCGGCACCTCGGACACCAGCGGGGCACCCGACGACGGCAGCATCCGGACCCCCCGCCGGTCCCCGGTCAGCAGCACCTCGACCGACCTGCCCGGACCGGCGGCACCACGACCGCCGACCTCGACCCGCATCGTCCGCCCGCGCAGCCGGCCGTGACCGGTACCGACACCCTCCCACCGCCCGATCCCGGTGCGCAGCACCAGGTCCGCACCGGGCCACGGTCCGGCCACCAGGAGTACGGCGCCGCGCTGACGCAACCGGCCGGTCAGCACCCGGAGCCGGGCGGCGCCACCGAAACCGCGCTCCGGCGGCGCCACCGCCAACAGGTCGACGCCGTCCGCCAGCACCGAGAGCACCTGCAGCACATCCGGTCCCGGATCCGGCACCAGGGCGATCCGGTCCAGGTCGACACCGAACTCCGCCGCCGCCTGCAGGCCGATCCCCGGCATCCCGACCAGCGCCGACCAGGCGCCCGGCGGGGCGGCCAACAGGGACAGCAGCAGGCTGGTGGTGCCCCGGCCACCGGAGAGGCTGACCACACCGCCCCGCGGCAGACCACCCCGCGGCAGCACACCGGCCAGCGCCCCGGGTACCGCGAACACCTTGCCGGCACCCTGATCCACACCAGCACCGACCGCGGGAACCTCTGCGACAGCAAGGATCCCGCGATCCCTGTCCGGAACGGCAGCGAGCGCGGGCGGTTCCGGCACCTGCCCCGACCCCGACCGCGGATCCGGCTGGAGATCCGGCTCGGCCCGCAGCGCCGGGCCCACCTTCTCCCGCCCCGGCCCGACCGCCGTCATCCGGCGGCGCAGCTCGTCCAGCACCTGCGCGCGGGTACGCACAGCACCATCGGCGCCCTCGGGCGTGGCCAGCATGTCGAACACGCGTTCGATCCTAGCTCTCACCCCTCCCCCGGTCGACCCCCGTCCGGCCACCGGCAACCGGATCGGCCGTCACCCCTTCGCCAGAGCAACAAAAACCCTGCCGCCTGAGATCGGCACACCACCGGACCACCCCGTTGAGCGCATTGCAAAGAAATGGCACAGCCCGAATGGTCTCCGCACCTGTAGAAACCACTCTTTTCGCTTGTGCTCGTCATCTAAAAGAGGTGGATCGGCGAACCACCGAAGTGGTACGCATCAGCCGGACCGCGTGGGCCATATGTGTAGTTCTCTCCTGTTGCCGCAGTTCACAGGCAACAACGACGAACCGTGACGCTGTGACGGTGCGTAGCCGAACAATGGCGGGAACGACGGGGAATACCGCCATTCGCGATAGGCAACCGGAATGAACTCTGTGTAAGACTCCGTGCTGTGTTCACGGATGCACTCTGCGTGAGCACCATTCATGGGCGGCGGACCTGCAGGAGCATCTGGTGAGAATCGGACAAAAAGCGGCCGGTTTCTTCTTCGGTACTCGTACCTCCGGGACGGCGCCCAGGCGTTCCACCGGGCAGGCCGGCAGGGCGGGGACATCACTGTTCTCGGTGCTGGTGCTGGTCGCCGCCACGCTCACCTTCATGACGGCCACCGCGGTGGTCGCGCCGACACCCGCGAACGCCGCGATCCCCGGTCAGGGCACGCCGTTCGACTGCTACGGCGGCATCATCTACAACACCCAGCAGGGCAACCCGGCGAACAACACCACCACCGGGACGATCAACGCGATCACCACCAGCACGCTGACCGGTGCCACCCCGGTCACGGTGACGACGACGGCGGTCACCACCATCCCGCAGGGCGGCCGGACCAACTCCTTCGGCATCACCCGCGGCGGCTCCTACGGCTACGTGATCGACCAGGTGACCGCAGTCGGGTCGGCCACCACCACGGTGCACCGCTACGACACCACCAGCCAGAGCTGGAGCGTCTACACCGGTACCGCCACCGCCGGTACCGCGGCGCAGAGCTTCGTCGCCGGCGCCGTCGACCCGTTCAGCGGGATCTACTACTACGCCCAGTACCTCAACGGCGTCGCCACCGTCTACGGCTTCAACACCAACACCAACACCGCGATCCCCGGCATCATCGCCACCATCACGCTGCCGATCGCCGGCACCGGCAACGGCGACATGGCGTTCGACCAGGCGGGCAACCTCTACCTGGTCGAGTCGATCGCCCCGTCCGCCGCCGTCGCGGTGGTCAAGGGCCCGCTGCCGTCCACCGGGTCCAGCACCGGCACCGCGCTCACCTCCACCACGCTGCAGACCTACACGGTCGCCACCGGTGTCAACTACAACGGCATCGCCTTCGACAACGTCGGCAACCTGTACGCGCAGTACGCGGACACCACCGCCATCACCACCTCGCTGGTCTCCCTCAATCCGAACACCGGCGCGATCACCGGCGGCCCGAAGCTGGAGAGCATCACCGGCACACTGGGGACCGACATCGCGGCCTGTTCGCTGAACCCGACGCTGAGCGTGGCGGAGAACGTCGTCGCCCGCGCCAACACCGGGGACCAGTTCTCCACCTCGATCACCGGCGGCAGCATCACCGCCAACAACACGGCGACCACCACCGGCACCGCCACCGGCCTGCAGAACGAGATCGCCGGCCCGGTCATCGGTTACAGCGGCACCTCCTACACCGTCGCCCAGACCGCCTCCGGCGGAGGGAATCTCGCCGACTACATCACCACCTACAGCTGTACCGACGCCGCCGCGTCCAACCGCGTGGTGGCCTCCGGGACCGGGTCGTCGTTCACCCTGAACTTCCCGACCCCGGCCACCAACGCCACCGGTCCGTTCGTCACCTGTACGTTCACCAACACCCCGAGACCGACCATCACGGTCACCGCCGCCCTCGGCGGCACCCGGGCCAACACCGGCGACCAGTTCACCACCGCGATCCGCACCGGCGGCGTGTCCGGCACCGTGGTCAACACGACCACCAACTCCACCTCGACGGGCACCGGCAGCACCATCACCGCCGGCACCGGCACCACCGGTGAGTACACCGCAGCCGTCGGCACCACCTACACCATCACCGAGGGTGCTTCCGGCGGAACGAACTTCGCCCAGTACACCCGGCTGATCACCTGTGTCGACGCCAACGGGTTCCAGACCGGGCTGCCGACCAACCAGGCGTACTCCGCGGCGAACGGACTGAACATCACACCGGTGGCCGGCGCGGCGATCTCGTGTGTCATCACCAACACCCCGATCAGCCCGACCATCGTGCTCTCCAAGGTGCTGGGCGGCCCCCGCGCGGTCGCCGGTGACCAGTTCACCGTCGCCATCCGCACCGGCTCGGTCACCGGCACCGTGGTCAACAGCACCGCGAACTCGACCACCACCGGCACCGGCTCCACGGTCACCGCCGGCACCGGCACCACCGGCACCTACACCGCCACGGCGGGCACCACGTACTACCTGACGGAGACCTCGCCGGCGAACTACAACTCGCTGGTCACCTGTACCGACACCAACGGGGTGCAGACCTCCGGCCTGCCGACTGCCGCGGCCCTGGGCACCGGCATCGCGGTCACCCCGGTCGCGGGCGCCGCGCTGAGCTGCACCTTGACGAACACCGGTACCGCGGTGAACCTCTCGCTCGCCAAGACCAACCCGACGCAGCTGGTGGTCGGCACCGCGGCGAACTACACCCTGGCCGTCACCAACAACGGCGGCACCACCGCCACCACCGCGCGCGTCGTCGACGTACTGCCGGCCGGCCTGCAGTACAACTCGGTGGCCGGCACCGGCTGGACCTGTTCCGCCGCCGGCACCGTCGCCGCCGGCCAGACCGTCACCTGCAACTTCACCGGCAGCATCGCCTCCACCGCGACCTCGACGTTCACCATCAACGTCACCCCGCAGGCCGCCGCCGCCGGCACCACGCTGCAGAACCGCGCCGCCGTCGACCCGACCGGCGGCACCTCGCCGGTTGCGCCTGGCACCTGCACCGCCACCGGCACCCCGGCCGGGTGCGCCGTCGCCGCCGCGCAGACCATCGACCTGATCACCGCCACCAACGACACCGCGATCACCGCCCCGGCCACCGCCGTGGTGATCGCCGTGCTGTCGAACGACACCACCAGCAGCGGCTACGCCCTCGTGCCGTCCACGGTCACCGTCACCACCGCCCCGGGCAACGGCACCACCTCGGTGAACGCCACCACCGGTGCGATCACCTACACCCCGAACACGAACTTCTCCGGCGTCGACACCTTCGTCTACCGGGTCTGCGACAACTCGACGCCGACCGCCGTCTGCGCCACCGCGACCGTCACCGTGAACGTGCCCAGCACGGTCACCGCGGTGAACGACACCGCGACCACCCCGCAGAACACCGCCGTCACCACCGCGGTGCTGGCCAACGACACCCGCACGGCCAACGGCGCCCCGCTGAACCCGGCGAGCGTCACCGTCACCAGCGCGCCGGCCAACGGCACGACCAGCGTCAACACCGGCACCGGCGCCATCACCTACACGCCCAACAACGGCTTCACCGGCACGAACACCTACACCTACCGGGTCTGCGACAGCTCCTCCCCCACCCCGGTCTGCGCCACCGCCACCGTCACCGTCACCGTCGGCGCGAACACCGTGACCGCCGTCAACGACTCGGCCACGACCGCGCCGGGCACCGCCGTCTCCATCAACGTCCGGGCCAACGACTCGACCTCGACCGGCCAGCCGCTGGCCAACCCGACCATCACCGTCGCCCCGACCAACGGCACCGCGGTGGTCAACGCCGGTACCGGCGCGGTGACATACACGCCCAACAACGGGTTCTCGGGCACCGACACCTTCCGCTACCAGGTCTGCGACACCTCGAACCCGACCCCGGTCTGCTCGACCGCGCTGGTCACGGTCTCGGTGCCGAACACGGTGACCGCGGTCAACGACACGGTGACCACCCCGCAGAACACCGCCGCCGTCACGAACGTCCTTGCCAACGACACGGTCTCGCCCAACGGCGCCGCGCTGAACCCGGCCAGCGTCACCGTGCAGACCGGCCCGAGCCGCGGCACGACGAGCGTCAACACCACCACCGGCGCCATCACCTACACGCCCAACAACGGCTACACGGGGACCGACACCTACACCTACCGGGTCTGCGACAGCTCCAGCCCGACCCCGGTCTGCTCCACCGCGACGGTGAACATCACCGTCGGCGCCAACACCGTCACCGCGTCGAACGACACCGACACCACGGCCCCGGTCACCCCGGTCACCACCAACGTCCGGGCCAACGACTCCAGCTCGACCGGCCAGCCGCTGGCCAACCCGACGGTGACCGTCGCCCCGGCCCGCGGTTCCACCTCGGTCAACGCCACCACCGGCAACATCACCTACACCCCGGCCTCCGGCTTCTCCGGCACCGACGTCTACACCTACCGGGTCTGCGACACCTCGAACCCGACCCCGGTCTGCGCCACCGCCACCGTCACCATCACCGTGCCGAACACCGTCACCGCGGTGAACGACACATCGACTACCCCGCAGAACACCGCGGTCACCACGCCGGTGCTCGCCAACGACACCATCACCGCCGGCGCCGCCCCGCTGAACCCGTCGAGCGTGACCGTCACCGCCGCCCCGACACGTGGAAACACCGCTGTCAACACTTCGACGGGCGCCATCACCTACACGCCGAACAACGGCTTCACCGGCACCGACGTCTACACCTACCGGGCCTGCGACACCTCCACCCCGACCCCGCTCTGCGCCAACGCGACGGTCACCGTGACCGTCGGCGCGAACACCGTGGTGGCCAACCCGGACAGCGGCACCACCACCCCGGTCACCGCGATCACCACCAACGTCCGGGCCAACGACACCACCTCCACCGGACAGCCTCTCGGCCTCCCCACGGTGACCACGAGCGCCGGTAACGGCACCACCGCCGTCAACGGCACGACGGGCGCCATCACCTACACGCCCAACTCCGGCTTCTCCGGGGTCGACACCTACGGCTACACCGTGTGTGACACCTCGAACCCGACCCCGGTCTGCTCGAGCACCACGGTGACGATCACCGTCCGGAACACGGTGACGGTCAACGACGACATCGTCGCCACCCCGCAGAACACCGCCACCACCACCAACGTGCTGGCCAACGACACGGTGACCACCGGCGGCGCGTCGCTGAACCCGGGCTCGGTGGTCGTCGCGACGGCGGCCGCGCACGGCACCACCACCGTCAACGCCACCACCGGTGCGATCACGTACACCCCGGCGAACGGCTACACCGGGCCGGACAGCTACACCTACACGGTCTGCGACCGCTCCACCCCGACCCCGGTCTGCGGCACGGCGACCGTCAACATCACCGTGGGCGGCAACGTCGTCACCGCCACCCCGGACACCGGCACCACGCCGCCGGTCACCCCGATCACCACCAACGTCCGGGCGAACGACACCTCCTCCACCGGGCAGCCTCTCGCCAACCCGACGGTCACCGCGCAGCCGGCGCACGGGACCGCCTCGGTCAACGCCGGCACCGGCACCATCACCTACACACCGGCCGCCGGCTTCTCCGGCACCGACGTGTACACCTACCAGGTCTGCGACACCTCGAACCCGACCCCGGTCTGCGCGAGCACCACGGTCACCATCACCGTGCCGAACACCGTCACCGCGGTGAACGACAGCTCCACCACCCCGCAGAACACCGCGGTCAGCACCAACGTGCTGGCCAACGACACCATCACCACCGGTGGCGCCCCGCTGAACCCGGCGTCCGTGACCGTCACCAGCGCGCCGGCCTCCGGCACGACGAGCGTCAACACCACCACCGGCGCCATCACCTACACCCCCGCCGCCGGTTTCACCGGCACGGTCACCTACAACTACCGGGTCTGCGACACCTCGGACCCGACCCCGGTCTGCGCCACCGCCACCGTGACCGTCACCGTCGGCGGCAACACGGTCGTGGCGAACCCCGACAATGCCAGTACCGCACCGGGTGTCGCGACCACCGTGAACGTGCTGGCGAACGACACCCGGTCGGCCAACGGCGCGCCGCTGAACCCGGCGAGCATCACCGTGACCACCGCGGCCGGCCACGGCACCACCACCGTCAACACCACGACGGGTGCGATCACCTACACGCCGGCGAACGGCTTCTCCGGCACGGACACCTTCGTCTACCGGGTCTGCGACTCCTCGACGCCGACCCCGGTCTGTGCCTCGGCCACCGTCACCGTCCAGGTGCCGAACACGGTGACCGCGGTCGCCGACTCCGCGACCACCACGCAGAACACCCCGGTGACGCTGAACGCCCCGGCCAACGACACCGTCTCGACCAACGGCGCGCCGCTGAACCTGGCGTCGGTCACCGTCACCGTCCCGGCCCTGCACGGCACCACGGCCGTCAACGCGACCACCGGTGCGATCACCTACACCCCGGCCAACGGCTACGCGGGCACGGACACCTACACCTACCGGATCTGTGACACCTCGACGCCGACCCCGGTCTGCGCCACCGCCGTCGACACCATCACCATCCCGGCCAACGTGGTCACCGCGGTCAACGACTCGTACACCACCCCGCCGGTCACCGCCGTCGCGAACGACGTGCGCGCCAACGACTCCAGCGCCACCGGGCAGCCGCTGGCCAACCCGACGGTGATCACCGCACCGGGCCACGGCAGCACCTCGGTCAACGCCGGCACCGGCGTCATCACCTACACCCCGGCGTCCGGCTTCTCCGGCGTGGACACCTACCAGTACCGGGTCTGCGACACCTCGGCGACCCCGGTCTGCGCGAACGCGACCGTCACCATCACCGTGCCGAACACCGTCACCGCGAACGACGACGTCCGCACCACCCCGCAGAACACCGCGATCTCCGTCCCGGTGCTGGGCAACGACACCATCACCACCGGCGGCGCCCCGCTGAACCCGGCCTCCGTGGCGGTCACCACCGCCGCGACCAACGGCACCACCACCGTCAACACCACCACCGGCGCGATCACCTACACGCCGAACACCAACTTCTCCGGCACCGACACCTTCCGGTACCAGGTCTGCGACACCTCGACGCCGACCCCGCGGTGTGCCACCGCCCTGGTCACGATCACCGTCCCGGCCAACACCATCACCGCCAACCCGGACTCCGGGACCACGCCGCCGGTCACCCCGATCACCACGAACGTGCTCGCCAACGACACCGTCTCCGGTGCCGCACTCAACCCGGCCAGTGTCGCGGTGACCACCGCCCCCGGCCGCGGCACCACCGCGGTCAACACCACGACCGGCGCCATCACCTACACGCCGGCGAACGGGTTCTCGGGCGTGGACACCTACCGCTACCAGGTCTGTGACACCTCCACCCCGACGCCGCTCTGTGCCTCGGCGCTGGTCACCATCACGGTGCCCAACACGGTCACCGCGGTGAACGACACCTCGACCACCGCACAGAACTCGCCGGTGTCGATCCCGGTGCTGACCAACGACACCATCACCACCGGCGGCTCCCCGCTGAACCCGGCCTCCGTGACCGTCACCGCCGCTCCGGCGCACGGCACCACCGCGGTCAACACCACCACCGGTGCCATCACCTTCACCCCGACCACCGGCTACTCCGGCACCGACACCTTCACCTACCGGGTGTGCGACAGCTCCAGCCCGACCCCGGTCTGCGCCACCGCCACGGTCACGGTCACCATCGGGAACAACACCGTGACCGCCAACCCGGACGCCCGCACCACGCAGCCGATCACCGCGACCACCACCAACGTGCTGTCCAACGACACGGTGGCCGCCGGCGGCGCCCCGCTGAACCCGGCCAGCGTCACCGTGATCACCGCTCCCGGCCACGGCACCACCTCGGTCAACACCACCACCGGATCGGTGACGTACACGCCGGCGAACGGCTTCTCGGGCGTCGACACCTACGTCTACCGGGTCTGTGACACCTCCTCGCCGACCCCGCAGTGCGCCACCGCCACCGTCACCATCACCGTGCCGAACACCGTCACCGCGGTGAACGACACCTCGACCACTGCACAGAACACGCCGGTCTCCGTCCCGGTGCTGGGCAACGACACCATCACCAACGGCGGCGCCCCGCTGAACCCGGCGAGCGTCACGGTCACCGCGGCGCCGGCCAACGGCACCACCGCGGTCAACACCACGACCGGCGCCATCACCTACACGCCGAACGCCGGCTTCTCCGGCAACGACTCGTTCACCTACCGGGTCTGCGACGGCTCGACGCCGACCCCGGTCTGCGCCACCGCCACCGTGAACGTCTCCGTCGGCGCGAACACGGTGACCGCGGCGAACGACACCGCCACCACCCTGCCGATCACCCCGGTCACCACCGACGTCCGGGCGAACGACTCCTCCTCCACCGGACAGCCTCTCGCCAACCCGACGGTGACCACCGCCCCGGGCCACGGCACCACCTCGGTGGACGGCGCCACCGGCAACATCACCTACACGCCGGCCTCCGGCTTCTCCGGCGTCGACACCTACGGCTACACCGTGTGCGACACCTCCGCGCCGACCCCGGTCTGTGCCACCGCCACCGTGACGGTCACCGTGCCGAACACGGTGCGGGCCAACGACGACGCCGCCACCACCGCGCAGAACACCGCGGTGCCGGTGAACATCCTGGCCAACGACACCGTGTCCGCCGGCGGCGCGCCGCTGAACCCGGGCACCGTCACGATCCTGACCGCCGCCCTGCACGGCGGGCTCTCGGTGAACACCACCACCGGGGTGACCACCTACACCCCGGCCGGCGGCTACACCGGAGCGGATTCGTTCCGGTACCGGGTGTGTGACACCTCGACCCCGACGCCGACCTGTGCCAACGCCACCGTCCGGATCACCGTCGGCGCGAACACCGTCGTCGCCAACCCGGACAGCTCGACCACCCAGCCGATCACCCCGGTCTCGATCACGGTGAAGGCCAACGACACCACGTCCACCGGCCAGCCGCTGGGCAACCCGACGGTGACCACCACCGCGCCCAACGGCAGCACCTCCGTCAACGGCACCACCGGCGCGATCACCTACACCCCGAACTCGGGCTTCTCCGGGGTCGACACCTTCGGCTACACCATCTGCGACACCTCGAACCCGACCCCGGTCTGCTCGAGCACCACCGTCACGGTGACCGTGCCGAACGTGGTGACGGTCAACGACGACATCGTCGCCACCGCACAGAACGTCGCCACCACCACCAACGTGCTGGCCAACGACACCATCACCACCGGCGGCGCCCCGCTCAACCCGGCCTCGGTGGTCGTGGCGACCGCCGCGGCCCACGGCACCACGTCGGTGAACACCACCACCGGTGCGATCACCTACACGCCGGCCGCCGGCTACACCGGTCCGGACAGCTACACCTACACGGTCTGCGACCGGTCGACCCCGACCCCGGTCTGCGGCACCGCCACGGTGAACATCACCGTCGGCGCGAACACCGTCACCGCGACCCCGGACACCGGCACCACGCAGCCGGCCACCCCGATCACGGTGAACGTCCGGGCGAACGACACCACGTCCACCGGACAGCCTCTCGCCAACCCGACGGTCACCACGCCGCCGGCGCACGGCACCGCGACGGTCAACGCCGGCACCGGCACGATCACCTACACCCCGGCCTCCGGGTTCTCCGGCACCGACGTCTTCAACTACCAGGTCTGTGACACCTCGAACCCGACCCCGGTCTGCGCCTCGACCACCGTCACCGTCACCGTGCCCAACACCGTCACCGCGGTGAACGACACCTCGACGACACCGCAGAACTCCGCGGTGAGCACCAACGTGCTCGGCAACGACACCATCACCGCCGGCGGCGCCCCGCTGAACCCGGCGTCGGTGACCGTCACCGTGCCGCCGGCCTCCGGCACCACCAGCGTCAACACCACGACGGGCGCCATCACCTTCACCCCGGCGACCGGGTTCTCCGGCACGGTGAACTACACCTACCGGGTCTGCGACACCTCGGACCCGACACCGGTCTGCGCCACCGCGACGGTGACCGTCACCGTCGGCAGCAACACCGTCGTCGCCAACCCCGACAACTCCACCACCGAGCCGGGTGTCGCGGTCACCACGAACGTCCTCGCCAACGACACCCGGTCCGCCAACGGTTCTCCGCTGAACCCGGCGAGCGTCACCGTGACCGCTGCGCCGGCGCACGGCACCACGTCGGTCAACACGACGACGGGCGCCATCACCTACACGCCGGCGAACCAGTTCTCCGGCACCGACACCTACACCTACCGGGTCTGCGACTCCTCGACGCCGACCCCGGTCTGTGCCACGGCGACCGTCACCGTCCAGGTGCCGAACGACGTGGAGGCGGCGAACGATGCCGCGACCACCGCCCAGAACACCTCCGTGGTGATCCCGGTGCTGGCCAACGACACCGTCTCGCCGAACGGCTCCCCGCTGAACCCGGGCTCGGTCACCGCGACCACCCCGCTGCACGGCACGGTCACGGTCAACCCGACCACCGGGGCGATCACCTACTCCCCGACCACCGGGTACTCCGGCCCGGACTCGTTCTCCTACACCGTGTGTGACTCCTCGACCCCGACCCCGGTCTGCTCCACGGCACCGGTCTCGGTGTCGGTCGGCACCAACTCGGTGGTCGCGGTCGACGACACCAACACCACCGCACCGATCACCGCCATCACCACGAACGTGCTCGCCAACGACACGATCTCGGCCGGCGGCTCCGCCCTGAACCCGGCGAGCGTCACCGTCACCACCGCGCCCGGGCACGGCACCACCTCGGTCAACCCGGCGAACGGCGCGATCACCTACACGCCGGCGGCGAACTTCTCCGGCGTCGACACCTTCCAGTACCAGGTCTGTGACAGCTCGGCGACGCCGGTCTGCGACATCGCGCTGGTCACGATCACCGTCCCGAGCACGGTGACCGGCGTCGACGACACCGACACCACCCCGCAGAACACGGATGTCACCACGCCGGTCCTGGACAACGACACCGTCACCACCGGCGGCGCCCCGCTCGACCCGGGCTCGGTCACCGTGGTCACCGCGCCGGCCCACGGCACCACGGCGGTGAACCCGAACGGCAGCATCACCTACACCCCTGATGCGAACTACTCCGGCACGGACACCTACGTCTACCGGGTCTGCGACGGCTCCACCCCGACCCCGAACTGCGACCCGAGCACCACCGTCACCATCACCATCGGCGCCAACACGGTGACCGCGGTGAACGACGCACGGACCACGCAGCCGGTCACACCGGTGACCGTCGACGTGCTGACCAACGACACGGTGGCCGGCGGCGGCGCCTCGCTGAACCCGGGCTCCGTCGCGGTCACCCGCGCCGCGGGCCACGGCACCACCACGGTGAACGCCACCAACGGCGACATCACCTACACCCCGGCCAACAACTTCTCCGGGGTCGACACCTTCGACTACCGGGTCTGCGACCGGACCACCCCGACCCCGCTGTGCGCCACCGCCACCGTCACGATCACCGTGCCCAACACCGTGACCGCGCGGGCGGACACCGCCACCATCCGGCAGAACACGCCCACGCCGATCCCGGTGCTGGACAACGACTCGGTGACCCCGGGCGGCGCCCCGCTGAACCCGGCGTCGATCAGCATCCCGACCCCGCCGGCCCACGGCACGGTCTCGGCCAACACCACCACCGGCGTCATCACCTACACCCCGGATCCCGGCTACTCCGGCCCGGACTCGTTCTCCTACACCGTGTGTGACAGCTCCACCCCGACGCCGACCTGCTCCACCGCGGCGATCGTCACCGCGACGGTGGCGGACAACGTGGTGACGGCCACTGATGACACTGCTGACGCCTCCCCTATCACGGCGGTCGTGGTGCCGGTGCTGGGCAACGACACCGTCTCCACCGACGGCGCCCCGCTGAACCCGGCGAGCGTCACGGTCACCACCGCCGCCGGCCACGGCACCACCACGGTCAACCTGACCAACGGGGCGATCACCTACACCCCGGCGAGCGGCTTCTCCGGCGTGGACACGTTCGTCTACCAGGTGTGTGACACCTCGACGACGCCGATCTGCGACACCGCGACCGTCACGGTCACGGTGCCGACCACGGTGAACGCCGTCGACGACAGCGCGACCACCGCGCAGAACACCGCGGTCAGCACCCCGGTGCTGGGCAACGACACCGTCACCACCGGTGCGGCGCCGCTGGCCCCGGCCTCGGTGACCGTCACCAACCCGCCGGCCAACGGCACCACCGCGGTGAACACCACCACCGGGGCGATCACCTACACCCCAACGACCGGGTTCTCCGGCACCGACAGCTACACCTACCGGGTCTGCGACACCTCCACCCCGACCCCCGTCTGCGACACCGCCGTGGTCACCGTGACAGTCGGCAGCAACACCGTCACCGCCACCCCGGACAACGCCGCCACCACCCCGGGCAACCCGGTGACCACCAACGTCCGGGCGAACGACTCCAGCTCCACCGGGCAGCCGCTGGCCAACCCGACGGTCTCCGTCGCGCCCGGGCACGGCACCACCTCGGTCGACCCGACCACCGGCAGCATCACCTACACGCCGAACTCCGGGTTCTCCGGCACCGACACCTACACCTACCGGGTCTGCGACACCTCCCGGCCGACCCCGGTCTGCGCCACCGCGACCGTCACCGTGCAGGTGCCGAACACCGTCACCGCCGTCGACGACGAGGTGGCGACGCCGCAGAACGTCGCCGTCATCACGCCGGTGCTGGGCAACGACACGATCGCGGCCAACGGCGCCCCGCTGAACCCGGCCTCGGTGACGGTCACCGTGGCCCCGGCGAACGGCACCACCACGGTCGACACCTCCACGGGCAACGTGCGGTACGTGCCGGCGACCGGCTTCTCCGGCACCGACACGTTCACCTACCGGGTCTGCGACACCTCCACCCCGACCCCGGTCTGCGACACCGCCGTGGTCACCGTGCAGGTCGGCGGCAACGTGGTCGTGGCCAACCCGGACACCAACACGACCGCGCCGATCACCTCGATCAGCACGGAGGGCCGGGCGAACGACACCTCCTCCACCGGACAGCCTTTCGCCTTCCCGACGATCACCTACCAGCCGGCGCACGGCACGGCCTCCATCGGTGCGGCGACCGGCGTGCTGGTCTACGTCCCGGAGAACGGCTTCTCCGGCGTCGACACCTTCGGCTACCAGGTCTGCGACACCTCGACCCCGGTGCCCTACTGCGACACCTCGACGGTGACCATCACCGTGGTCGACGTCGTCACCGCCAACCCGGATGTCGTGTCCACCCCGCAGAACACCGCGGTGACCACCCCGGTCATCGGCAACGACACCGTGTCGACCGGCGCCTCGCCGGTGAACCCGGCCAGCGTCACCGTGACGGTCCCGGCCGCCCACGGCACCACGTCGGTGAACACCACCACCGGCGCGATCACCTACACCCCGGAGGCCGGCTACTCCGGTCCGGACAGCTACGGCTACCGGGTGTGCGACCGGTCCATCCCGACCCCGGTCTGCGACACCACGACGGTGAGCATCACCGTCGGCGGCAACGTGGTGACCGCCACCGACGACACCGAGATCACCCAGCCGATCACGTCGGTCACCACCAACGTCCGGCTCAACGACACCTCCTCCACCGGGCAGCCACTCGCCAACCCGACGGTGACGGTGCAGCCGGGCCACGGCACCGCCGCGTTGAATGCCGCGGGCAACATCGTGTACACCCCGGCGAACGGCTTCTCCGGGACGGACAGCTACACCTACCAGGTCTGCGACACCTCGGAACCGACGCCGGTCTGCGACACCGCGGTGGTCACCATCTCCGTGCCCACCACGGTCACGGCGATCAACGACGCCGGCACGACCGCGCAGAACACCCCGATCACGCTGACCGTGCTGTCCAACGACGAACACCAGACCGGTGGCGCCGCACTGGATCCCGCCTCGGTGGTGATCACCCGGCAGGCCGAGCACGGCACGCTGGTGGTCAACACCAACGGCACCATCACCTACACCCCGGACCGCGGCTACTCGGGCACGGACAACTACATCTACCGGGTCTGCGACCTGTCCACGCCGACCCCGGTGTGCGACACCGCCGGCGTGGTGATCACCATCAGCGGCAACACGGTGACCGCCAACCCGGACAACGCCAACACCCCGCCGGGTGAGGCCGTCACCACCCCGGTGCTGGCCAACGACTCGGCGGCCACCGGTGGGCAGCCGCTGAACCCGGCGAGCGTCACCGTGACCGCGGCCCCGGGCCACGGCACCACCTCGGTGAACACCACCACCGGCGCGATCACCTACACACCGGCGGCCGGCTTCTCCGGCACGGACAGCTACACCTACCGGGTCTGCGACACCTCCACCCCGACCCCGGCCTGCGCCACGGCGACCGTCACCGTCCAGGTGCCGAACGTCCTCGACATCGAGAACGACAACGCCTCGCCGCGGCAGAACACCCCGGTGCAGATCTTCGTGCTGGGCAACGACTCGGTGTCGCCGAACGGTGCCCCGCTGAACCCGGCGTCGGTCACCTTCACGCCGCCGTCGCACGGTGCGGCCACGGTCGACCCGACCACCGGGATCATCACCTACACCCCGGCCACCGGGTACACCGGTCCGGACTCGTTCACCTACACCGTGTGCGACACCTCCACCCCGACCCCGGTGTGCGGTACCGCCACGATCTCCGTCCTGGTGATCGGCAACGCGGTGACCGCGCGGCCGGACACCGCGAGCACCGCGCAGAACACCCCGGTGACCACGACCGTGCTGTCCAACGACACCGTCTCGGCCGGCGGGCAGCCGCTGGACCCGGCCTCGGTGACGGTCACCACCGCACCGCTGCACGGCACCACCACGGTCAACCCGACCGGCACCATCACCTACACCCCGGCGGCCGGGTTCTCGGGCACGGACACCTACACCTACCGGGTCTGCGACACCTCCACCCCGACCCCGGTCTGCGGGTCCGCGGCGGTGACGGTGAGCGTCGGCACCAACACGGTGAACGCGGTGTCCGACACCGCGTCCACCACCCCGACGACCCCCGTCACCACCCCGGTGCTGGCCAACGACACCACCCCGCCGGGTGGCGCCCCGCTCGACCCGGCGTCGGTCACCGTCACCTCGGCCCCGGCGCACGGCACCACCACGGTCAACACCACGACCGGCGCGGTGACGTACACGCCGGCGACCGGGTTCTCCGGTACCGACAGCTACACCTACCGGGTCTGCGACACCAGCAACCCGACCCCCGTCTGCGACACCGCGATCGTGACGATCACCGTCACCAACACGGTCACCGCCGCGCCCGACAACGGCGGCAGCACGCCGCAGAACACGCCGAAGACCATCGACGTGCTGGCCAACGACACCGTCGCGCCCGGCGGCGCGCCGCTGAACCCGGCGAGCGTCACCGTGCCGACCCCGCCGGCCCACGGCACCGTCACGGTCGACCCGACCACCGGGGCGATCACCTACACCCCGGCCGCCGGTTACAGCGGCACGGACACCTTCACCTACCGGGTCTGCGACACCACCACCCCGACCCCGGTCTGCTCGACCGCCGCGGTGACGATCACCGTCGGCGCGAACACGGTGACGGCGACCGACGACTCGGCGACCACCACGCCGGTCACCCCGGTCACGGTGCAGGTGCTCACCAACGACACGATCACCCCGAACGGTGCGCCGCTGGATCCGTCCTCGGTCACCATCACCTCGACGCCGACCCACGGCACCGTGGCGGTGAACACCACCACCGGTGCGGTGACGTACACGCCGGCGAACGGCTTCTCGGGCAGCGACACCTTCACCTACCGGGTCTGCGACACCAGCAACCCGACGCCGGTCTGCGACACCGCGGTGGTCACCGTCACGGTGGTCAACACGGTCGACGCCGTGGCCGACGAGGTGGCGGTGGCCCAGAACGGCACGGTCACCAGCCCGGTGCTCGGCAACGACCGGGTGTCCGCCGGCGGCGCGCCGCTGGACCCGACCTCGGTGACGATCACCGTGCCGCCGACCCACGGCACCGCCACGGTCAACCCGACCACGGGTGCCGTGACCTACACCCCGACCGCCGGCTACACCGGCGCGGACAGCTACACCTACCGGGTCTGCGACACCTCCGACCCGACCCCGGTGTGCGACACCGCCACGGTGACGATCCAGGTGGGCACCGACGTGGTCGTCGCCAACCCGGACACGGCCACGGTCACCCCGGGCAACCCGGTGACCATCGACGTCCGGGCGAACGACTCCACCTCGACCGGGCAGCCGCTGCAGGTCCCGACCGTCACGGTGGCGCCGGCCCACGGCACCGCCACGGTCGATCCCACCACCGGTGTGGTCACCTACACCCCGGCGGCCGGGTTCTCCGGGACGGACACCTTCACCTACCAGGTCTGCGACACCAGCACCCCGACCCCGGTCTGCGACACCGGCACGGTCACCGTGTCCGTGCCGAACGTCGTTGCGGCGGGCGGTGACTCGGCGACCACCCTGCAGAACGCACCGGTCACCGTGGACGTGCTGGCCAACGACACCGTCTCGCCGAGCGGCGCGCCGCTGAACCCGGCCTCGGTCACCGTCACGGTGGCCCCGGCGCACGGCACCGTGTCGGTGAACCCGACCACCGGCGCGATCACCTACACGCCGGCGTCGAACTACAGCGGTCCGGACAGCTTCACCTACCGGGTCTGCGACACCTCCACGCCGACCCCGGTCTGCTCCACCGCGACCGTCTCGGTGACGGTGTCCGGCAACGGGATCGTGGCCCAGGACGACGCCTCGACCACCATGCCGATGACCGCGGTGGCGATCGACGTGCTGGCGAACGACACGGTCTCGGGCAGCGTGCCGCTGAACCCGGGTTCGGTGACCGTCACGGTGCCGCCGGGCCACGGCAGCACCTCGGTGAACACCACCACCGGTGTGATCACCTACACGCCGGAGGCGAACTTCTCCGGCACCGACACCTTCACCTACCGGGTCTGCGACAGCTCGACCCCGACCCCGGTCTGCGACACCGCCGTGGTCACGGTGACCGTGCCGAACCAGGTGGTGGCGAACGACGACACCGTCGCCACCGGCGAGAACGACGCCGTGGTCATCGATGTGCTCGCCGACGACACCCACATGACCGGTGGCGCACCGCTGGATCCGTCCTCGGTCCGGGTCACCCGGGCGCCCGCGCACGGCTCCATCGAGGTGGAGGCGGCCACCGGCCGGATCACCTACACCCCGACCGCCGGCTACTCCGGCCCGGACTCGTTCGACTACGAGGTGTGCGACACCTCGGAGCCGACCCCGGTGTGCTCGACCGCGACGGTGAACATCACCGTCGGACCGAACACGGTGACCGCGAACGACGACTCCGGCACCACCCCACCGGTGACGCCGATCGTCACCGACGTGCTGGCCAACGACACCGTGACCATCGTCGGCACCCCGCTGAACCCGGCGTCGGTGACCGTGGTGGTGGCGCCGCAGCACGGCACCACGTCGGTGGACCCGGCGACCGGGGCGATCACGTACACGCCGGAGAGCGGCTTCTCGGGTGTGGACACGTACACCTACCAGGTGTGCGACACCACGACGCCGACGCCGATCTGCGCCACTGCGGTCGTGACGATCACCGTGCCGAACACCCTGCGGGCCATCGACGACACGATCGCCACCCCGCAGAACACGGCGATCCGGACGAACGTCCTGGTCAACGACACGGTCTCGACCGGCGGCGCGCCGCTGGACCCGGGCTCGGTGACCATCACCGTGCGCCCGGCCCACGGCACCGTCGCGGTGAACCCGACGACCGGGGTGGTCACCTACACCCCGACCCGGGGGTACACCGGCCCCGACAGCTACACCTACCGGGTCTGCGACACCTCCACCCCGACCCCGGTCTGCGACACCGCGGTGGTCTCGATCACCGTCGGACCGGACGTAGTGGCGGCCTCGCCCGACGCCGCGACCACCCTGCCCGGCACCGCCGTGGTGATCCCGGTGCTCGGCAACGACACCACCACCACGGGTCTGCCGCTGGACCCGGCATCGGTGACCGTCACCGGTGACCCGGAGCACGGCACGGTGACGGTCGACCCGGACACCGGTGCCATCACCTACACCCCGGATGCCGGCTTCACCGGTGAGGACACCTTCACCTACGAGGTCTGCGACACCTCGACGCCGACCCCGGTCTGCGACGAGACCACGGTGACCGTCACGGTGGCCGAGTCCATGCTGTCCCTGGTGAAGACCGCCTCGGTGAGCGACACCAACGCTGACGGGGTGGTGTCGGTGGGCGACACCATCGACTACACCTTCGCCGTCACCAACACCGGCCAGGTGGGGGTGACCGGCGTGACCGTGGTGGACGAGATGATCGGCACGGTCAGCTGCCCGTCCGGTGCGCTCGCCGCCGGCGCGACGATGGAGTGCACCGCCGACAACGGCCACGTCATCACCGCGGCCGACGCCGAGGCCGGTGGGGTCACGAACTCCGCTCTGGTGCAGGCGCAGCCGGTCTGCCCGCCGGGCGCGCAGGACTGCACCGGTGTGCAGTCCGGGACGGTCACGATCATCACGCCGGTCAACACCCAGGACCGGCTGTCGATCGCCAAGTCCGGTGGCTGGACGGATGTCGACGGCGACGGCGGCGCGAGCCCCGGGGACCTGGTCTCCTGGAGCATCGTGGTGACCAACGCCGGTGACACCACCATCTCCGACATCGATGTGGACGACCCGACGGCCGGCACCGTCAGCTGCCCGGCGACCGAACTGGCCGCCGGCGAGCAGATGACCTGCACCGTGGCCGACCACGTGGTCACCGCCGTCGACGTGGCGGCGGGCGAGGTGGGCAACACCGCCCTGGCCTCCGGCACCGGCCCGTCCGGTGACGTGGTCTCGCCCACGGTCACCGCCGTGGTCGACCTGACCGCACCGCCGGCCCCGCCGGGACCGACGCCGCCGGCGCCGAACCCGCCGGTCGGTCCGCAGCCGCCGCTGTCCTACACCGGCCTGCCCGGTCAGGAACTGCTGTGGGTCGGTCTGCTGCTGCTGCTCGCCGGCCTGCCGCTGCTGGTCATCGGACGGCGTCGCCGGAACCGTGGACAGGCAGGGGGCTGAACCTGGGAGACCCGGTCCGTCACCACCTCTCTCGCGACAAGGAGCAGCACCGCATGTCGGCTTCCCGACCGTTGATCGCCGCCCTCGGCCTCGCCGCCGCGGCCGTCCTGACCGCCTGCACCACCAGCACCGCCGGCCCGGCCCCGACCCCCCTGACGACCGCATCGTCGTCAGGGGGATCCGGGACCACCACGCCCACGTCGTCGTCCTCGACGACGACCGGCGGCAGCGATGCGACCTCGAGCAGCAAGGTGACCCCGATCCCGCCGGTCACCGCGCAGCACGAGATCCCGGCGGACAAGGACATCGACGACACCCCGGAGCTCCGGCTCTCGGTGCTGCTCACCGGCTGCGGGAAGACGGACGGGGGGTGGCGCGCGCTGGGCACCGCCGCCAACCCCGGCCGGTCCGCCGCCGACTACACGATCCTGGTCTTCTTCACCGACAAGTACTCGCGGGTCGTCGATTCCGCCGAGACCACGGTGAAGGTCGAGCCGGGCGCGAAGAAGTCGTGGCAGGCCGCCCAGAAGTTCGAGCCGCCCGCCGGGACCCAGTGCGTCCTCCGCGCCGTCTCCGCCTCCTGACCCCCCCTCCCGGCGCGAGGATCAACTTCGCCGACGCGTAGGAAGTTGCCGTCTTTGGGACGGGTGGGACGGTTGTCGCCACCTTCGTACGCGCAGGCGAAGATGATCCTCGCGCGGGGAGGGGTTCAGGAGGCGGGGGTCTCGTCCATCGACCACAGCGTCCACAGCGCGGTCCGCACCCGGCGGGGCTGGGCCAGCACGGTGACCACGGCGCCGGCGACGTCGGACGGCAGCAGGAAGGTGTCCTTCACCGGGTCGCCGGCGACCCGGCCGAGCCCGTCGGCGAACCCGGTGTTGACCGCGGCCGGGGCGATGGTGCTGACCCGGATCCCGCGGTGCCGCAGCTCCCGGTCCAGGGAGATCGCCAGCCCGACCTGACCGTGCTTGGCGGCGGCGTAGACGCTCTCGTTGCCGCCGGCACTGCCCAGGCCGGCCACCGACGCGACGATCACCAGATCACCGCCACCGGGCCGGGTGTCGAAGTGCCGGACCGCTGCGCGCACCGTCCGCACGGTGCCCATCAGGTTGACATCGACGATGGCGTCCAGCATCTCGTCGGCGACGTCGAGTATCCCGCCGAAGGCGCCGATCCCGGCGTTGCACACCGCGGAGTCGAACCGCCCCCACCTGGCCACCGCCGCGTCGACGGCGCGGTCCAGGTCCGCGGCCACCCGGACGTCGGCCTGCTGCACCAGCACCTGGTCGGCGGGCCAGGTCGCGGCGACCGCCGCCGCGGCGGCCGGGTCACGATCCACCAGCACCACCCGGGCGCCGGCCTCCAGCAGCAGGGTGGTGATCGCGGCGCCGATCCCGGCGCCGGCGCCGGTCACCAGCACCACGGTCCCGGTGAGATCCCGTGTCTCGACAGGCAAACGAACACTCCTCGATCGGCAGTGCAACAGCGACGGGCTCAGCGGAGCGAGGCGACCCAGCGGGACAGCACCTCGGCACCGGCGTCACCGGACTTCTCCGGGTGGAACTGGGTCGCGGACAGCGGGCCGTTCTCCACCGCTGCGACGAACCGGTCCCCGCCGTGCTCGGCCCAGGTCACGCTGGGCGGGGTGAACGGCTCGTGCACCTCCAGCTCCCAGCGGCGCACGCCGTAGGAGTGGACGAAGTAGAAGCGGGTGTCCGGGTCGAGACCGTCGAACAGCACGCTCTTCTCGCCCGGCTGCAGGGTGTTCCAGCCCATGTGCGGCACGATCGGGGCCTGCAGTCGCTCCACGGTGCCCGGCCACTCGCCGACCCCCTCGGTGCGCTCGCCGTGCTCGACGCCCTCGGCGAACAGGATCTGCATGCCGACGCAGATGCCCAGCACCGGCCGGGACCCGGCCAGCCGCCGGCCGATGATCCGGTCGCCGCGCACCGCGGTCAGTCCGGCCATGCACGCGGCGTACGCGCCGACCCCGGGGACGACGAGACCGTCGGCGGCCAGGGCCTTGTCGAAGTCGGACGTGACCTCGACCTGCGCGCCGGTGCGGCGCAGTGCCCGCTCCGCCGAGGCCAGGTTGCCGGAGCCGTAGTCGAGGACGACGACGTTCACAGCATCCACAGGATGCCTCCGGCGATGGCGGCGGCGGCGAAGACCCCGCACAACACCGCCGGCGGCCGGGCATCGGCCCGCCACAGCGACACCACGCCGCCGATCAGGAACCCGCCGAGCGCGATCAGCGCGATGGGCAGCCAGTTCACAGCACACCCTTGGTCGACGGCACCCCGGTGAGGCGGGTGTCCGGTTCCACCGCGGCGCGGATCGCGCGGGCGATCGCCTTGTACTGCGCCTCGCAGATGTGGTGCGGGTCCCGGCCGTACAGCACCCGGACGTGCAGGTTGATCCGGGCATGGAAGGACAACGAGTCGAAGACGTGCCGGTTCAGCACCACCGGGTAGTTGTTCCCGACGGTGAAGCCGAGGATGTTCTCCGGCTCGCCGGTGTGCACCGAGTACGGGCGCCCGGACAGGTCGACGGCGGCGTGCGCGAGGGTCTCGTCCATCGGGACGAAGGCGTCGCCGAACCGGCGGATGCCCTTCTTGTCACCCAGCGCCTGACCCAGTGCCTGGCCCAGCACGATCGCGGTGTCCTCCACCGTGTGGTGGGCGTCGATGTCGACGTCACCGGTGGACCGGACGGTCAGGTCGAAGGCACCGTGCACGCCGAACGCCGTGAGCATGTGGTCGTAGAACCGTACGCCGGTGGAGATCTCCACCTGGCCGGTGCCGTCCAGGTCCAGGTCGACCAGCACGGACGACTCGCTGGTGGTCCGCTCGATCCGGGCACGCCTGCTGCTCTGCGTCGACATCGCTTCTCTCTCAGACCTTCTCGACAGATCCCCGGGCGGCCCCGAGGACGGAACGGCTCACCTGCAGGAACCGGTCGTTGTCCGACTCCGTACCGATGGTCGCACGCAGGTACCCGGGAATTCCCACGTCGCGCAGCAGCACACCCTCGTCCAGGTAGCGCTGCCAGGTGGCCGGGGCGTCGTCGAACACCCCGAACAGCACGAAGTTGGCATCCGAGGGCACCACGGTCAGGCCCATCCGGGTCAGTTCGGCGGCCACCCGCTTGCGCTCGCCGACCAGCCGGGCCACCGAACCCAGGGTGTCGTCGCCGTGCCGCAGCGCGGCGATCGCCGCCGCCTGGGTCAGCACCGACAGGTGGTAGGGCAGCCGGACCAGCAGCAGCGCGTCGATCATTGCCGGCGAGGCGGCCAGGTAGCCGAGCCGGCCACCGGCGAAGGCGAACGCCTTGGACATGGTGCGCACCACCACGACCTGCGCCGGGAACTCGTCGATCAGCGCGATCGCGCTGGGCCGCTCGGAGAACTCGGCGTAGGCCTCGTCCACCACCACGATGCCGCGGGCGGCGCCGACCAGCTCGCGGATGTCCGACAGCTCCAGCGACCCGCCGGTGGGGTTGTTCGGGCTGGTCACGAACAGCACGTCCGGGTCGTGCTCGCGGATCACCTGCAGGGCCGCCGGGACGTCGACCGAGAAGTCGGCCAGCCGCGGCGCGGGCAGCCAGGTGGTCCGGGTGCCGGTGGAGATGATCGGGTGCATCGAGTAGGACGGCTCGAAGCCGACGGCCGTCCGCCCCGGACCGCCGAAGGCCTGCAGCAGTTGCTGCAGGATCTCGTTGGAACCGTTGGCGGCCCAGACGTTCTCGGCCAGCAGCGGCACCCCGCTGACCCGCGCCAGGTAGCCGGCGAGCTCACGGCGCAGCTGCACCGCGTCCCGGTCCGGGTAGCGGTTCAGGCCCACCGCGGCCGCGGCCACCGACGCCGCAAGGTCGGCGACCAGCGCCTCCGACGGCGGGAACGGGTTCTCGTTGGTGTTGATCTGCACCGGCACCGCCAGCTGCGGCGCGCCGTAGGGGCTGCGCCCGACCAGGTCCTCGCGCAGCGGCAGGTCGGACAGCTTCGCGCCCGCACCGATGGTCATCGCACACCGTCCGGGAACCGGGCGGACACGGCCTCGCCGTGGGCCGGGAGGTCCTCGGCGGCGGAGAGCGCCAGCACGTGCGGGGCCACCGCCGCCAGGGCCTCCTTCGAGTACTCCACCACCTGCATCTGCTTGAGGAAGGTGGTGGTCGCCAGACCGGAGGAGAACCGGGCGCAGCCGGCCGTCGGCAGCACGTGGTTGGACCCGGCGGCGTAGTCGCCGAGGGACACCGGCGACCAGCGGCCGACGAAGATCGCGCCGGCGTTGCGGATCCGGCGGGCGACCACGGGGGCGTCCGCGGTCTGGATCTCCAGGTGTTCGGCGGCGTAGGCGTCGGCGACCTTGATCGCGTCCTCCAGGTTGGCGCAGACGACGATCGCCGACTGCTGACCGGTCAGCGCCGCGGTCACCCGGTCCCGGTGCCGGGTGCGGACGACCCGGTTGATGACGGCGTCCTCCACCGCGTCGGCCAGCGCCTTGGAGGTGGTGATCAGCACCGACGCGGCCATCGGGTCGTGCTCGGCCTGGGACACCAGGTCGGCGGCGACGTGCTCGGGATCGGCCTTCTCGTCGGCGAGCACCGCGATCTCGGTCGGCCCGGCCTCGGCGTCGATGGACACGATCCCGCGCATCAGCCGCTTCGCGGCGGTGACGTAGACGTTGCCCGGGCCGGTGATGACGTCGACCGGCCGGATCGAGGTGCCGTCGGTGTCGACCGTGCCGTAGCCCAGCATGGCGATCGCCTGGGCGCCGCCCGCGGCGTAGACCTCGGTGACGCCGAGCAGTCCGCACGCGGCCAGCACGGTCGGGTCCGGCCAGCCGGTGGCCTGCTGCGGCGGGGAGGTGACGGCGATGCCGCGGACCCCGGCCACCTGGGCCGGCACCACGTTCATCACGACGCTGGACGGGTACACCGCGAGCCCGCCCGGCACGTACAGGCCGACCCGGCCGACCGGCACCCAGCGCTGGGTGACGATGCCGCCGGGGACGATCTGGGTGACCCGCTCGGTGGGGATCTGCGCCCGGTGACCGACCCGGACCCGGGTGATGGCCTCGTCCAGCGCGGCCCTGACCTCCGGGGCCAGCCCGGCGACGGCGTCGTCGATGACCTGCTGCGGCACCCGCAGGGTGGCCGGGCGGACGCCGTCGAACTTCTCGGTGGCGTCCAGCACCGCCTGCGCCCCGCGCCGCCGGACATCGGAGACCAGCGGTTCGACCTGGTCGATCACCGAGGCGACGTCCGCCGCGGCACGGGGCAGCAGCCCGTTCAGCGATCCCAGGCCCTGCCGCAGGTCGATCCGGCGCAGCATCCAGTTCTCTCCTTCGTTCCGGCTTCCGCGGGGCGACCACCGGCCGCACGCGCGGGCGTCGCCGGGCAGCACTCGGCCCCGCGATCCGGACACCAGCCTAGGACGCCCGCACACCCGGTTCCGCCACGGTGACCGCTCGAGCCCCCGAAGGGCTCAGCCGATGGTGGCGACGGCCACCCCGGCTGCCCCGGCCAGCCGTTCCACCGGCTCACCTCCCGGGGCCCAGATCCCGCTGCCGCCGCAGGCCGGGCCGCCGCCGGTGCCGCCGCAGTACTGGGCCAGCACCGTCCACAGGCCGAGCCGGGCGGCGGTGGTCATCTGGGACTCCAGCCGCGACTCCGCGCCGATCAGGAACAGCGCGCCGACCAGGTACGCCTCGGCGCCGGCGTGCGCGGCGGCGGCCGGGTGGCGCTCGTCGGCCGCGTCGGCGCACACCGACAGCGCGAGCCGGTGTCCGCCGATCGTGATCCGGCCGGCCGGGCCGCCGGTGCCGAACAGGCCCAGTTCCATCGGGGTGAGGTGCTGCTTGGAGTAGGCGTGGCCGACCCGGCCCTGCGGGTCGATGTGCAGCACGCCGATCTGCGGCAGGCCCGCGGCCCCGTCCGGCCCGGACACCGGCGCCCCGACGAACGCGTGCAGTCGCGCCGCGGTGCAGTCGGCGACCAGCGGCGCCAGCGCCGGGTGGTCGGCGTCCACCCGGATCCGGTGCAGGTCGATGATCTCCGGCTCGTAGCCGGTCAGCGACAGCTCCGGGAAGACCACCAGCTGCGCGCCGCGGTCGGCGGCGGCGGCCAGCAGTTCCCGGTGCTCGGCCACCGCAGCGGCGACGTCGCCGCCGTGCGAGTGCAGCTGCGCGGCGGCCACCGTCAACGGGGCGGGCGCGGCGGTGGAACCAGAGCGGCCGGACGGGAGTGCCATGCCCTGATCCAACCGCACCCTCCGGTGATCCACACGTGGGATCACCGGCACAGTGGGATCAGAACTTCTGCAGGTCCATCCCGAGATCGAGGACCGCCGCCGAGTGCGTCAGCCCGCCGACGGCCAGGAAGTCGACGCCGGTCCGGGCGTAGTCGGCCGCCACGTCCAGGGTCAGCCCGCCGGACGATTCCAGCCGGACCCCGGGATGACCGGACCGCACCAGTCGCACCGCGGCCGCGGTGTCGGCGACGGAGAAGTTGTCCAGCAGGATCAGTTCCGCGCCGACGGCCAGCGCCTCGGTCAGCTGGTCCGGGGTGTCCACCTCGACCTCGAGGGTGATGTCCGGCCGCAGCGCGCGCACCGCGGCCACCGCGGCGGTCACCGAACCGGCGGCCTCCACGTGGTTGTCCTTGATCAGCGCTGCGTCGCCGAGGCTCATCCGGTGGTTGACCCCGCCGCCGCAGCGGACCGCGTACTTCTCCAGGGCGCGCAGCCCGGGCAGTGTCTTGCGGGTGTCCCGGATGCGGGTGCCGGTGCCCGCCACCGCATCCACCCAGGTCCGGGTGGCGGTGGCGATCCCGGACAGGTGCCCGATCAGGTTGAGCGCGGTCCGCTCCGCGGACAGCAGCGCCGGCACCGGGCCGGACACCACCAGCGCCGGGACCCCGGGGCGCAGCACGGAGCCGTCGGCGGCCACCGACTCGACGACCAGCGTGTCGCCGAGCACCGCGTCCAGGGCGGCCAGTGCCACCGGGGCGCCCGCCAGCACGCCGGGTACCCGCGGGGTGATCGACGCCCGGCCGCGGGTGCCGGCCGGCACCGTCGCGGTGGTGGTCACGTCGGGCCCGTCGGCGAAGTCCTCCGCCAGGGCCCGGTCGATCACCGCGGCGACCGCGGCGGCGTCCAGCCCCGCGGCCAGCAGCGCTGCTGCGGTGGCCGCGGAGAAGGCCGCCGGATCAGCGACCGGGCGGTCCAGTGCCGGGGCGCTCATGCCGGGACCTCCTGCTGCCGCACGGCTCTCGCCCGGGTGACGAGCCCGGCCCCACCCAGCTCGACCAGCACCGAGGTGGACCAGGCATCGCTGCGCTCGGGGAAGTCGGTGCGCACGTGGCAGCCGCGGCTCTCCTCCCGGGCCGCCGCCGCGGCGAGCAGCGCCGCCGATGCCATCCGCAGGTTCGCCGCCTCGACCGTCTCCCGGGTCGCCGCAAGGCCCGCCGGCACGGTGCCGTCGCCGGTCGGGTCGCCCAGCACGGTCGCCGTGGCCAGCCCGAGACCGTCGGCGTCCCGGCCGATCCCGGCCCGCGCGCTCATCACCAGCTGGCGCAGGCCGCGGTCGGCCGGGTCGACCAGGGTCGGCGCCGGCACCGTCCCGTCGTTCTCGTCCGGGGTCGGCGACCCCGCGGGGTCCCGGCCGATGGCCGCCGCCGCCCGCTCCCCCAGGACCAGGCCCTCCAGCAGGGAGTTGGAGGCGAGCCGGTTGGCACCGTGCAGCCCGGTCCGGGCCACCTCGCCGACGGCAAACAGGCCGGGGACGGTCGTGCGGCCGTCGAGATCGGTGAGCACGCCACCGCAGTGGTAGTGCGCGGCCGGCGCCACCGGGATCGGCTGGGCGGTCGGATCCACCCCGGATGCCAGGCAGGCGGCGTACACGGTCGGGAAGCGGCGGCGGAAGGTGGCCGCCGGGATCCGGGTGGCGTCCAGGAAGACGTGGTCGTCGATGCCACCGGGCGCCTGGGCCAGCCGGCGGGTGACGGCCAGCGAGACCACGTCCCGCGGGGCGAGGTCCTCCATCGGGTGCACCCCGGTCATCACCCGGGCGCCGGCACCGTCGATCAGCACCGCACCCTCGCCGCGCACCGCCTCGGTGACCAGCGGACGGTGACCGCGATCGGCCCCGCCGCTCCACAGCACGGTCGGGTGGAACTGGAAGAACTCGACGTCGGCCAGCGCCGCGCCGGCCCGCAGCGCCACCGCGAGGCCGTCGCCGGTGGCCACCGACGGGTTGGTGGTGACGGCGTAGAGGTGCCCGGCGCCGCCGGTGGCCAGCACCACCGAGCCGGCACGGACCGCGCCGACGGTGCCGTCCGGACCGAGCACGCTGACCCCGCAGGCCCGGCCGTCGGCCCGGCGCAGCACGTCCAGGACCACGTGGTCGGCCAGCACCGTCGGCAGGCCGCCGGCGGCCAGCAGCGCGCGCTCGATCTCCGCCCCGGTGGCGTCACCGCCGGCGTGGATGACCCGGCGGGCGGAGTGGCCGCCCTCCCGGGTGCGCAGCAGACCGTCCGGCCCGGCGTCGAACGTCGCACCACGGGCCCGCAGCCGGCGGATCGCCGCCGGTCCCTGCTCGATGACCATCGCCACGGCGGCCGGATCACTCAGGCCACCGCCGGCGACCAGGGTGTCCTCGATGTGCGCGCCGATGCTGTCGCCCGGGTCGCGCTCGTCGGTGACGACCGCGACACCGCCCTGCGCCCACTGGGTCCCGGCCTCCTCCGGGGCGCCCTTGGTCAGCAGCAGCACCGACCGGCCGGCCGCGGTGAGGTCCAGCGCGGCGGTCAGCCCTGCCACACCGGTGCCGACCACCACCACGTCCGTGGTGGCCTCCCAGGCCACCGGCACCCGGCCGGCGGTCACTCCCCGCCTCCGGGATTGCCGATCTCGATCATCCGCTGCACCGCGCCGCGGGCCTTCGCCGCCGTCTCCGGATCGACGTCGACCTCGTCGCGCAATTCCAGGAGCGAGCGCTCCAGCTTCTCCGGGGTGATCATCTTCATGTACTTGCAGGACGCCCGCTCGTTGACCGGCAGGAACTCGACACCCGGTGCGGCACGCCGCAACTGGTGGATCATGCCGATCTCGGTGGCGACCAGCACCTGCCGCGAGGTGGACCGCGCGGCGGCGGTCACCATGTCGCCGGTGGACAGGATCTTCACCCGATCCTCCGGCACGGCGCCCGCGCCGGCCAGGTACAGCGCGCTGGTGGCGCAGCCACACTCCGGGTGGATGTACAGCTCGGCGTCCGGGTGGCCCTCGGCCTGGGCGCGCAGCTGGTCACCGTTGATGCCGGCGTGCACGTGGCACTCGCCGCCCCAGACCTGGATGTTGTCCCGGCCCAGCATCCGGCGCACGTGGGCACCGAGGAACTGGTCCGGGCCGAACAGCACGGGGGTGTCGGCCGGGATCGAGGCCACCACCTCGACGGCGTTGGAGCTGGTGCAGCAGATGTCCGTCTCGGCCTTCACCGCGGCGGTGGTGTTGACGTACGACACCACCATCGCGCCGGGGTTCTCGGCCTTCCAGGTGCGCAGTTCCTCCGCGGTCAGCGAGTCGGCCAGCGAGCAGCCGGCGGCGGCGTCCGGGATCAGCACCCGCTTGTCGGGCGACAGGATCTTGGCCGTCTCGGCCATGAAGTGCACGCCGCAGAAGATGATCGTCGACTGCGTGGCGGTGGCGGCGACCCGGGACAGCGCGAGCGAGTCACCGACGTGGTGCGCGACGTCCTGGATCTCCGGCAGCTGGTAGTTGTGCGCGAGGATGACCGCGTCGCGCTCCTCCGCCAGGGCATGGATGCGTTCGGCCCATCGGGTCCAACCCTCGCGAGAGCTCAGGTCTGTGGTGATGGCACTGGTCATGACTCGCTCCGATCGCTGGGTGGGCGCTCGCCTGGCGGTGGCGTCCCCGAGGTTTTCGACTTAGGATCGAAAACATGCCCCATCGTAGCAGGTCGTCATCCGGTGGTCATCCGGCCGACACATCGGTCGAGGTGCTGGCCGCCGTGTTCACCGTCCGGGCCCCGGTCGCCGCGCCCGGCGGCGTGCCGGAGGTGCACGTGCTGCTGTGGCAGCGGGCGCTGGACCCGGACGCCGGCCGCTGGGCGCTGCCCGGCGGGACGGTGCTGCCGGACGAGGACGTCGACTCCTCCGCCGCCCGGCAGCTGGCGGCCAAGGTCGATCTCACCCGGGTCGCCCATCTCGAGCAGATCGGCGTGTTCTCCGACCCGGACCGGGTGCCGGACGCCCGGGTGGTGGCCACCGGCTTCCTCGGCCTGGTCCCGCTGGACGCCGACCCGGTGCTGCCGCCGGACACCGCCTGGCACCCGGTGTCCCGGCTGCCGGACACCGCGCTGGACCACGGAGCGATCGTCGGCCGGGCGGCGGACCGGCTGCGCGCCAAGCTCTCCTATACCAACATCGCCTTCGCCCTGGCGCCGGCCGAGTTCACCGTCGCCGAGCTGCGCCGCATCTACTCCGCGGCCCTCGGGCACGATGTGGACCCGACCAACCTGCAGCGGGTGCTCACCCGGCGCGGCATGCTCGCGCCCACCGGCACGACAGCCGCACCGGGCCCGTCCGGCGGCAGACCTGCTGCGCTGCACCGCTTCACGATCTCCGATCTGCGGGTGACCGACCCCTTCGCGGCCTTCCGCCCGCCGGAACGCTGAGCCCGCGCCGGCGAGCCCTCAGGATCCGGACTGCCGCGCGAGCGCAGGGACCCGGGACCGGACCGGCGCCTCCGGTGTCCGGAGCGCACCGAGCAGCTCCCTGGCCACGGCATCGTTCTGCCGGAAACCGGGGCTGTTGTACCCGGGCCGGGCGAAGCCGGCCGAACCCGCGGATCCGGACACCGACGGCCCCAGCAGGTAGCGACGCGGGTGGACCGTTCCGTCGGCGCGGATCGCCCGACAGTGCTTGTCGGCCAGCAGCTGTCCGCTGCCGAGCGGTACGCCGTCCTCGTCCCGCAGGTCCTCCGCGGCCAGCTCGCCGGAGGCGAGCAGGCCCCGGATCACCGGGTCGGACGCCGCCTTCACATCCGGCGCCGGCAGGAACGCGTCGATGAACGCCCGCGCCCGCACCACTGCTCCCCCGGCCGGCGAGTGGGCGACGAAAGCGGCACTGTGCTCGTCCGCCTCGTCCAGCTCGACCTGCAGGTCCGGCCCCAGGAAGCGCACGATCCCGGCCCGGTGCAGGGCGAGCAGCTCGCGGAGTCGTTGCGGTGGCGGCCCGCTGGCCAGGAACGAGAACAGGCCGTGGAACGTCCCTTCGACGTTGCGCACCCGGTCCTGCGGCGAGATCCGCTGCGACACCACCGCTTCGGCGAGCACCATGTAGACCGAGAGCAGCGCGTCGAACACCGCCGCGTCCTGGCTGAAGTGCGCGTCGGCGCGGCGCACCAGGTCCGCCTCGATGTACCCGACGAGCACGTCCTGCAGCTCCCCGTCCGAGACCGGACCGCTCCGGCCGAGCGCGCCGAGCGGCCTGTCGATCCGGTCGATGTCGAACCGGTCCTCCTCCTCGGGCACCACCGCCGCTGCAGTCGCGAGGAACCCGGGATCCCGCACGTCGGGCGTCCGGTCGACCAACTGCAGGAAGTCGTCCCAGGTGCCGGACGTCCGCTCCGGGTGCGCCGCGAACAGCTCGCGGTAGTGCGCGTACGCCAGCTCCTTGACCAGCAGTGGCCACACCACGGTCCGGTAGTCGACCGGGCTGCCGTGCGCGGCCAGCGCCGGCGTGGTGAGGTAGCGGGTCGGGGTCGGGCCGGACTCACGCAGGTAGCCGAGCTTGGAGTGGTAGGGCACCCCGCGGCGGGATCCCACGTGCAGCACCGGTTCCCGGCCACTGGGCAGGTACGTCAACCGCTCCTCCGTGCGGTCGAACCGCCCACCACGCCCCTCGCACACCAACACCATGAGGTCGATGAACGCCAGGCCGAACCCGCGGACCACGACGTCCTCGCCGGCCCGCAGTCCCGACAGGTCGATGTCGGCGGTGTACCCCGGCGGGATGCAGGTCAGCCCGTGCCGGGCGGCGCCGGCCAGCAGGTCGGCCTGTGCCGGGGTGGCCGTACGATCCAGGAAACCCTGTGCCAGCACCACGATGTCGGCCCGAAGGACGGTCCCGTCGGCGAGCGCCACCTCCTGCGCACCGGACCGGTCGGTCACCGAGACCGCGGAGGTCAGGTGCTCGACGACCCGGACGTCGCCCGGCAGCCCGGCGATCACGCCACGGTGCACCCAGCCGAGGTACTGCGACTGCACGTCCCGCCCGGCGAAGTCGTCCGGGCCGAGATCCGTTCGCTCACCGACGAACTCACGGCCGAATCCGGGTATCCACTCGGCGAGCGACGGCCCTGGGACCACCGGCCCCTGCATCGACACCGAGGAGTCGGTGAACATCGTGACGTCCCGGGTGATCGAGTTCATCCAGAGCAGCGGCGACTGGTGCTGCCGCCAGATCCGTCCGCCGCCCGCCGGGTGCGGATCGACGACGTGCAGGATCATCGGTCGTCCCGGGAACCCGGGCAGGTTGGCGGCCAACCGCTCCAGCACCGAGACCGTGCGCGGCCCACCACCGACGAAGACGATCGACGCACTCGCCTCCGGCGACACGGTCACCGCGCCGCACCGACCGGCACCGGCTGCGCGGCATGCGGATCCGTGCCGGGGACCGGCGGCCAGGCGACCAGTCCGGCGCCGGGGACGAGCTCCTTGCCGAACGCGTGCGCACCGACGGACTCCGGCTCCGCGTCCAGGTCGAACCGCGGCAGGTAGTCCGCGGCCAGGTACAGCTCCTTCGCCTCCGGCTGGCGGGGCCCGGTGGTCAGATGCACACGCTCGTAGCCCAGGTCGGCCGCCGCCTTCTCCAGCTGGGCCATCAACCGGACGGCCAGGCCACGCCGCCGGTGCTTCAGCGAGGTCCAGACCCGCTTCACCTCCGCGGTCCGCGGGTCGTACCGCCGGATCGCCCCGCCGGCGATGATCTCGTCGCCCTCGGCCAGGAGCACGAAAGTGCCGCGGGGGCGGACGAAGTCGGCCGGCGGCACCTCGACCAGCGTGGTCTCCGGGGTGTACGCGGCGTACCGAGTGATGTACTCGACCTTCAGGTCGGCGAGCAGGCCGGCCAGCCTCGGGTCGTCCGGCCCGACCAGCAGCACCCGCAGATCGGCGGCGCCGGCAACCGGCGAGACCCGCGCCCGGTCGACCCGGGGTGCCGGCAGCGCGGGCGCCGGACGGCCGTCCAACAGGGCCAGGAAGCCGTCGGTGACGTCCGCCACCGGTCCGGCGGCGGCCGGGTCCAGCACGAGACCGCCGTCCTCGTACCGCCGCAGCTGCGCCGACGACACGAACCAACCGGCGGCCACGGGCGCGGCGCCCATCGACTGCAGCACCGGCCGCAGGGCGTAGTCCAGAACCAGCACGTGCGCCGGCGAACCACCGGTGACCAGCGGGAGCACCGGGCGACCGGCCAGGGCGAACTGCGGCAACAGGTCGAGGAAGGTCTTCAGCAGTCCGGAGAAGGACGCCTTGAACACCGGGGTGGAGACCACGATGCCGTCGGCGGACGCGACGGCCGCGACCGCGGCCGCGATCTGCGGATCGCTGCTGTCGCCGGCCAGCAGGGCGTCGGCGGGCAGGTCCCGGGGGTGGATCGTGACCACGGTGTGCCCGGCGACCTCGAGCCGGAGTTCGACGTGCCGCAGCAGGGCCTGCGAGGTGGAAGTGGGTGACGGGCTGCCGGAGATCGCGACGACGGTGGCCATGACGGGTCCTTCTGGAATGCGGTCGATCCGTGCCACGTGCTGCGGCCGGATCGCTGACGGGTGCTGACGAGGGGACGCCGGGAGGTCGGGACGGACCGCCCGGACCGGGTCAGGAACGACAGAGATCGCTGCTGGTGCGCAGCAGATCGATGTGCCGACGCAGGAAGGGACGATTACCCGAGGGTGCGTGCACGTCGGTCGTCCTTCCCTGCCCGGGAGCCGTCGCTGCGACGTGACTCCGCACTTGCCGTCCCGATCGGGAGGGCCAGGTCCTCATCCGGAGCACCCCACCGCGGAGGAGGGTTGCCGCCCAGCGAGCCGGAGCTTCGCGCTGGAACTCATGACCTTCCCTCACGGTAACCAGCTGCCCGACAAGGGTCAAGCAGGCTCCCGGCCCCGGTCCTCGGCCGACCTGTGTACCCTGCCCGCAGGTGATGAGTGTCAGCGACAGGCCCTGGCGTGCTGACCGGCAACCCTCGCATGCTGTGGGGTGCCCCAGGTGAACACCAGGTCCCGGCACCGTGCCGGGGCAACCAGCAGGTGGCGACGCCCACCACGAGGAGGAGCACGCCGTGCGGACTTCCGTGACCCCGATGCTCCTGGTGAGCCGTCGGCACATCGACCTGCAGCGAGTGCACAGCGCACTCTGTCCGGCCTGACCGCATCCGGCCACTCCCTCCGCTGCTTCCGGGTTCACGCGCACCCGGATGCAGCGCCCCGATGAGAAAGCCTCTCCATGACGTTCTTCCTGTCCGTCGCGCTGACCGGTGCCGGCGCCCACCCCGGAGCCTGGCGCTCCCCCGCTGCCCGCCCCGGTGAGCTGACCTCGGCCCGCTACTGGACCGATCTGGTGCTGTCGGCGGAGCGTGCGCACCTCGACTTCGTCACGCTGGAGGACGGTTTCGGCCGCGATCCGCAGCGGCCGTCCGAGGTCGGACTGCGCCTGGACGCCACACTGCTGGCGGCCCGGATCGCTCCGTCCACCGGCCGCATCGGCATCGTGCCCGCCGCCGTGACCTCGCAGACCGAGCCGTTCCACCTGTCCAAGGCGATCGCCACCCTGGACTACGTCTCCAGCGGCAGAGCCGGTGTGCTGCCGCAGATCTCGATCGCCGACCAGGACTACGCCCTGGTCGGCCGGCGCGCGCCGCTGCCTCCCGCCGACGCCTGGGCGGAGGCCGCCGACTGGGTCGAGGTGGTGCGCCGGCTCTGGGACAGCTGGGAGGACGACGCCGAGATCCGGGACGTGGCGACCGGGCGGTTCGTGGACATCGACAAGCTGCACTACGTCGACTTCGCCGGGCCGTACTTCTCCGTGCGCGGACCCTCCATCACGCCGCGGCCGCCGCAGGGCCAACCGGTGGTGGTGGTCGCTGCCGGCCGCGAAGCCGGCGACGGTGCCATCGGTGTCGCCGCCGCACAGGCCGATGTGGCGATTCTCACCGATCCGCTCGCGGACCCGGATGCCGCCACGGCGCTCGCCGAACTGGACGGGTTGCGTGCCGCCACCGGCGGCGCCGCGCAGCGCCGGCTCACCGATCTGGTGGTGTTCCTCGACGACCGGGACACCACCGGCGCCGACCGACTCGCCGAGCTGGACGACCGGCACGGCGCATCCGCCGCGACCGGTACGGCCGTGTTCTCCGGCTCTCCAACGGATCTCGCCGCCCTGCTGGTGCACCGGCAGCAGGCCGGTTACGACGGCGTCCGGCTGTGGCCGGGCGTCCTGCCGACCGATCTCGAGGTGATCGTGCACGCCCTGGTACCGGAACTGCGCCGACTCGGCCTGCGCGAGACCGAGTACCTCAGCGAGTCGCTCCGCGACCGCCTCGACCTCCCGGTCGCCCCCAACCGTTACGCAGCAGTCTCTTCGGACATCGGAGCCCTCGCATGACCCCCCGCAAGCAGGTCCACCTGGCCGCGCACTTCCCCGGAGTCAACAACACGACGGTCTGGAGCGATCCCCAGTCGGGCAGCCAGATCGAGTTCGACTCCTTCGTCAGGTTCGCCCAGATCGCCGAACAGGCCAAGTTCGACTTCCTCTTCCTGGCCGAGGGTCTGCGGCTGCGGGAGCAGAACGGGAAGATCTACGACCTGGACGTGGTGGGCCGGCCGGACACCTTCACCATCCTGTCCGCGCTGGCCGCGGTCACCGAGCGGATCGGCCTGACCGGCACCATCAACTCCACCTTCAACGAACCGTTCGAGGTGGCACGGCAGTTCGCCACTCTCGATCATCTCTCCGACGGTCGCGCCGCGTGGAACGTGGTGACCTCCTGGGATGCCTTCACCGGCGAGAACTTCCGCCGTGGTGGCTATCTCGCGGAAGGTGACCGCTACGCGCGGGCGGAGTCGTTCCTGCACGCCACCCAGCGCCTGTTCGACTCGTGGCCGGACGGCGCCGTGGTGGCCGACGCAGCGGCCGGCCGGTTCCTGGCCGACGACCGGGCGGGTGAGTTCTCGATCCACGACGACTTCTTCGACATCGACGGACACTTCGACGTCCCACGCTCCCCGCAGGGCCGCCCGGTGATCTTCCAGGCCGGTGACTCCGATGCGGGCCGCGAGTTCGCCGCCGCCTCCGCCGATGCCATCTTCTCCCGGCACGGCACCCTCGAGGCCGGGCAGGCCTTCTACTCCGACGTCAAGGGCCGCCTGGCGAAGTACGGCCGCGCCCACGCGGACCTGCTGGTGCTGCCGGCGGCCACCTTCACCATCGGCGAGACCGAGAGCGAGGCGCAGGATCTCGCACGGCACGTGCGGAGCCAGCAGGTCAGCGGGCAGAGCGCACTGCGGCTGGCCGAGCAGCTGTGGAACGTCGACCTCAGCGACCGCGACCCGGACGGACCGCTGCCCGAGTTCGACCCGGTGCCGGGCGAGAACACCCTGGCCAAGGGCCGGGCGAGCGTGCGGATGAACCGGGATCCGATCGAGGTCTCCCGGCAGTGGCGGGCGCTCGCCGAGGCGAAAGGCCTGTCGTTGCGGGAGACGGTCATCGAGACCAGCTCCCGGCAGAACTTCATCGGCACCCCGGAGTCGGTGGCCGAGACCATCGACTCCTACGTCCAGGCCGATGCCTCCGACGGGTTCATCCTGGTCCCGCACCTGGTGCCGGGCGGGCTCGCCGAGTTCGCGGACACCGTCGTGCCGCTGCTGCAGGAACGTGGCGTCTACCGGACCGAGTACGAGGGCACGACCCTCCGAGACCACCTGGGCATCTCGGTGCCGCAGCGGTCCGAGGGCGCGAGCCTGGTGTCGTAGGAGCGACCGGTGTCCTAGGACCGCCGGGTGTCCTGGGACCGCCGGGGCCGGGCTCAGGACCTCTCGTACGGGATCCTGTGCCCGGCCTCGATCGCCACCGGCAGCCGGTTCCCCGCCGGCGGCAGCGGGCAGGTCGCGAGATCGGTGTAGGCGCAGGGCAGATTGGACGCCCGGTTGAAATCGATCAACACGGCGCCGTTCTCGTCCGGAGCTGCGATCTGAACGGACCGGTTCGCCGCGTAGGTGGTCACGCCGGAGGTGGCATCGGTGAACAGGGCCATGAAGCTCCCGGGGGTCGCCCCGTTGAAGACGGTCAACCCGAGAGTCTCACCGGAGAGCTCGAACTCGACCCGCCCGGGCGCGTCGTACACGTGCTGCAGACCCTCGACCGAGGCCCCGACCGTGGTCGGTCGCGGCTCGTCGAAGGGCACGAACCGCCCGGTCACGGCCCACCGCGGATCCGGCGCGAACGCCGGGGTGCCGTGATAGGCCACCCGCAGGTCGTTGTCGGGATGCCGTGGCCGCAGGATGTCGTACCCACCGCGCCTGGCGATCTCCAGCACGACATCACCCCACACCGCGTTGATCCCGCCGCGCTCCGGGATGGGATCGAACCGGTGCTCACCGGTGATCACGACCCCGTCCACCTCGAGCCGGTCCTCCGGGTCCAACCGCACCAGCACGCCCTCGGCGGCGGTCGACCAGACACCGGGGGCATCGGCGAACCGCTCCGGCTCCGCGGTGAGGAAGTGCAGCGAGGTGATGGCCAGGAACCCGTGCGGATCGGCCAACCGCGCCTCCTGTGCGGCGTGCCATTCCTGCCAGGCGGCGGTGAAACCGTCGACGCCCCGGTCGTCCGTCGAGGCGATACCGACTGCGGTGCTGCTCATGTGGCAAGTCTACGCTGGTGCCATGTCCGACACCGCTCCCGCACTTGACCTCTCCCTCGACGACGCCGGCGCCCTGGCACCGCTGGTCTCCGCGCAGGAGGCCGCCGACCGCATCGCCGCCGGGGCCTTCCTCGTCGACACTCGTTCCGAAGCCGGACGTTCGGCGAACGGCGAGGTCCCCGGCGCGACCGTGATCGACCGCTTCCAGGTCGACGCCCTCTTCGACGCGGACTCCCCCACCCGTCTCCCCCAGGTCACCGGCCCGGACACCCCGATCGTGGTCCTCTGCGGTTCGGTCCGCGGCTCCGGCCCGGTGGCCGCGGCCCTGATCGCGAAGGGCTTCACCGACGTGGTGCACGTCGAGGGCGGTTTCCCGGCCTGGAAGGACGCCGGACTCCCTGCCGACCCTCCGGTCGCGCCGCAGGGCTGAACCGCGGCTCAGTCGAAGTACCCCGCCACGTCCACCGCGCCGCCGGCGTCGACGAAGTCCCGGCCGACGGCGGATCGCAGGGCGGGATCGGACAGGTAGTCGAGTGCGGTCAGTGCGAGGCCGATCGCGCCGTGGACCGCCGCTGCGTCGCCGGCGGCGGATCCCGCCGCCGCCTCGAACTCGCGGGTGTGCAGGGCAACCTCCGGCGGGCTGACCGCGATCATCGGGTGGATGCCGGGGATCCGGACGCTGACGTTGCCGAAATCTGTGGATGCGGCGAGGATCTCCGGCACCACGCCACCCGCCAGGGCGGTCCGGCCGAGCGCTTCCTGGTGCACCGCCCAGCGGGCGGCCAGCGGGCCGTTCGTCCGGACCGGCAGGCTGAACGGCACCGGGTCCCAGGTGAGTTCGGCGCGGGTGCCGGTGGCCAGCGCGATACCGCGGGCGATGTCCTCGAGCCGCTCGGAGAGGTCCTTCAGGGTGGCCGGATCGGCGGAGCGCACGTAGTACTCCACCGTGGCCCGCTCCGGCACGACACTGGGCCGGTCGCCGCCCTCGAGCACGATGCCGTGCACCCGGTCGCTGGGCGGGATGTGTTGCCGCAGCAGCCCGATCGCCTGGTAGTTCAGCACCACCGCATCCAGTGCGTTGCGCCCCAGGAACGGGCTCGCC
The DNA here is from genome assembly GCF_009707545.1 of Nakamurella alba. Lineage (NCBI taxonomy): Bacteria > Bacillati > Actinomycetota > Actinomycetes > Nakamurellales > Nakamurellaceae > Nakamurella > Nakamurella alba. Next base: position 17,814 of record NZ_WLYK01000011.1, on the reverse strand, counting down.
GACGCGTGCGCGGCGGTCCCGTGGTAGGTCACCCGCAGCTGGCGGCGGCCCAGGAACGGGTGGTCGACCACGTCGTACCCGAAGCCGTGCACCATGATTGCGGCGTCCACCGCGTCGAAGAATCCGGTGCGGGCCAGGATCTCCTTGCCGGAGTTGCCCTCCTCCGCGGGTGTGCCCAGCAGCAGCACACGCCCGGGCAGACGCAGCCCGGCGGCGACCGCCCGGTGCAACCCGAGGAACGCACCGACCGCGGCAGCGGCGATCAGGTTGTGACCGCAGGCGTGGCCGATCTGCGGAAGCGCGTCGTACTCGGCCAGGATCGCGACGGTGGGCCCGCGATCCGGGTCCGGTGCGCCGTCGTCGGGACCCTCGGCGGTCAGGCCGGCCCGGAAGGCGGTGTCCAGGTCGTGCCATCCGACGGCGGCGGGGATGCCGTGCCGTCCGAGCAGGGCCGTGATGATGGCCACCGAGCGGTGCTCCCGGAACGCCTCCTCGGGATGCGCATGGATCTCCCGGCCCAGTGCCACGATCTCTTCCCGACCCGACTCCGTCGCGGCTCGCACGGCCTCCACCGTTGCGGCTCCGGCCCCGGCGAACGGGGAATCCAGTGGCGTGAACGCTGCCCGCTTGCGGTCCGTCGTGCGACCCAGCGCATCCAGGAAGGCGGTGCTGATCGGACGCGGTCCCCCGGTGCCGTCCGTCATTGCGGGACCGGGAGAGTGTTCGGCGCCTGGAAGCACATACCTGGCAACCTATCTCATAGTGACAGGGTGAACCGATTCACTCCTCGGATGCTTGCACGGGCCCGGTACAGGTCCTACTGTCGGGGTAGGTGACGAGTTCCAGCCACTGGCCCGGCAGGCTGGACGGCAACCCTTCGACTCGATGGGGTGCCCCGGGATCACACCTGGCACGGCGTCGGAGCGATGCCGGGCAAGCGACGTCGACGGAAGGACCCGAACCGTGTCCGGTTCGCTGGAGATGACCACCCTGCACGCGGTGCTGCGCCGCGAGATCGACCTCTGCGTCACCGCCGGCGCGCTCTGTCGCTCCTGACATCCCCAGCCACCAGCCCGGCCGGGGCGACCTGTCGTCGCCGCGCGGCCGGGATCACCGACCCCGGAGGTCTCATGTCCACCCATATCCACCTCGGCCTCGCCCTCGACGGCGCCGGTTGGCATCCCGCCGCGTGGCGTGAGCCGACATCACGTCCGGCAGAACTTTTCTCGGCCGGCTACTGGACGGATCTCATCTCCACCGCGGAACGCGGAACGCTGGATCTGGTCACCATCGAGGACTCACTGACCCTGCAGTACGACCGGGTCGACCGGGAGGACGACCGGACCGACGTGGTGCGCGGCCGGCTGGACGCCCTGCTCATCGCGGCCCGCGTCGCGCCGGTCACCCGGCACATCGGCCTGGTGCCGGTGGTGACCACCACGCACACCGAGCCGTTCCACGTCTCCAAGGCCCTCGCCACCCTCGACCACACCTCCCGGGGCCGGGCGGGATGGCAGGTGCGCACCGGCGGTTTCGGCCGTGAGGCCGCCCAGTTCGGCCGTCGGGAGATCCCGGCGCTGGACCTGGAGGCACTGGAGCCCGGCGAGCTGCCCGCCTTCCTGGTCGACCTGTTCGACGAGGCCGGCGAGGCCATCGACGTGGTCCGCCGGTTGTGGGACAGCTGGGAGGACGACGCCGAGATCCGCGATGTCGAGCACCGCCGCTTCATCGACCGCGAGAAGGTGCACCACATCGATTTCGTGGGCAGCGGGTTCAGCGTCCGGGGACCGTCGATCACCCCCCGGTCGCCGCAGGGCCAGCCGGTGATCAGCCTGCTGGCGCACCGGCGCGTGCCCTACCTGCTGGCCGCGGCGCACGCGGACCTGGTGTTCGTCACCCCGACCGACGACGAGCGCGCCCGCGGGATCCTCGCCGAGGTCGGCGACGCGGTCGTGCAGGCCCGGCAGTCGCCCGAGCCGCTGCAGGTCTGGGCGGACGTAGTGGTGTTCCTCGACGGTCCGGACGAGTCGGGTGCGGACCGGCTGCGGCGCCTGGACGGCCGCGTACCACTGGAGACCGAGACGCTGGTGTTCGCCGGGTCGGCCGCCGACCTGGCCGACCGGTTGCAGAGCTGGAACACACTGGGATATCACGGATTCCGACTTCGACCCGGCGTCGCCACCGATGACGTCCCGCGGATCGCGGACGATCTGGTGCCCGAGCTGCGTCGCCGCGGGCAGCACCGCGAGACCTACCCCGACACCAATCTGCGCGGGCTGATCGGCCTGCCCACCTCCGTGCCCAACCGGTACGCCACCGCCTGACAAGGACCACTGACGATGAGCACACGCAAGCAGATCATCCTGGGCGCCTACCTGGGCGGCGTCAACCACCACACCGCGTGGTGGGACGAGCGGGCCGGCAGCCAGATCGACTTCAGCACCTTCGAGCACACCGCACGCACCGCCGAGCGCGGCAAGTTCGACTTCTTCTTCCTGGCCGAGGGTCTCGCGCTGCGGGAGCGGGCGGGCCAGGTCTTCGACCAGGACATCGTCGGCCGCCCGGACACCCTGCCGGTGCTGGCGTCGATCGCCGCGGTCACCACCCACCTCGGTCTGGCCGGCACCATCAACGCCACCTTCAACGAGCCGTACGAGCTCGCCCGGCAGTTCGCGTCGCTGGACCACCTCTCCGGCGGGCGGGCGGCCTGGAACGTGGTCACCTCGTTCGACGCGTTCACCGGCCAGAACTTCCGGCGCGGCGGGTTCCTGGACCGTGCGCAGCGGTACGAACGGGCCGAGGAGTTCATCGCCACCGTGCGGGAGCTCTGGGACTCCTGGGACGAGGGCGACCTGGTCGCGGACAAGGAGACCGGTACGTTCCTGCGCCGGTCCGACGCCGGCAGCTTCCGGCACGCCGGCCCGCAGTTCGACATCCACGGCCGGTTCACCGTCCCGCGCAGCCCGCAGGGCCGGCCGGTGCTGCTGCAGGCCGGGGTGTCACCGCAGGGTCGCGACTTCGCGGCGGCCAACGCCGACGCGATCTTCTCGCCCTACGGCCAGTTGCCGGAGGCGGCCGACTTCTACCGGGACGTCAAGGCCCGAGTGGTCGCCGCCGGCCGGAGCGCGGACGATGTCAAGATCCTGCCGTCGGCCGGCTTCGTCATCGGCGACACCGCGGCGGAGGCCCGGGAGAAGTACGAGGAGGTGCGCCGCGGTCAGGTCACCGGGCAGACGGCGTTGATCCTCCTGGAGCAGGTCTGGAACCGGGACCTGTCCGCCTACGACCCGGAAGGCCCGCTGCCGGACGTGGAGCCGGACGCGGACGCCCCACAGATCATCCAGGGCAAGGCCTTCACCTTCCAGGATCGCTTCGAGACCGTCGCGAAGTGGCGGCAGGTGGCCGAGACGAAGAACCTGAACCTCCGCGAGCTGGTCATCGATCAGTTCGAGCGCGGTCCGTTCGTCGGTACCGCCTCCGAGATCGCGGCCCAGATTGATGATTTCGTGCAGAACGACGGTTCGGATGGGTTGATCATCGGGTCGCACCTGGTGCCGTGGGGCCTCGACGACTTCGTCGATCAGGTGGTGCCCTTGCTGCAGGAGCGCGGTTCGCTCCGTGCGGACTACACCGGCTCCACCCTCCGGAACAACCTGGGACTGCCCGCGGTGCGGTCCACCGAGTTGGTCTGAGGCGGTCGGGTAGATGACCCGGTACGGGTCCGTGCTGGACACCATCGGCCGCACCCCGCTGATCCGGCTCCGGCGGGTGACCGAGGGGATCGACGCCGAGGTGTACCTCAAGGCCGAGCAGTTCAACCCGGGCACGTCGGTCAAGGACCGGACGGCGCTGTGGCTGGTCGACGACGCCGTGCGGTCCGGTGCGCTGGGCCCCGGTGGCACCATCGTCGAAGCAACCTCCGGCAACACCGGTATCGGCCTCGCCCAGGTGGCCGCCGCCCGCGGCTACCGGCTCGTCGCCGTCATCTCCGACCGGATCTCGGTCGAGAAACGGCTCACCCTGCTCGCCTACGGGGCCGAGGTGGTGTTCGGCACCGCGGGTGTGCCCCGGGAGGATCCGACCTCCGTGCACTCGACCGCGGTGCGACTGGCCGCGGAGATCCCCGGCGCGTGGCGCGCGGACCAGTACGACAATCCGGCCAACCCGCGGGCGCACCGTGAGCGCACCGGACCCGAGATCTGGGACGACACCGAGGGCAGGGTCACGCATTTCGTCGCCGGCATCGGGACCGGCGGTACCATCACCGGCGCCGGCGGGTACCTGCGGGAGGTCTCCGGCGGGACGGTCACGGTGATCGGGGCCGATCCGGTCAGCTCCTCCTACGGCGGTGGCGACGGGAGCCCGTTCCTGGTCGAGGCGTCCGGCCACTACCGCCATCCGGACACCGCGGAGGATGTCTGGCCGCTGTCGTACGACACCGGCGTGGTGGACCGGATCGAGCGCATCGGTGACCGCCAGTCGGTGCTGACCGTCAGGGATCTCGCACGCCGCGAGGGCATCCTGGTCGGCGGTTCGACCGGCCTCGCCGTCGCCGCCGCCCTGCGGGTGGCCCGCGACCTGCCACGTGACGCCGTGGTGGTCGCACTGGGGCCCGATTCCGGCCGGGCGTACCTGTCCAAGTACCACTCGGACGACTGGTTGCGCACCAACGGTTTCCTGGAGGACGGGACCGGACCTCTGGTGTGCGACGCCGCTCCGGCCGACGCGGCGACGTTCCCCGCACTCGACCACACCTCAACCGTCGGCGAGGCGCTGCTCTGGCTGGCCGACCGGACCGGACCGGCCGCGGTGCGACTCGCCCGACCCACCGATGATCTCGCGCCCGCCCTGGCCGAGATCCTCGGCACGGTCCGTGCGGAACAGCTGTTACTGCTGCCGGATCGCTCCGTCACACTCGACGCCGTCCTGGACCAGGTGCCACCGGCGCTCGGGGTCGGGGAGAGCGCGGCAACCGCGGTGCGCAGGCTGCGGGAGCTGGGTCAGGACCATGGCCTGGTCGTCCGCGACGGGCGCTTCGCCGGCCTCGTCACGGTCGAGGGCCTGCTCCGGGCCGGCAGCGCAGTCCCTGTCCCCCACCGACCGGTCGCCGCCCTGCACCTGTCCTGATCCGCGCCCCTCCGTTGCACCGACGACCTCACGAACGGATCCATCACCATGCCCGCCCTGCCCCTGTTGCATCCCCGCGTCATTGCCGAGGAGCCGGCATCCTCTGCCGAGGAGCTGTTTTCGCCGTCGACACCGGGCCGGTTGCCGGCCGCCATCCGCTCGGCGATCGCCTACCGGATCACCCTGCGCGCCGACCGCCCCGATCTCGCCGGCCCGTATCGCGACCGGATCAACGACACCCTCGCCGCCACGTTCACCCGGAAACCCACCGACCCCGGCCGCCTACCCCCGATCATCACTGCCCTGCTGGGGGTTGCCGACGCGCCCCGGCACGGGTTCCGCGCCGCCGCCGGTGCGCTACGCGTCGAGCACGGGTTCACCCATCGCGACCTGACAGACCTCGAGAACGTCGTCTCGTTCGTCCGGGACCAGATCGACCCGGCCCGGGCCTGACCCCCGGGAGCTCAGGCGCTGCGCACCAGGTTGGGTCGGGCGGGCAGCTCCAGGCGCTCGCGCAGGGTCGATCCGGCGCCCGGTCCCCGCACCACGCCGCGGTCGCGCAGGGCGGCCACCAGATCGGGCAGATGGTCGATCAGGCCGGCGTCGCCGCGGCCGTCGAGCAGGATGTAGCCGTCGACCGCTCCACGCCGGAACCGCCCGGCGAGTTCGTCGGCCACCTGTTCGACAGTGCCCGGCACCACCCAGTTCCCGCCGCTGCGCGCCTCGGCCCGCAGCACGGAGAGCACAGTGGCCCCCGGTGCCAGCGCCACTTCGCGCAGTCGTTCGAAGCGTGTGCGCCGGCCCTTGACCTGTTCCGCCTCCGGCAGCAGGTGCACCGGGAAAGGATCCGCGAGGTCGTGACCGGAGAGGTCGATGTGACCCATCATGGCCTCGATCATCGCCCGGCCGCGGACCACGTCCACCGCCTCGTCCAGCTCGTCGGCCAGCGCGACCGCCTCGGCATGCGTCCGGCCGATGATGGGGCGCACCCCTGGAGTCAGCCGGATGTCGTCCGCGGCACGGCCCGCCGCGACCGCGCCACGCCGCAGGTCCTCGCGCATCTCGCGAGATCCGTCCTCGGTGGGCTGCGGGGTGAAGACGACCTCGGCGAACCGGGAGGCGAGAGCACGCCCGGCCGGGGACGATCCGGCCTGCACCAGCACCGGATGTCCTTGCGGCGAGCGCGGGAAGCTCAGCGCGCCGTGCACGGAGAAGAACTCCCCGTCGTGGGCCACCTCACGGATCCGGTCCGGCCGGAAGGTGGGTGGTGTTCCCGCGGTGAGGGCATCGTCCGCCCAGCAGTCCCAGAGTTCGGTGACCAGACCGACGTACTCCGCTGCCCGCCGGTACCGGTCGTCGTGTGCGGGCAGGGATGTCCCGAACTTCTCCTCACCCCCGGCCGAGGTCACGATGTTCCATCCGGCCCGGCCGCCGGACACGTGGTCCATCGAGGCGAGGTGCCGGGCCGTCTGGAACGGGTGGGTGAAGGTCGTCGAGATCGTCGCGACCAGGCCGATCCGCTTCGTTTCGCGGGACAGGGCGGACAGCAGCGTCAGCGGTTCCAGGGGCGGGGAAGGCGGTGCCGTGCCTGTGGTGCGGGACGCCCGGAACTCGTAGTTGTCGGCCACCAGCAGGAAGTCCAGACCGGCCTCCTCCGCGGCCCGGGCGTCGTCGACGAAGCCGGCCAGGGGTTCACGACCGCTGCCGTGGACCGGCGTTCCGGCCCCGAGCATGATGCCCAGGGCGAGACCGGACCTGCCGGTTTGCCCGGTCACGCCACTCCCGTCGCGGTGGTGACGGCGACATCCGGTACCCGGCCGAGGTCGTCCCACACCGGGGTGAAACCGTATGTAGGGACGGTCGGAACCGGAAGCTGCAACTTGTCCCGCAGGGTGCCGGCGGCGTACTCGCCCTGCACCAGACCACGCTCCTGCAGCAACGGCACCACTCGGTCGACGAAGTCCTGCAGGCCGTCCGGCAGCACCATCGGATGGACGCTGAGTCCGTCCAGAGCACCGGCCCGGAACCAGATCTCGATGTCCTCGGCGATCTCCGCCGGGCTGCCGACCACCGTTCGGTGCCCTGAGCTCTCGGTCTCCGGGCCGTACACACGATGCAGCACCTGACGCAGGCTCGGCCCGGGGAGTTCGCGCAACGAATCGGCCATCTCGTCCTCGGCACCGATGCGCTCCGCCGGGAAGCGGTCGTCGAGGTCGACGCCGCCGAGGTCCGCCTGCAGCCGCACCTCCAGCTGGGGGACGCGGCGCTGCAACGAGTTCAGCGCCTGCAGGTCCCGGAGTCGGTTCTCCGCATCCTGCCGGTTCTCCCCCACCACGGGCACGAACCCGGGCAGCACCCGGACGTCATCGGGCTCCCGGCCGTACCTGACCGCCGCGTCACGGACCGCTGCACGATAACGCCGCGCGCCGTCCAGGTCGATCTGCCGGGTGTAGACGATGTCGGCATGGCGCCCGGCCAGATCGATCCCGGACGGGGACCCACCGGCCTGCGCGAGCAGCGGAACGGTCTGCGGGCTGCGCGGCATGGTCAACGGTCCGCGGACCGAGACGAAATCGCCGTGGTGCCGGACCTGCCGGATGGCGTCCCGGTCCAGCAGCCGGTCGGCGCTGCGGTCGGCGACCACCGCATCCGGCCCCCAGGCCACCCAGAGTTTCTTGACGGCCTGCAGGTAGTCGTCCGCCATCCGGTAGCGCAGGTCGTGCTCGGGCAGCTCGCGTCCGTAGTTGTCCGCCGCCGCCTGCGAGGTGCTGGTGACGACGTTCCAGCCGGCCCGGCCACGACTCAGATGGTCGATGGACGCGAGCTGCCGGGCCACCGTGTAGGGCTCGCTGAAGGTCGTCGAATGGGTCGCCACCACGCCCAGGTGCTCCGTGTGCGCCGCGATCGCGGTGATCAGGATGAGTGGGTCGAGGGGCCACAGCAACGACATGTCCGGGTCCGGGGTCAACGACAGGGCATCGGCGAGGAAGAGGGTGTCGAAGCGCCCTCGTTCCAGGGTCCGGCCGAGATCGACCCAGTAGTCCAGGGTGGTCACGTCCCGGACGTCGGCCGACGTCGTCCGCCAGGCGGCGGTGTGCCCGCCGGTCTGCCCCCGGAGCACGGCATTGAGCAGCAGGCGCCGGGTCATCGTGCCACCGCCAACTGGCGACGCCGTAGTCCGGGCAGCGGCACCAGGCCGAGATGTTCGCGCAGGGTGCTGGTCTCGTACTCCTGCCGGAACAGCCCGCGCTCCTGCAGGATCGGGATCACCTCGTCCACGAAGCGTCCGAAGCCGCGCGGGGAGTACGGCGGGATGACGTTGAAACCGTCGACCGCCCGCTCCACGAACCAGGTTCCGATCTGATCGGCGATCTGCTCGGCGCTGCCGATCAGCGAGAGGTGGCCGTTGGTGGCGACCTCCAGGTGCATCATCTGCCGCACCGTCCAGCGGCGTTCCAGCGCCAGCTCGCGGTAGACCGCGAACCGGCTGCGGCGGCCCTGCACCTCGTCGACCTCGGGCAGGAGCTCCGGAGGCACGGTCTCGTCCAGGGAGAGCCCGGTCAGGTCGACACCGCCCAGCTGACCGGACAGGATGGCCAGCCCGGCATCGCTGTCGGCGAGTGCGAGCAGGTCTGCCTGGATCTGCCGGGCCTCCTGCTCGGTGTCGCCGACGATCGGCACCAGGCCGGGCAGCACCTTGATCTCGTCCGGGTGCCGCCCGGCGGCCGCCACCTGCTTCCGCAGGCCGGCGTAGAACTCCTGCGCGGGACCGAGCTCCCGCTGCGCGGTGAAGACCGCATCGGCATGCCGGGCGGCCACCCCCTGTCCCTCGTCCGAGGATCCGGCCTGCACGATCAACGGCCGCCCCTGGGGGCTGCGCGGCACGTTCAGCGGGCCGGCGACATCGTAGAACTCGCCGTGGTGGTCGACCGGCCGTACCAGGTGCGGGTCGGCGAACCGCCCCGACGCCCGGTCCACCACCACCGACTCCGGGTCCCAGCTGTCCCAGAGGGCCTTCAGCACCGTGACGAACTCGTCGCCCCGGCGGTACCGGTCGGAGTGGTTCGGCAGCGGCTGGTCGCCGTAGTTCTGCGCACCGGCACTGGAGGTGACCAGGTTCCATCCCGCCCGGCCGCCGCTGACGTGGTCCAGGGTGGCGAGCTGGCGGGCCAGGGTGTACGGCAGACTGAAGGTCGTCGACGCCGTGCCGATCAGGCCGATGTGCGTGGTCACCTGCGACGCCGCGGCCAGGAACACCAGCGGTTCCAGGGAGCCGAAAGGCGCACTCGCCGCCAGCGCGTTGCGGTCCACCGCCACGCCGTCGGCGAGGAAGAACGCGTCGAACTTCCCGCGCTCCGCGGTCCGGGCCACCTCCAGCAGCGGCTGCCAGCCCGGGTAGTCGTCGGCCCGGCTGTCCGGCCGCCGCCAGGCGCCCTTGTGCAGGCCGGCCCCGCCCGCGCTGACACCGAAGTGCAGCGTGCGTCCCTGTGGCTTCATGTCTGATCTCCTCGGTTTCTGGGCGACGCGGATCAGGAGGAGGCCTGGACCCAGGTGTCGTAGAGCCGCAGCCGCGAGGACGCGTCGAGCCGTAGCCCCTGAACCCCGTCCCGAGTGGCGTAGATCTGCAGCTGCGAGCCGTAGGGGATGTCGTAGCCCTGGGTGATGATCTCCTTCTGGATCTCCGCCACGATCGCCCAACGCTTCTCGGTGTCCACCTCGGCCTTCTGCGCGAGGATCTTGTCGTCCAGCGGGCTCTCGGTCAGGTGGGCCGCGCTGTTCGGCTGCCCGCCGGACCAGAAGTCACGGCGCAGTGTGTCCGGATCCGCCCGGGTCAGGCCGGAGAACGTGTAGTCCCAGTCGCCGGCCGAGCGGACCTTGAACGACTGCGAGGACTCCGGGATCTCGATCTCGACCCCGATGCCGACCTCCTTGAGCTGGTTCTGGGTCAGCTCGGCCGCAGACTTGGTGGCCTCGCTGGACAGCAGCTTGAGCACCAGCTTCGTCCCGTCCTTCTCCCGGATGCCGTCGGCACCGACCGTCCAGCCGGCTCCGTCCAGCAGGGCCTTGGCACCCTCGGGGTCGTACACCAGGTCGGCACTCAGGTCGGTGTACCCGGGAGTGGTCGGCGAGAGGACGCTGGAGGGAACGGCGTACCGCGCGTTGAAAAGGGTGGCGTTGAACTCGTCCCGATCGATCGCCTTCTGGAATGCCTGGCGCACAGCCTCTTCGGCGACGAGCGGGCGGAAAGTGTTGGCGAACAACGACTGCACGTTCCCTGGGTTCGCACGGGAGGTCAGGGTGAACCCGGCCTGCTCGAGCGCGTCCTGGTCCTGCACCGCGGGCTGGAAGATGCCGTCGAACTCGGCGGACTGCAGTCCGCCGGCGCGCACACCGGTCTCCTTGACGATCGGCAGTACGACGGTCTCGACATAGGCCTCGCCCTGGTGCTCGGCGGCCGCGGACGGCCAGGCGTAGCCGGCGCGCCGGGTCAGCACCACCTGGGAGGTCAGATCGTACTTCGACAGCACGAACGGTCCGGACCCGACGAGCTCGCCCTGGCACCGCTCGTCGGCGGTCAGCTTGTTGGTGGCGGGCGACAGGATGCCCAGCGTCGCGGTGGCCGCGGCCTGCAGGAACGGCACGTTCGGGGTCTTGAAGGTGACCTTCGCGGTGCTGTCGTCGACCACATCGGTGCCGACATAGTCCGCCAGGTAGCTGGAGCCGAGGAACGACGCGGCGCCGAGATCGATGATGCCGTCGAAGTTCGCCTTGACCGCGGCGGCGTCCAGCGGGGTGCCGTCACTGAAGGTCACGCCGTCTCGCAGATGGAAGGTGAACTCCGTGGCGTCGTCGCTGATCTCCCACTTCTCGGCGAGCGCGGGCACGATCTCCCCGGTCTCGAAGTCCTGGTCCACGAGGGTGTCGGTGAACTGGGCGCCGAGCGAGAGCGTGTTGGTCAGCGACGTCTGGGCAGGGTCGATGCAGGTCGGATCGCCGTCGAGGGCGAGGGTCAGCGTCCCACCGGAGACCGGTTGCCCGGCGGCCGCCGACGAGCCGGAACTCGTTCCGGCACCGGCGTTCTGGGCGGTGGCACCGGCGGTGCTGCCGCAGGCGGCGAGCACGGCGGCCAGGGCTGCGCCTGCGGTGATCGTGCCGACGGATCGGAGCTGCCGCCGTCGGTGGTGCGTGGGGTTCACTGGAGTCCTTCTCGGGTGAGCTGGTGAGGGATGGTGGAGATCCGGCCGCGCGGGATGGCGGCCAGCAGGTCCTGGGTGTAGCTGTGCTGCGGGGCGGAGAAGAGCTGCTCCGTCGGCCCCTGCTCGACGATGCGCCCCTCCCGCATGACCGCGACCTGGTCGGCGAGTTGCCGGACGACCGAGAGATCGTGCGAGATGAACAGGTACGTGAGCCCGTGTGCGGCCCGGAGATCCACCAGCAGCTGGAGGATCTGGGCCTGGATGGAGGCGTCCAGTGCCGACACCGGCTCGTCCAGGATCAGCAGCTCGGGTCGCAGGGCGAGTGCTCTGGCGATCGCCACCCGCTGGCGCTGCCCGCCGGAGAGGGCGGCAGGGAGCCGCTCGGCGACGGACGCGGGCAGAGCGACCTGCTCGAGCAGATCGCGGACGTCGGCGGCCCGGCTGGTGGCCGAGCCGATCTCGAAGGCACGCAACGGTTCCGAGATGATCCGGCCCACCGCGAGCCGGGGATCCAGTGAAGCATAGGGGCTCTGGTACACGAACTGCACCTGGCGTCGCCAGGCCCGCAACTTCTCGCCCCGGACCCGGGTGATGTCCTCGCCGCGGTACCGGACGGTGCCGGCAGTCGGGTCCGCCAGACGCCCGAGCAGGCGCGCCGTCGTCGACTTCCCGGATCCGGACTCCCCGACGAGTGCCGTCGTCCGACCGGCACGCAGCTCGACGTCGACGCCGTCGACGGCCACCAGCTGCGCGCGACGTGAACCAGGTAGCGGGAACGACTTGGTCAGACCCTCGCCGGCCAGCAGGATCTCCGGCGGATCGGACTTCTTGCCCAGGTCGCCCGCCGCCCGCTCCACCACCCGCGCGGAGGGGGCGAGCACGGTCGGGTTGATACCCGGCGACGCCGCGAGCAGCGTCCGGGTGTATTCGTCGGCGGGCGCGGCGAGCAGCGCTGCCGGGGTACCGGTCTCCACGACCCGGCCGTGCCGCATCACCACGATCCGGTCGGCCCGCTCCGCGGCGACGCCGAGGTCGTGGGTGATGAACAGGACGGCCGTCCCGTGTTCCCGGCGCATCGCATCGAGCAGGTCGAGAACCCTTCGCTGCACAGTGACGTCGAGCGCGCTGGTCGGCTCGTCGGCGATCACCAGCTCGGGCAGGCAGGCCCAGGCATTGGCCAGCAGCACGCGCTGGCGCATCCCGCCGGAGAGCTCGTGCGGGTACTGCTGCGCCCGGGACGCCGGATCCGGAAGTCCGACCTCGGCCAGCAGCTCGACCGCGCGTGCCGCCGCCGCCCGCCGACCGGCCCCGGTGTGCAGCCGCAACGTCTCCGCCACCTGTGCGCCGACACGCATCACCGGATTCAGCGAGACCAACGGATCCTGCGGCACCAGCCCCACCCGGCTGCCACGGATGTCCCGCAGCCGGCGTTCGCCGGCCGAGGTGATGTCGTCGTCACCCAGGACGATCCGCCCGCCGGTCACCCGCCCGGTCTCGGGCAGCAGTCCGAGCACCGCGTGCGCGGTGGTCGACTTGCCCGATCCCGATTCGCCCACGACGGCGACGAACTCGCCCGGCGCGACCGAGATGTCGACGCCGCGCACCGCGTCGACGCTGTTGTCGTCCTCCCCGTAGCTGACCCGCAGGTCCTTGAGCTCGAGCACCGGGCGGCTCATCGGTGCACCCCGCGGCGCTCCAGGTCGCGACCGATGCGGTTGGCGGCTAGCACGACGGCGACCACCACCAGACCGGGCAGGGTGGTCAGCCACCAGGCCCCGGCCAGGTAGTTGCGTCCCTCGGAGACGAGCTGCCCCCACTCCGGGGCCGGTGGTTGCGCGCCGAAACCGAGGAAGCTCAACGACGAGATCGACAGGATCGCGGTGCCGAACTCCAGGGTCGCCAGTGCGAGCACCGGGCCGGCGGCGTTCGGCAGCACGTGCTCGCCGAGCACGCCGTACCACTTGCGGCCGAGAGCGCCTGCAGCTTCGACGAACTCGCTCGACCGGATGCGCAGCACCTCGGACCGCATCAGGCGGGCGAACGAGGCGACGATCCCGACTCCGACGGCGATCGCCACGTTGATGGTGCCGAAGCCCAGCGCGACCACCACCGTCAACGAGAGCAGCAGCCCGGGAACGGCCAGCAGCACATCGACGACCCGCATCAGCAGGCTGTCGGTGCGGCCGCCGGCCCACCCGGCCCAGAGCCCGATGGCCGAGCCGAACACCAGGCCGATGGCCACGGCCAGCACAGTGGCCTGCAAGGACAGCGCCGAGCCGTGCACCACCCGGGCGAACAGGTCGCGGCCGATGTAGTCGGTGCCGAACCAGTGCGCACCGGACGGGGCCTGCAACTTGTCGACGGGATTGCCGGCCAGCGGATCCTGATGGGCGAACACCCCCGGCAGGAAAGCCCACCCCACCACCAGCGCAATCACGGCCCAGGACAGCCAGACCCCCACCCGCGCCGTCCACCGGCGGCTGCGCCGCGGCCGGGTGCGGCGTGGCGGTGCGGTTCCGACGGCCGAACCGTCGACGAGATCGACCGTCTCGACGGCCAGCACGCTAGACATCTGCGGTCTCCTTCTTCTCCGGGGTCGTGGTCACCGCAGGTCGCCGACGGGAACGGCGGACGGCGATCCGTGGGTCGATGAGCGGGTAGAGCAGGTCGACCAGCAGATTGACCACCACGAAGATGGCGGCGGCCAGCACGACCAGGGTCTGCACCACCGGGGTGTCCTGGGCGGCGACCGCGGTCTGGGTCAACTTGCCGATCCCGACACGGGAGAAGACGGTCTCGACCACCACGGCGCCGCCGAGCAGGTTGCCGGCGCAGATCCCCACCATGGTGAGTGCCGGGATGACGGCATTGGGCAGCGCGTGCCGGAACAGCACCCTGGAGGTGGAGGCGCCCCGGGCCCGCGCGGTGTCGACGTACGGCTGGCGCACCGCGTGACGCAGGCTCCGGGCCAGCACCTGTGCGACGTAGGCCGCATTCGGCAGGGCGAGGGCGATCGCCGGCAGCACCATGCTCTCGATGCCCTTGTTGCCCAGCGAGGGGAACCAGCCCAGTCGGAAGGAGAACAATTGCAGCAGCAGCAGTCCGGACCAGAACGTCGGGACGGCGACACCGAGCGAGGGCAGCGACAGCAGCGCCTGCTGCAGCCACCGGGTACGCAGCCGGGAGGCCAGCATGGCCACACCCACCCCGAGCAGCAGGGCCAGCAGCAGGGCCGCCCCGGCCAGGGCCAGGGTCTGCGGCAATGCCTGGCGCAGGGACTCGCTCACCGGCGTGCCGGTGGCGATCGAGTTGCCGAGATCACCCCGAACGAACCGGGACAGCAGCGAGAAGTACTGCACCCACAGGGGTTGGTCCAGTCCGTACTCGGCCCGCAGCGCGTCGAGCTCGTCCTGGGACGACACTCCCCCGTCGCCGCCCGCGGCGAGCCGGATCTCGACCGGATCACTCGGCAGCAGGAAAAGGATGACGAAGGTGACGGTGTAGGCGGCCCACAGCACGAACAGTGCCTGCAGGAGTCTGGTCACCAGGTAGCGGGTCATGGCAACGCCAACAGACTTGGGATCGGATGCACAGCAGCAACTTTCGGATAGGAGGAGAGCGGCCCGCAGGTAGCGCCCGGGCAGGGCGCCACCTGCGGTGCAGCGGTGGTGCGGTGTGCCGGTTCAGTGCAGGTCGCGGGCGATCTGCAGCGCGATCTCCTGGGACACCTGTCGGTGCTCGAACTCGAGCAACCGCCGGACCTCGTCCGAAGTGCCGGACAGATCCGGACCTCCGGCATCGACCCGCTCGGCCCAGGCGCGCAGCTGCCGGTCGCGGTCCACCCAGTGCGCTCTCTCGGACTCGCTGCGGGACCGCGATGCCGCTTCCCCGTAGCGGCGCCGCAGCCGTCGGTAGCCGGAACTGCCGGTCAACCGGCGGTTCGCCTCGCGCAGGGGCGTGTCAGTGGAACTGCCGTAGGGAAAACTGTCGTGAAAGGATCTGCTGTGCAGCATGTTCGACTCCGGTCGGGACAGCGGCGCCTCCCGTTGGTACGGGATCGCCGTCGGGCTGTCGCTTCCCCGGGGGTGCGGGGTTGCGCTGACGAGTGGTGCTCGTCAGCGACAACAGAAGGCACTCTGCGTCCGTCCCAGGTCGATGTGGCGGCGGCGGGACCAGGTGCCGGCGACATGCCCTGCGGCGGCACGGTGCTCGTCCACGAGGACTCCTGACGGTTCGCGGCGTACGGCGCTCTCGGCTGTGCTTGCACGGACCGGCTCTTCCGGTCCGCACCCGGTCGTCACCTGGAGCACCCCGCCACATCCGTGAGGGTTGCCGTCCAGCAAGCCAGGGCTTGTCGCTGGAACTCGTGACCGAAATCGACCGTATATCAGTACTTCTCCGGCGCGCAAGTACCAACGTGTGGTGAAACGGTTCACCTGCAAGGGATTGCGAGCCGAACCACACCGATGGCCATCGCCCGGCCGGGCCACCGCGGTGATCCGGTGTCGGCCGACCACAACAGCACGGAGGTGTTGACCGACCAGGCACGTGCGGTGGAGCGGTCCGGTTGGCAGGGTGCACTGATCGGGACCGGGTGGGGGCGCCCGGACACCTTCACGGTCGCAACCGCGCTCGCCGCCCGCACCGATACCTTCGAACCGCTGATCGCCACCCGACCGGGATACTGGCAACCGGCTCACTTCGCCTCTGCCGCAGCCACGTTGGACGAACTGACCGGCGGGCGTGTCCGGGTCAACGTGATCTCCGGCAAGGACGACGCGGGTCGCCGCCGCGGAGGCCGACGTGCAGTTGTTCTGGGGCGAACCACTGGCCGCCGTGGCGGACAGGATCGACACACTTCGCTCGCTGCAGGTCGATGTCGGACGGGTGCACCGGCCGTTGGCGTTCGGCCTGCGCGTGACCACGGTCGTGCGCGACACGACGGAGGAGGCCTGGGCGGTGGCCCGGGCGCGTGTGGCGGCGATGGCGCTGTCGCCGACCTCGAGCGGGGGGTGGGCGGAAGCCGTTGGCCAGCAGCGGCTCCGCCGGCTCGCCGACCGCTCGGAGGTGGTGGACGAGTACCTGTACACCGCGCCCGCGCTGGCCGGCGGCATCGGCGCGGGCGCCTCGTGGCTCGTCGGGTCGCCCGACGACGTGGCCGGCGCCCTGTGCCGCTACGCCGATCTCGGCATCAGCACCTTCATCCTCTCGGACACGCCGTACCGTGACGAGATCACCCGTCAGGGAAGTGATCTGCTGCCCTTGCTCCGGGGTCTCCGGTAGGTGTCCGCCGGAGATCGCCGGACGGGGGCGCCGCGGGTTCCGCCGATCCCGCGGCGCCGTGCGGCCACCGTCCCGCCTGTGCCCTGGGCGGCCGCAGACCGGCATCGCACTCGAAGTCGATGCCGGACGTGTTCCGTCGGGTGCGCAGGATGGCCTGACATCCGATGCAGAACAGGGGATATCAAGTTCGGAAGGTCACCAGGACGGCGTCGCTCCGTCGTGATGCCGCACGGGCCGGAACGCTTCGGGCCACAAAGGGCCCGGCAGGGTCAGGACCGACAGCCGGCGCTGTGCACGCGGCCGAGATCGACATGACGGCGGCGGACAGCACACCAGGCCCAGATGCCCAGCGGTACTTGGTGCGTCACGTCGGATCCCCTCGATCGGCTGTGCTGACCCTGACGATCCGTCCGGGCCGTGTCCTCACCTGGGGCACCCCGCCACAGCGTGAGGGTTGCCGTCCAGCAAGCCAGGGCTTGTCGCTGGAACTCTTGACAGCAGGACCGTACAACAGTGTCGCGAAGATCGTCAACCAGCAGGCCGCTGAAACGGTTCACCGGCAACGGATCTCGCTGGATCGGTCAGCCCGGCCGGGATGCAGATGCCTTGCGGCGTGTGGCGAAGCGCCGGTAGCGGAAGGCGGTGAGGTCGTGGCCGGTGTCCTTGCCGAGGGCGAGGTGGGCGCCGATGTTGCCGGTGACGGGTCCGATGGCCATGCCGTGGCCCGACATGCCGGCCAGGAAAGTGAGACCGGGGACGTCCTCGATGGTGTCCAGGACCGGGAGGGCGTCGGGGGTGGTGTCCAGGATGCCGGTCCAGGCATGTTCGATCTTCACGCTGCTGGTGGCGGGGATCGCACGGTGCAGGGCTTTCAGCGCCCGGGTGAGTTCGCTGCGATCGGGTGGGTACCAGCGCATGGTGTCCGGGATGTGTGTGGCGGTGCCGGTCAGGTCGGGGCGGATGCGGGTGGCGTGCCGGTTGGCGCGCAGGTGCCGGCGGACGTCGGGGTCGGCCAGCGCGCCGGGTGCCAGGTGGACGGTGTCGCGGCCGATGAGGCCGGTGCCCAGGACGATGCGGCCGTCCTCCCGTTGCCATGCGGTGAACTCGGAGTGCTGCAGCACCGGGGCGAACAGGCCGGGGGTCGCGGGGGTGGTGCGGCCCAGGGTGACGGAGCGCTGTTGGAAAGGGATGTCGACTCCGACCGTGC